>NZ_JBHWVO010000041.1:0-51786 GCF_042736635.1 Streptomyces sp. NPDC060035
GGGCCCGGAACCTCTTCAGGTTCCGGGCCCCACGCCTGTGTGCAGGTGCGGGCGGCTGCGGTGCGGATGACGCTGAGTGGGCATCGTTCACCCCGGCGTCAGGAGTCTTCATGCCCCGCTTTGTCGTCCGTGCCGTCCCCGTGGCCTTCGCCCTCGCGGCCGTTGGGGCTTTGATACCGCTCGCCACCCCGGCCCCGGCCACTGCGGACAGCATTGTTGTCGGCGGCCGTCCGGCCCGCGTCGCGGACAGCCCCTGGACCGTGGCACTGTCCAGCCGTGACCAGTTCGGAGGAACCCGCGACGGCCAGTTCTGCGGTGCGGTGGCGATCGCGCCCACAAAAGTGCTGACGGCCGCGCACTGCCTGGGGGAGGACGTCCTGGGTGTCGGCATCAACGAGCTCCGTGATCTGCGGGTCATCGCCGGCCGGGATGAACTGAGCGGACCCGGGGGCCAGGAAATCCCGGTGCGTACGGCATGGATCAATCCCGGTTACAACCCGCGCACGAACGCCGCCGATCTGGCAGTGCTGACCTTGGCGGGGGAGTTGCCGGAGAGCAGTGTCATTCCGATGGCCGGGGCCGGGGACACCGCGTACGAGCCGGGAACCGGTGCGACGGTGTACGGCTGGGGGGACACGACCGGATACGGCGCCTACGCGTCTGTGCTGCACGCCGCCCAGGTACGTGTGCTGTCGGACAGTGCCTGCGCGCGTGCCTATCCCGGCGGCCTGTACGGCACGTACGACGCCTCATCGATGCTCTGCGCCGGTGATACGGCAGGCGGGCGGGATGCGTGCCAGGGCGACAGCGGCGGCCCGCTGGTGGCCCGTGGGCGGCTCATCGGCCTGGTTTCCTGGGGCAGTGGCTGCGGGAGCCCCGGGAGTCCGGGTGTGTACACCCGTGTCTCTGCGGCGATCCGGTGGATGGCTGGTCAGGACTGACCGCGTCAACACCCGGGAAGTACGAGAACGGGCGGCTTCCCCTTGCGGGAAGGCCGCCCGTCGGCCGGTCCTGGACAGGCCCCTGGCTCGTCGTGGATGCGAGGTATCAGTGTTGTTCCTCGTCGGCTGCAGTCGCCTGTACGGCGGTGAGTCGATCTGTCTCATCCTGTATTTCCGCGGCGATCTTCTTGAGTTCCGGCTCGAACTTGCGACCGTGGTGGGCGCAGAAGAGCAGTTCACCGCCGCTGATCAGGACGACGCGCAGATATGCCTGGGCGCCGCAACGGTCACAGCGGTCAGCTGCGGTCAGCGGGCTCGCGGGGGTCAGAACAGTAGTCACGTCGCCTCTTCTCTAGCTCGACGAGCTGTCGTACCAGGGTCAACATCCAACCAGGCCGAAAACGTTCCCGCTCGTGGCTTTTCTTCGAAACTTCTTCTCAAGATGGCTGTCTGTTGCCGGTTGGCGGCGAATGTGCCGTATTGCGGAGCGCTACGGTTTCGCGTTGCTTGTGGTGGGGTCCGTCCGCCGGCTGGCTTGCCGGTTGTTCATGAGGACGTGCCCGGAGCCTAAATGGTTCATGCCTCGAAGGGAACGTGATGTGCACGTCACTCGGACGAATGATCGAACGCGTATGCGAGGCTGGACTAGCATAAGGATTCCCCCTGGGTGGCGTTACAACCGCTCTACCAGGCCTCGGTAGGCTCTCAGCGGCTACCTAGGCCGAGCCCGTACCCACTGGGCCCCAAAATGAAATTCAGCGAGGAGCGAACCGCGTGACCGCCGATTCCGTGCCGTCCACTGCGCTGCTGACCGGAGCAGGCGGCGCAGACAGGGACAGCTCCAACTACACCGCGCGGCACCTCCTCGTCCTCGAGGGGCTCGAAGCGGTCCGCAAGCGCCCCGGGATGTACATCGGGTCCACGGACAGCCGCGGACTTTTGCACTGCCTCTGGGAGATCATCGACAACTCGGTCGACGAGGCTCTCGGCGGCTACTGCGACAGCATCGAGGTCATCCTCCACGACGACTCCTCCGTCGAGGTCCGTGACAACGGGCGGGGTATCCCCGTCGACGTCGAGCCCAAGACAGGGCTCTCCGGCGTCGAGGTCGTCATGACCAAGCTTCATGCCGGCGGAAAGTTCGGCGGTGGCTCCTACGCGGCGTCGGGCGGCCTGCACGGCGTGGGCGCTTCGGTGGTCAACGCGCTCTCCGCCCGGCTCGACGTAGAGGTCGACCGCAACAGCTCGACCCACTCGATCAGCTTCCGGCGCGGCGTTCCGGGCATGTTTACGGAGCAGGGGCCGGACAGCCCCTTCGATCCGTCGAACGGTCTGCGCAAGGGGAAGCGAGTCCCGAAGAACCGCACCGGTACCCGGGTGCGGTACTGGGCGGACCGGCAGATCTTCCTCAAGGACGCCAAACTCAGCCTGGAAACGCTGTACCAGCGAGCGCGGCAGACGGCTTTCCTGGTGCCCGGCCTGACCATCGTCGTTCGGGACGAGCGCGGCATCGACGGCGAGGGGAAAACGGAGGAGACGTTCCGCTTCGACGGCGGAATCAGCGAGTTCTGTGAGTATCTGGCGCAGGACAGGGCGGTCAGCGATGTCCAGCGCCTGACAGGGACGGGGACGTTCAAGGAGACCGTTCCGGTCCTGGACGACCGCGGCCACATGACGGCGACCGAGGTCACCCGGGAACTGGGCGTCGACATCGCGCTGCGCTGGGGTACCGGTTACGACACCAACGTCAAATCCTTCGTCAACATCATCGCCACGCCCAAGGGCGGCACTCACGTGTCGGGCTTCGAGCGCTCCCTCACCAAGACCGTCAACGAGGTGCTCCGCTCGGCCAAGCTGCTGCGCGTCGCCGAGGACGATGTCGTCAAGGACGACGCCTTGGAAGGCCTCACGGCGGTCGTCACCGTACGGCTGGCTGAGCCGCAGTTCGAGGGCCAGACCAAGGAGGTGCTCGGCACCTCGGCAGCCAACCGGATCGTTGCCAACGTGGTGGCCAAGGAGCTCAAGGCATTCCTGACCTCCACGCAGCGCGATGCCAAGGCCCAGGCCAGGTCCGTGCTGGAGAAGGCGGTGGCAGCAGCCCGCACCCGAATCGCGGCCCGCCAGCACAAGGACGCACAGCGCCGCAAGACCGCGCTGGAGTCCTCCTCCCTGCCGGCGAAGCTCGCCGACTGCCGCAGCGACGACGTCGAGCGCAGTGAGCTCTTCATCGTGGAGGGCGACTCGGCGCTGGGCACGGCCAAGCTTGCCCGGAACAGCGAGTTCCAGGCGCTGCTGCCGATCCGCGGAAAGATCCTCAACGTTCAGAAGTCCTCCGTCTCGGACATGCTCAAGAATGCCGAGTGCGGCGCCATCATCCAGGTCATAGGAGCGGGTTCCGGACGGACCTTCGACATCGACGCCGCGCGCTACGGCAAGATCGTCCTGCTGGTGGACGCCGATGTCGACGGTGCCCACATCCGGTGCCTGCTGCTCACGCTCTTCCAGCGCTACATGCGGCCGATGGTCGAGGCGGGGCGGGTCTTCGCGGCGGTGCCCCCGCTGCACAGGATCGAGCTTGTCCAGCCCAAGAAGGGCCAGGACAAGTACATCTATACGTACTCCGACAACGAGCTGCGGCAGACGCTGCTGGAGCTGCAGCGGAAGAACGTCCGGTACAAGGACTCGATCCAGCGCTACAAGGGTCTCGGTGAGATGGACGCGGACCAGCTGGCGGAGACCACGATGGATCCGCGCCACCGCACACTGCGCCGGATCAACATCGGTGACCTCGAATCCTCCGAGCAGGTCTTCGACCTGCTGATGGGCAACGAGGTCGCGCCCCGAAAGGAATTCATCACCAGCTCGGCGGCCACGCTCGACCGCTCGCGTATCGACGTCTGACCGGGTCCACGTCTGACCGAGTCCACCCGTGGGTGGAGCAAGCTTCTCCACCCACGGTCAACCCCTGAGCCGATCCCCTGATCCCCGCGCTTCCGTAGCGTCGAAGGCCTCGAACCTTCCCGTCTCTCGGAGGCTTCCATGTCCGCGCTCTTCCCTGTTCTGGCGATCGCTGCGGTCGTCGCGCTCGTCGTCGTGCGTCAGTTCACGGCGCAGCGGATCGGTGACGACAAGCGATGGTGGGTCCTGCCGGGGATCTTGCTGATCTTCTCCGCGCGCAACGACGGAGCCCTTGATCCACATCAGGAGGCTGTGTCCGCACTGATTCTCGGAGCCGGGCTCGTGGTGGGACTGGTCACCGGCGCCGGTTGGGGCTGGACGGCCGGCCTGTGGCGCGAGCCGGACGGCTCCGTGTGGAGCAGGGGCACCAGGGCCACAGTCCTGGTGTGGGTGGGAGGCCTCGCGCTCCGCGCAGGGCTGGCCGGTGCCGGGGTGCTGCGGGGCATACACCAGGGGGCAGCCGCTCTCCTGATGTCGCTCGCGGCCATGCTGCTCGCGCGCAGCGGAGTGCTGACCTGGCGGGCCCGGAGTATGCGTGCGCGCTACGTTGGTCCGGCCGACGGCATGCTGTTGCAGCCCGCGCAGCCCGCGCAGCCCGCGTGGAAGGGTCACGTGTGAACCGCAGCACGTGGACGAGCTGGCCGTCCAAGGAGGCCCTCGCCAGAACCGCGCAGACGCGGCCGCGGGCTGCCATCGGACGACTCGTATGGGCTGCTGCGCTCGTCGGCCTCCTCTGGAGCACTTTCGCCGAAGGACGGTTTGCCCCTTGGCAGATCGCGGTCGTCCTGGTGGGAGCGGCCGGCTGCACGGCGGTTGGCGTGGCGTTCTTCCGGAAAACCCTGCAGCACCGACTGTGGCCGTCCCTGGGACTGCTGGTGCTGCTGATGGCCGCGGCGTTCGGGGCGCAGGAGGCGGGTGCTGGGGCCCTCGCCGTAGTGCTGTGGTGCGGTTGCGCCATTACAGCCCTGGAGCGGCTCCCCCTCTCCGCGGCTGTGCCGCTCACCGCTGTGGCTCTCGCCGCCTACGCGATCGTCAAGAGCGACGGGTGGCTGACCACCGTGATCACCACCGGAAGCCTGTGCTTGGGGGGATATGTCCTGCGCCTCGATGCCGAGGCCCGGGGCAACGCCCAGCGGCTCCTCGACCAGGAGCGGGCCGCGAGGGTGGCGGAGGCCGGGACGGCCGCGCTGGCCGAGCGGTCCAGGATCGCCCGCGAGATTCACGATGTGCTCGCCCACAGCCTCTCCGCGCAATTGGTGCACCTGGAAGCGGCCCGACTGCTGATCGAGCGAGAGCCTGCGGGGAAGTTCCGCGACCTTGTCCTGGAGAGAGTGGTCGCAGCGCGTTCCATGGCGCGTGAGGGCCTCGCAGAGACACGTCAGGCCCTTTCCGTGCTGCGCGGGGAGATGACTCCGGTGGAGGACTTCCTGCGGCAGCTGGTGGCCGGTGAGGCGGCCGAGGTGTTCGTGACGGGGGAGTGCAGACCCCTGGCCCCGGAGGCCTCCCAGACGGTGCGGAGGGTCGCACAGGAGGCATTGACCAATGCCCGTAAGCACGCTCCGGGGGCCGCCGTCTTCGTCCGGCTCGAGTACCTGCCGGACTCTGTCGCCCTGGAGGTGCGGGACTCAGGTGGACACAGCTCGGCGTGTGAGCTCGCTGTCAGTGGCTCCGGATACGGTCTGCTGGGGATGAGGGAGCGCGCCGAACTGATCGGCGGGACGCTGGAGGCAGGGCCGGGCGAGGAGGGGTTCGTGGTGAATCTGCGGGTGCCTGCGTGAGTGCGCGGGTGGTGGTCGCCGATGATCAGGCGGTGGTGCGCGAAGGCATCGTCATGCTGCTGGGACTGTTGCCCGGCATCGAGGTGGTCGGTTCGGCGAAGGACGGGCACGAGGCGGTTGCGCTCGTCGCCGAGAAGGCGCCCGATGTGGTCCTGATGGATCTGCGGATGCCCCGCTGCGACGGCGTCGAGGCAACGCGCCGGATCCGCAAGGAATACCCCCGCACCCAGGTGGTGGTGCTCACGACCTTCGCCGACGACGACTCGCTGTTCACGGCGTTGCAGGCGGGCGCGCGGGGCTATCTGACCAAGGACGCCCGGGGAGAGGAGATCGTGCAGGCCATCGAGGCGGTGCTGTCCGGCGAGGCCGGACTCTCGCCGAAGGTGCAGCGCCGGCTGCTGGAGCGGGTCACCGCGGAGGCCGTCCGTCCGTTGCCGTCCGAGCTGCCCGACGGGCTCACCCCCCGAGAGGCCGAGGTGCTCGTCCTGATCGCCGGGGGACTGTCCAACGCGGAAATCGCACGCGCGCTGCACATCTCCCGGGCCACGGTGAAGACTCACATCAACAACCTCTTCGCCAAGACGGGAGCGCGTGACCGAGCACAAGCAGTGCGCTATGCGTACGGCCGGGGACTCGCACACCCGCCCGGGACTTCCGTCACCTGAAATGGTGAAGCCGGGCGAATGAAGTGCCCGGGATCTTCCCGATCTGCCCATTCTTGGCTACGCGGCCGAAAAGGCTCGTGGACAAGGGAGTTGTTCGGGTGGAGAAGGAAGCAGGGTTGAAAGCCGCAGCGGTGCGGCTCGACGACCCGTGGTACGACGCGCTGGCCCCCGGATGGGGCGAGCTGGACGGTACGGGGGGCATGGCGCCCGACGGGCTGCCCGGGCCCGTGGCGCCACAGCACAATCACAGTGCCGCCGACATCTATCTCGAGGTACAGCGAAGCGCCGCCTTCCGCGAAGTGCGCCGCCGCTACCGGCGGTTCGTGGTCCCCGCGGCGGCAGCCTTCCTCCTCTGGTACTTCGCCTATGTCGTCGCGGCCACGACAGCACGCGATCTGATGGCGCAACCGGTTGCCGGTGCACTCAACGTGGCAATGGTCGCGGGGCTCGGACAGTTCGTCACCACGTTCCTGCTCACCTGGGCGTACGCGCGTCATGCCCGCCTGCGCAGGGACCGGGCCGCACTGGAGCTGCGTTGGGACACCCAGGAGATGACGAGAGGGATCGATCGGTGAGCGGAGACCATCAGACGCTGGCGTTGCTGATGTTCAGCGCGTTCATCGCCGTGACACTCGGCATCACCACCTGGGTGAGCCGGAACAGGCAGGGATCCCCGGAGGAGTTCTATGCGGGCGGGCGACTGTTCTCTCCCATGGAGAATGGATTCGCCATCGCCGGCGACTACATGTCCGCCGCCTCGTTTCTCGGGATCTCGGGACTGATCGCCCTCTTCGGCTACGACGGCATGCTCTACTCGGTCGGCTTCCTCGTCGCCTGGCTGGTCGTCCTGCTCCTCGTAGCCGAACTCGTGCGCAACTGCGGGCGGTTCACTCTCGCCGATGTGGTTGCCGCCCGCATGGCGGACCGTCCGGTGCGCACTGCGCTCGGCACCTCGTCCGTCACTGTCTCGGTGCTGTACCTGGTGGCACAGATGGTGGGTGCAGGCAGCCTCGTCGCGCTACTGCTCGGTGGGACGAGCGACACCGCCCGGTCCTGGACCGTCGTCGGGGTCGGCGCACTCATGGTGATCTACGTATCGCTCGGCGGTATGCGCGCCACGACCTGGATCCAGATCGTCAAGGCCGTCCTGCTGATGGCCGGTGCTCTCGCGCTCACCGTGCTCGTCCTCGTGCATTTCAACGGAAACGTCAACACTCTGCTCAACACCGCCGCCGAACGCAGCGGCCACGGCAAGGAGTTTCTCTCGCCCGGACTCAAGTACGGCGGGAGCTGGACGGCACGCTTCGACTTCATCAGCCTGGGCCTGGCGCTCGTGCTCGGCACGGCAGGCCTGCCGCACATTCTGTCGCGCTTCTACACGGTGCCCACGGCCCGAGCCGCCCGACGCTCCGTCGTCTGGTCCATCGGACTCATCGGCAGCTTCTACCTGATGACGATCGTGCTCGGGTTCGGAGCGGCCGCCCTGGTCGGCTCGGCAGATGTACGGGCGTCGAACGCCTCCGGTAACACCGCTGTCCCGCTCCTGGCACTCGTCCTCGGAGGCGGGGAGGGATCCACGGGTGGCACGGTTCTGTTCGCTGTGGTCGCAGCCATTGCCTTCGCGACCATTCTTGCCGTCGTCGCCGGGATCACGCTGGCCTCCTCCGCCTCCGTCGCACACGACCTCTATGCCTCGCTGCGGCGCCCGGGGTCAAAGCAGCGCAGCGAGGTCACGGTGGCCAGGACGGCAGCAGCGGGCGTCGGAGTCGTCGCCATCGCACTGGGGCTCCTCGCCCAGGATCTCAACGTCGCGTTCCTGGTGGGACTGGCCTTCGCGGTCGCAGCCTCGGCCAACCTTCCGGCGCTGCTCTACTCGCTGTTCTGGCGGAACTTCACCACACGGGGGGCGGTCTGGTCCGTCTACGGCGGGCTGATTCCCGCGGTCCTGCTCGTCCTGCTCTCGCCGGTCGTCTCGGGGAGCCCGGCGTCCCTCTTCCCGGGCATGGATTTCCAGCTCTTCCCGCTGGAGAACCCCGGGCTGGTGTCCATTCCGGCCGGATTCCTGGCCGGCTGGATCGGCACGGTCACCTCCACCGAGCCGCCCGACGCAGCCAAGCACGCGGAGGCCGAGGTCCGGTCTCTGACCGGCGCAGGTGCGGCCTGAGGACCGTCCCGCTCCTGCCGCCGGCTCAGGCGCCCGAAGCCCAGGTGTACCGGTGTTCCGGGCGGCCCGTCTCGCCGTACCTCAGGGACAGCCGCACCCGTCCGGTTCGCTCCAGCAGTTTCAGATAGCGCTGGGCGGTCTGGCGGCTCATTCCGGCGCTCTCCGCGATCTCCTGCGCGGAGAGCGGTCCGTCGGAGGTGCGCAGGGCTTGCCGGACCAGCTCGGCGGTGGTCGGCGAGTGCCCCTTGGGAAGGTCGGACTCCCCAGTGGCCCACAGGGCACCGAAGAGCCGGTCCACCTCTGTCTGCTCGGCCTCGCCACCGCCCTCGAAGGTGTGACGCAGGGCTGCGTACGCCTCCAGCTTGGTCCGCAGCCCCGCATACGTGAACGGCTTCACCAGGTACTGCAGGGCTCCGTGGCGCATCGCCGCCTGAACGGTCGCGACGTCGCGTGCCGCCGTCACCATGATCACGTCGGTGTGATTGCCGAGCCCCCGCAGCTCCCGCACCAGGGTCAGGCCGTTGCGGTCCGGCAGATAGTGGTCGAGGAGGATCAGGTCGATGGGTGTTTCACCGATCCTGGCGAGGGCCTCGGTGGCCGAGTGGGCTTGGGCTGCCACGCGGAATCCGGGCACCTTGGAGACATAGGCCGCGTTGATCTGCGCAACCCTGATGTCGTCGTCCACGACCAGGACTTCGATCACGGGGTCTCTCCTGCCGTCGCCGGTTGCGCGGGTGTCGCCATCCCGTCCGGGGCCCGTTCGCCCAGGGCCTCCGGCAGGACGACCGTGAACACGGCCCCGCCCTCCGGGGAATCCGACACGGACACGCTGCCGCCCTGTCGCTCCGCCAGCCGCCGCACCAGTGGCAGGCCCAGCCCGCGTTTGCCGTGGGCAGGGAGCTCCTTGGTGGACCAGCCCTCCATGAAGATCGATTCGTGGCTGCCCGACGGTATGCCCGGGCCGCTGTCGTGCACGCGCAGGACCACCGTACGGCCGTCGGCCCGCAGTTCCACTTCGATCCGGGCGTCCATCGACCCCGCGGCGGCGTCCAGGGCGTTGTCGACCAGATTGCCGACGACCGTCACGAGACCGCGCGGGTCCACCAGCCGGTCCGGCAGGAGGGTGCCGGGTGCCATGCGCAGGGCGACGCCGCGCTCCGCGGCCACCGTCGTCTTGCCGACGAGCAGCGCAGCCAGCAGCGGGTCGTGGACCTTCTCCGTGACCTGCTCGGCTGTCGCCCGGTGGACGCCGACGACTTCGGTGACGAACTCCATCGCGTCGTCGTGCATCTCCAGCTCCAGGAGTCCCAGGAGGGTGTGCAGCCGGTTCGCGTGCTCATGGTCCTGGGCGCGGAGGGCGTCGATCAGGCCACGGGTGGAGTCGAGCTCGCGGCCGAGGTTCTCGAGCTCGGTCCGGTCGCGGAGGGTGGCCACGGCCCCGCCGTCGTCGGTCGGCATCCGGTTGGCGAGCAGCACCCGGGTGCCGCGGACCGTCACCAGGTCGTGCCCGACCACCCGGCCTGCCAGTACATCGGCGGTCCGCCCGGCTCCCAGGGCCTCGTCGAGCGGGCGGCCCGCAGCATCGGGACCGAGGCCGAGCAGACGCTGGGCCTCGTCGTTCAGCAGCCGGATGCGTCCCGTGCGGTCGAGGGCGACCACACCTTCACGGATGCTGTGCAGCATGGCCTCGCGCTCCGTCAGCAGCGCGGAGATGTCGGAGAACGCCAGGTCATGGGTCTGCCGCTGCAGGCGGCGCGAGATCAGATAGGCGGCGAGCGCTCCCACGGCCAGAGCTCCGCCGGCGTACGCGAGCAGCCCTGGGATCGCCGCGAGCAGCCGGGCGCGGACGCTGTCGTACGCGATGCCGACGGAGACGGCGCCCACGATCCGGTCCGCTTCGTCGCGCAGCGGCACCTTGCCGCGGGCGGAGCGGCCGAGCGTGCCGCTGTCGATCTCCATCACGGACCTGCCCGCGAGCGCCGTGCTGGGGTCCGTGGAGACGACTGCGCCTATCCGGGCGGTGTCGGTGTGCGACCAGCGCACCCCGCGCCTGTCCATGACCACGACGTATTCGGCGCCGGTGGACCGCCTGATCCGCTCGGCCACCGTCTGGACGGGGCCGTCCGGGACCGGGGCCGTGGTGAGCAGCGACGAGGCGATCTGGGGCTGCGCCGCCGTGCTCTGCGCGATCGCGAGGGCCCGGCGCATCGCCTGGTCGTCGAGCTGGTCGCTGAGCGGCGCCAGGAAGAGGCCGGTGACCAGTGCTGTGACTCCGGTGATGATGGTCAGCTGCATCAGGAGGACCTGCGAGAAGACCCGCTTCGGCCAGCCGAACCGGCGGGGTCCCCGGACGGTGGTCGGTGGGGCGTTCATCGTATGAACGGTAGAGGGCATTCCGGTCCTTCCTGAAATCCGTTCCCGTTGATCTTCCGCTGACGCACCGGAACGCTCGAGTCGGAGGGCTCGACGCTGGAGAGCTTGCGGCAGCGGAGTACTGCTCCCTCGTCCGCGTACCACCGCCGATCTGCCATCTGCAGACCCCTTGCCTCCCGGCGCTCGATCTGTGAGCGTTCTAGGGGTTTCCACGGTTTCCACCGCAGCGCAATCTTCTTGCGGTTCTTGCGCTAATCTTGCGTTCATGACGCGACGACTTGCTCAGGTTGCCCAGAAGGTAGGAGTCAGCGAGGCCACGGTCAGCCGGGTGCTGAACGGTAAGCCGGGCGTCTCCGACGCGACACGGCAAGCCGTCCTCTCCGCGCTGGACGTCCTCGGTTACGAGCGCCCCACGCAGCTGCGCGGCGAGCGGGCCCGGCTGGTCGGACTCGTCCTGCCCGAGCTGCAGAACCCGATCTTCCCGGCCTTCGCCGAAGTGGTCGGCGGCGCGCTCGCCCAGCAGGGGCTGACTCCGGTGCTCTGCACCCAGACCAAGGGCGGGGTCTCCGAAGCCGACTACGTCGAGCTCCTGCTGCAGCAGCAGGTGTCCGGAGTCGTGTTCGCCGGTGGGCTCTATCACCAGGCCGATGCCCCGCACGACCACTACAAGGTGCTTGCCGACCGCAAGATCCCAGTGGTTCTGATCAACGCGGCCATCGCTCATCTCGGATTCCCCGGGGTCTCGTGCGACGACTCGGTGGCCGTCGAGCAGGCGTGGCGCCACCTCGTCTCGCTCGGTCACGAACGGATCGGGTTCGTCCTCGGCCCGTCCGATCACGTGCCCTCGCAGCGGAAACTCGCCGCTGCCCGGGCGCTCGCCGAGGAGGCGGGGACGACGGTGCCGGACGAGTGGGTGGCCCGGGCGATGTTCTCGCTCGAGGGCGGGCAGGCCGCTGCCATGCGGCTGCTGGACCAGGGAGTCACCGGCATCATCTGTGCCAGCGACCCGCTCGCCCTGGGCGCGGTGCGCGCGGCGCGCCGCCGCGGACTGTCCGTGCCTGCGGACGTCTCCGTCGTCGGCTACGACGACTCGGCATTCATGAACTGCACCGAGCCGCCGCTGACCACGGTCCGCCAGCCCATCGAGGCCATGGGCCGGGCCGCGGTGGAGCTGCTCTCGGTGCAGATCGCAGGACGTGCGGTGCCGTCCGACGAGCTTCTCTTCGAGCCGGAACTCGTGGTGCGCGGCTCCACGGCTCAGCCGCCACGAGAAAATTCCCGCGGATTGTAGCTAATTTGCAGGAGCGGCCCGCGGTAGAGGTGCGGGACGCAGCGCCGCCGCGGGCAGAGGCTGCGGCGGGCGAGGTCCTGTGTACTGCCCGCTGGGCCGCATCCGCAGGGGCCGCTCCGTGTACTCCTCCAGTGCATGGGCGATCCAGCCCGCGGTGCGGGACACGGCGAACACCGTCTCGCCCGCCTCCGCGGGCATGCCGCAGGCGACCGACAGGACGGCAAGCGCCAGGTCGACATTGGCGTGCAGAGGGGTGTGGCGGGCGGTGGTGGCGACCACGTCGCGGGCCGCAGCCAGCGCCGGGGCGGCCTGCGGCACGTCGTCCAACAGGGTGAACAGGACCTGGGCGCGCGGATCCTCACCCGTGTACAGGCGGTGCCCCAGCCCCGGCACGCGGCGGCCGGCACGGAGATGGTCGGCAACGACCGGGGACGCGCTGCCCCGTTCCACGACCTCGGACAGCATGCGGTGGGCCAGTCCGCTCGCGGCGCCGTGCAGGGGCCCCTCCAGTACGCCCAGCCCTGCGGAGACCACTGCGTACGGATGGGCGTGGGCGGACGCGGCGACCCGCGCAGCCAGCGTCGATGCCGCCAGGTCATGGTCGGTGAGCAGTGCGAGAGCTGTGTCGAGCACGGCCAGGGCCGCCGCGTCGGCCGGTTGACCGGAGAGCCTCGGCCACAGCTGCCGGGCGAGGGACGCGGAGACGCCGTTCGCCCCGTCGTGGCTGCGGGCCGGCGCCTGTTCTCCGACGACAGGCAAGGCGGCCACCAAGGTGGGGATCAGGCTGCGTGCGCTGCTGAGAACCCCCTGGGGTGAGAGATCGAACCGCAGCGGATCGGCTGCCGCGGCTGCGACGACCGCGACCCGCAGCCGGTCCGTCGAGCCGCTGTGTGCCGGGAGTGCGGCGACCGTCTGCCGCGCGGCAGCGAGCGATTCGGGGGGCGCGGTGAAACGGACGCCCGGACGGAGCTCGCCGGTCCAGATCCACTCCGCGACTTCCTCGTAGCCGTAATGGCGGGCGAGCTCGGTGGCGTCGACACCGCGGAAGTAGTACCTGTCGTGCTCGATGAGCGTGATGCCGGTACGGAAGACCAGCTCGCCCGCCGCGGGAACAGGCTCCCTGCGTGAGGTCCGCCGGACCAGGGCAGCGACCTCGGCGGCGTCGAACGTGCTTCCGCGCCCCCCAGGGGTCCGCCTGCTGCTGAGCTGTCCCCGGCTCACGTAGGCGTACACGGTCTCGGGCTTCACCCCGAGCAGTTCTGCCGTCTCCCGTGTGGTGAGCCTGCGCGCCTCCGTGGGGTCTTCGCCACCGGCGCCTTCGGTGTCGGCCCCGTGCGCGGCCTCATGCGTCATGGTGCCCACCGTATCCATATCCATCGGCATCCATCGAGACTTCGTATTGATTTAATCAATGTTGACACGAATTAAATCAATCATAGACAGTTGAATCAATGTTAAATCGACTGTCGGAGGAGAGACCCGCAAATGTCTGCCTTGAGGACCGGAACCGCTCCGCTCGACGTACCCCGCGGTCTCGCCGGTGTGATCGTCACCGACACCGCACTCGGTGATGTGCGCGGGCGCGAGGGCTTCTACCACTACCGGCACTACTCGGCGATCGAGCTGGCGCAGAGCCGCAGCTTCGAGGACGTCTGGTACCTGCTGTTCCACGGCGAACTCCCCGACCGCGCCGCGGGCGCCGGCTTCGCTGCCCGCACGGCCGGTCTGCGCCGTCTGCCGGACGAGGTGCGCGCCGCGCTGCCCGCCATCGCACGCGCGGGCGCGGTCTCCGGTCCGCTGGCCGGCCTCCGCACCGCACTCTCGCTGTTCGGGGCTTCGGCCGGATTCCGCCCGGTGTACGACATCGGGGCGGACCGCCGCCGTAGCGACGCGCTCGCCGCCTGCGCCGCCGTTCCCACCGTGCTGACCGCCCTGCACCGGCTCGGCCAGGGTCTCGAACCGGTCGAGCCGCGTGAGGACCTGCCGTTCGCAGCGAACTACCTGTACATGCTCACCGGCGCCGAGCCGGCCCCCGCACGGGTCAGGGCCGTCGAGCAGTACCTCATCTCCACCATCGACCACGGCTTCAACGCCTCGACGTTCACGGGCAGGGTGGTGGCGTCCACCGGCGCGGACGTGGCCGCGTGTCTGGTCGCGGCGGTCGGAGCGCTCTCCGGACCGCTGCACGGCGGCGCGCCCAGCCGGGCTCTGGACACGCTGGACGCCATCGGGACTCCGGACCGTATCGACGGCTGGATCCGGGAGCAGGTGCTCGCCGGGGGCCGGATCATGGGCTTCGGACACCCCGTCTACCGCACCGAGGACCCGCGCTCACGCATGCTGCGTTCGATCGCACAGAGCTTCGGCGGACCGCTCGTCGACTTCGCCGTCGAGGTCGAGCGGCAGGTGGAGGCCATCCTCGCCGAGCTCAAGCCGGGGCGTGAGCTGCACACCAACGTGGAGTTCTACGCCGGGGTCGTCATGGAGCTCTGCGGTCTGCCGCGCGAGATGTTCACCCCCACGTTCTGTGCGGCGCGTGTGGTCGGATGGAGCGCCAATATCCTGGAGCAGGCGGAGGACTCGAAGATCATCCGCCCGGCGGCCCGCTATGTGGGAACGCCCCCGGCGCAGCCCGTACCGGCACCCTGACAGACCCGAGAAAGGCCCACGTTGACCCCGCCCCGCGCCCCGCAGATCCCGGTCGTCGTCCTGGCGGGGTTCCTGGGATCCGGCAAGACGACCCTGCTCAACCATCTGCTCCGCAACCGCGCCGGCAACCGGATCGGCGTGATCGTCAACGACTTCGGCTCCATCGAGATCGACGCCATGGCCGTCGCGGGGCAGGTCGGGTCGACGATCTCGCTGGGCAACGGCTGTCTGTGCTGTGCCGTCGACGCGAGCGAGCTCGACACCTTCCTGGAGAAGCTGACCAGGCCTGCCGCCCGGCTCGATGTGATCGTCATCGAGGCGAGCGGTCTCGCAGAACCCCAGGAGCTCGTACGGATGCTGCTGGCCAGCGACAATCCGCACATCCGGTACGGGGGACTGGTCGAGGTCGTGGACGCCGCCGAATTCATGACCACGCGGGAGCGGCACCCCGAGATCGACCGTCATCTCGGGATCGCCGACCTCGTCGTGCTGAACAAGACGGACAGGGTGGCGCAGGCGGAACTGGACGCCGTGAGGGAGGCAGTTGCGGCGGCCGGCAGCAGGGCAGCTGTCATCGGCGCCGAGTTCGGACGGATCGATCCCGAGCTGCTCGTCGATCCCGTACTGCGGCCGGACGGTGACGACACCGCCCGGCAGCTGACCTTCGAGGACCTTCTTCCGGAGACGGACGACGAGCACGAGGGCCATCTGCACGCGGCGTACGAGAGTGTCTCCTTCACCACCGATGTGCCGATGAACCCCCGGCGGTTCATCGAGTTCCTCGACTCCAGACCCGAAGGCCTCTACCGGATCAAGGGATTCGCCGACTTCGGCGCAGGCGACCCGGGGAACAGATACACCCTGCACGCCGTCGGCAGGTTTCTGCGCTTCGTCCCGCAGCCATGGCCACGGGACGAGCCGAGGCGCACGCAGCTGGTGCTGATCGGTTCCGGTATCGACGCGGAGGCGCTGCACAAGGGGCTCTCCGACTGCCCGGAGGCGGGCCAGGACGCCACCGAAGAACTGGAGCGCAGCATGTGGGGCATCCTGCGCTACGTGCGACAGCCGGACGACGACGAGGCCTGAGCGGCCCCGGCGTCGTCCGGCCGGGTGTCTAGAGCGGTCCGGCGATCACGGAGACCGGGCTCATCAGCGGTGTGCCCGAGCCGTCGCGCCGTGGATCCGGGGCGGGCAGTTGTGCCGGCGCGCCGCTCTTCTGTGCGGCGCGGGCCGGAACACCGCCTGCCCAGGCGAACACCAGGACGTCCTCCCCCTTGAGGAAGCGTTGGCAGCGCACCCCACCGGTGGCCCTGCCCTTGCGCGGATACTGGTCGAACGGAGTGAGCTTCGAGGTCAGCTCCGAGTCGTCCAGCGTGCCGTGCGACCCGGCCACCGTGAACACCACGGCGTCCACCGCGGGATCCACCGCCGTGAACGAGAGCACCGCGGCTCCCGCCGTGAGCTTGACGCCCGCCATGCCGCCCGCCGGGCGCCCCTGCGGGCGCACCTGCGCCGCCGGGTAGCGCAGCAGTTGTGCGTCGGACGTGATGAAGACCAGGTCCTCCTCGCCCGTACGCAGCTCCATCGCGCCGACGATGCGGTCGCCGTCCTTGAGCGTGATGACCTCCAGCTCGTCCTTGTTGGCCGGATAGTCGGGCACCACGCGCTTCACCACCCCCTGCAGGGTGCCGATCGCCAGGCCGGGCGACTCCTCGTCCAGCGTGGTGAGGCAGATCAGCTCCTCGCCCGTCTCCAGCGTGAGGAACTCCGCGATCTGAGCCCCACCCGAGAGGTTGGGAGCCGCATGAGTGTCCGGCAGCTGCGGCAGATCGATCACCGACAGCCGCAGCAGGCGCCCCGTGGACGTCACCGCACCCACATCGCCGCGCGCCGTCGCGGGGACGGCCGAGACGATCACATCGTGCTTCGTGCGCTTGGCGTCCTCGGCCGCCACGACCGGGTCGGCGTTGGCCGTACGGGCCAGCAGGCCGGTCGACGAGAGGAGCACCCGGCACGGGTCGTCGGCGACCTCCAACGGTACGGAGGCAACCTGCGAACCCGCCGACTCCAGCAGCACCGTGCGCCGGTCGGTGCCGAACTTCTTCGCCACCGCGGCCAGTTCGCCCGAGACGAGCTTGCGCAGCTCCGCGTCCGACTCCAGGATCGCCGTCAGCGCGGCGATCTCGTCGCTGAGCCGGTCGCGCTCGCTCTCCAGCTCGATCCGGTCGAACCGGGTGAGCCTGCGCAGCGGGGTGTCCAGGATGTACTGCGTCTGGATCTCGCTCAAGGAGAAGCGCTCGATCAGCCGCTCCTTGGCCTGCGCGGAGTTGTCGCTGTCCCGGATGAGGCGGATGACCTCGTCGATGTCCAGCAGGGCGACGAGAAGCCCCTCGACCAGATGCAGCCGGTCCCGGCGCTTGGTCCTGCGGAACTCGCTGCGTCGGCGCACCACCTCGAAGCGGTGGTCGAGATAGACCTCCAGGAGCTCCTTGAGCCCCAGGGTGAGCGGCTGCCCGTCGACCAGCGCCACGTTGTTGATGCCGAAGGACTCCTCCATCGGCGTCAGCTTGTAGAGCTGCTCCAGCACGGCCTCCGGTACGAAGCCGTTCTTGACCTCGATCACCAGCCGGAGACCGTGCGACCGGTCGGTGAGGTCCTTGACATCGGCGATGCCCTGGAGCTTCTTCGCCGAGACGAGGTCCTTGATCTTGGCGATCACCTTTTCCGGGCCGACGGTGAAGGGAAGTTCGGTGACGACGAGGCCCTTACGGCGTGCCGTGACGTCCTCTATCGCGACGGTCGCACGGATCTTGAACGTGCCGCGCCCTGCCGCGTACGCATCCTTGATGCCGCCGAGACCGACGATCCTGCCACCGGTCGGCAGGTCGGGTCCCGGGACGAAGCGCATCAGGGTCTCGAGGTCGGCGTTCGGGTGCCTGATGAGATGGCGGGCGGCGGCGATCACCTCGCCGAGGTTGTGCGGGGGCATGTTGGTCGCCATACCGACCGCGATCCCGGACGCCCCGTTGACCAGGAGGTTCGGGTACGCCGCCGGGAGGACGACGGGCTCCTGCTCCTGGCCGTCGTAGTTCGACTGGTAGTCGACCGTGTCCTCGTCGATCGACTCCGTCATCAGCGACGTGGCGTCGGCCATCCGGCACTCGGTGTACCGCATGGCGGCCGGTGGGTCGTCGTTGCCGAGCGACCCGAAGTTGCCGTGTCCGTCGACGAGGGGCAGGCGCATCGAGAACGGCTGTGCCATGCGCACCAGTGCGTCATAGATCGATGCGTCACCGTGCGGGTGCAACTTGCCCATCACTTCGCCGACGACACGGGCGCACTTCACATACCCGCGGTCGGGGCGCAGCCCCATCTCGTTCATCTGGGACACGATGCGGCGGTGCACGGGCTTCATGCCGTCGCGGGCGTCGGGCAGAGCCCTGGAGTAGATCACCGAGTACGCGTACTCGAGGAAGGAGCCCTGCATTTCGTCGACGACGTCGATGTCGAGGATCTTCTCCTCGAAGTCGTCCGGCGGCGGGGTCTTCGTGCTGCGGCGGGCCATCGCGGCTGCGACTCCTTCACAGATTCTGTCGGGCAACCTCAGGTTCTGACGCCGACCATTGTGGACCGCCGTTCTGACAACGCCGACCTCGACCCGTCCGAAGTGCTCTCAGGGGCCCCTCCGGAGCCTCTGTTTACGGCAGCATCTACGACAACATTCACCGATCGGGAACTTCGCCAGGTGCCGGTGCGCTTGCTTACAGTGGCAGGTCCGGCAGGAAATCCTGTATCGCGATCGAAGGGACGTACATGCCCATGGGTCACACGGCCACAGCCCAGGCCGGTTCCGGCGGCTTGACGGCGACCGAGCACCGCTTGGCCAACGGCCTGCGCGTGGTGCTCTCCGAGGACCATCTGACCCCGGTCGCCGCGGTCTGCCTCTGGTACGACGTCGGTTCCCGTCACGAGGTCAAGGGACGCACCGGTCTGGCTCACCTGTTCGAGCACCTGATGTTCCAGGGATCCGGCCAGGTCAAGGGGAACGGACACTTCGAGCTGGTGCAGGGGGCCGGCGGTTCCCTCAACGGCACCACCAGCTTCGAGCGCACCAACTACTTCGAGACGATGCCCACCCACCAGCTGGAGCTCGCTCTGTGGCTCGAGGCCGACCGGATGGGCTCGCTGCTCGCCGCGCTCGACGACGAGTCCATGGAGAACCAGCGCGACGTCGTGAAGAACGAGCGCCGTCAGCGCTACGACAACGTTCCGTACGGCACGGCGTTCGAGAAGCTCACGGCCCTTGCGTACCCGGAGGGCCATCCGTACCACCACACACCGATCGGCTCGATGGCCGACCTGGACGCGGCGACCCTGGACGACGCGCAGGCGTTCTTCCGTACGTACTACGCGCCCAACAACGCCGTGCTCTCGGTGGTCGGCGACATCGACCCGGAGCAGACGCTCGCCTGGATCGAGAAGTACTTCGGCTCCATCCCCTCGCACGACGGCAAGCAGCCGCCGCGCGACGGCACACTGCCCGGCACCATCGGCGAGCAGCTGCGCGAAGTGGTCGAAGAGGAGGTTCCCGCGCGTGCGCTGATGGCCGCCTACAGGCTGCCGCACGACGGCACTCGCGAGTGTGACGCCGCAGACCTGGCGCTGACCGTGCTCGGCGGCGGCGAGTCGTCCCGGCTGCACAACCGCCTGGTCCGCCGCGACCGTACGGCGGTGGCTGCGGGATTCGGGCTGCTCAGGCTCTCCGGAGCGCCCTCACTGGGCTGGCTGGACGTCAAGACGTCCGGTGGCGTCGAGGTGCCGCAGATCGAGACGGCCGTCGACGAGGAGCTGGCCCGCTTCGCAGCCGAGGGCCCCACGCCCGAGGAAATGGAGCGGGCGCAGGCCCAGTTGGAGCGCGAGTGGCTGGACAGGCTCGGCACGGTCGCGGGCCGCGCCGACGAACTGTGCAGGTACGCCGTGCTGTTCGGCGACCCTCAGCTCGCCCTGACCGCGGTGCAGCGGGTGCTCGACGTCACCGCGCAGGAGGTCCAGGCGGCCGCCCAGGCGCATCTGCGTCCCGACAACCGGGCGGTCCTGGTCTACGAGCCGGTCGAGCCGGCGGACGAGACCGAGGATGCCGCAGGCACCGACGACCACGAGGGGGCCGGCAAGTGACCGACGCCGCCGTGACTGGAGTAGCGATGGAGTACCACCCGCAGCCGACCGCAGGCGAGGCCAGGCCCTGGGCCTTTCCCGCACCCGATCGCGGCGCTCTGCCCAACGGCCTGACCGTGCTGCGCTGCCACCGCCCCGGCCAGCAGGTCGTCGCCGTGGAGATCCACCTGGACGCGCCGCTCGACGCCGAGCCCGAGGGCCTGGACGGCGTGGCCACGATCATGGCGCGTGCGCTGTCCGAGGGCACCGACAAGCACTCCGCGGAGGAGTTCGCCGCCGAGCTGGAGCGCTGCGGCGCCACGCTCGACGCGCACGCCGACCACCCCGGCGTCCGGGTCTCCCTGGAGGTCCCGGTCTCCCGGCTCTCCAAGGCGCTCGGTCTGGTCGCGGAAGCGCTGCGGGCACCGGCCTTCACCGAGAGCGAGGTGGAGCGCCTGGTGGGCAACCGGCTCGACGAGATTCCGCACGAGCAGGCCAACCCTGCCCGGCGTGCCGCCAAGCAGCTCTCCAAGGAGCTCTTCCCCGCCACGGCTCGGATGTCCCGTCCGCGCCAGGGCACCGAGGAGACGGTGCGCCGGATCGACGCAGCGGGCGTGCGCGCCTTCTACGACGCCCATGTCCGCCCGTCCACCGCGACGGCCGTCATTGTCGGTGATCTCACCGGGGTCGATCTGGACACGCTGCTCGCGGACACCATCGGCGACTGGGCGGGCAACGCCGGCCAGTCACGCCCGGTGCCGCCGATCACCGCGGACGACACCGGCCGAGTGGTGATCGTGGACCGTCCCGGAGCCGTGCAGACGCAGCTGCTGATCGGCCGGATCGGCGCCGACCGGCACGACAGCGTGTGGCCCGCCCAGGTGCTGGGCACGTACTGCCTGGGCGGCACCCTCACCTCCCGGCTGGACCGCGTCCTGCGCGAGGAGAAGGGCTACACCTACGGGGTCCGGGCCTTCGGCCAGGTACTGCGTTCGACGGCACCGGGGTCTTCCTCCGGCGCGACCGGCGCCGCGATGCTCGCCATCAGCGGCTCCGTGGACACGGAGTCCACGGGGCCGGCCCTGGACGACCTCTGGAAGGTCCTGCGCACCCTGGCGGCCGAGGGGCTCACGGATGCCGAGCGTGAGACTGCCGTACAGAACCTCGTGGGGGTCGCCCCGCTGAAGTTCGAGACGGCGGCATCGGTCGCGGGCACCCTCGCCGACCAGGTGGAGCAGCACCTCCCGGACGACTACCAGGCACAGCTGTACGCACGCCTGGCCGAGACCGGCACGGTGGAGGCGACGGCCGCGGTGGTCAACGCGTTCCCCGTGGAACGGCTCGTCACGGTCCTCGTGGGAGACGCTTCGCAGATCGCTGAGCCCGTCAGGGCGCTGGGTATCGGCGAAGTATCGGTCGTCAGCGGCTGACAAAGCAGTACAGAGCGGACCCCGGCGAGTACGTTCTCGCCGGGGTTCTACTTTTTGTCCGACTTTACGAAGAACATTCATGTATGACCTGTGGGATGTGCGACAAAGCGGCCTGTCCGTTTGGTGATTGAAAGTCGCCCGGCCTAGCGTCGGCTCGGCTGTCCGCCAGACGTATGCCGCATCCGCGGCGCCGGACAGTCATCGCCGAGTCCCCGTCAGGCGCGAGCCTGGGGAGCCGGGGACCCACGCAGTCCCTGGGGTGAATCGGATGCCTGCGTCTCGTACGAGGCGGAGGGGTCCGTAGGAGACCTTCCTGCTCCGAACCCGTCAGCTAACCCGGTAGGCGAGAAGGAAGGAAAGGATCAGCCCCTCCATGGCGTTCACCCGTGCCACCGGGAAGCACCGTGCCCCGAGCCGCCTGACGCGCAGCAGCGCGAGGGTCGCCGGAATCGCGGCTCTGGCCACCACCGGTGTCATCGGCGGTATGGCCTCCCCGGCTCTCGCCGCGGACTCCGAGACCCTCACCGTCAGCAACACCGGGCTGACCCAGGCCGTTGCCATCGACACCACCCTCGCTGCCCAGATCGACGCCCAGGCCGAGGCGCAGCAGCACCAGGCCGACGTGGCGGCGAAGGCGAAGGCCGAAGCTGCGGCCAGGGCGAAGGCCAAGGCCGAGGCGAAGCGCAAGGCCGAAGCCCGCGCCAAGGAGGTCCGTGAGGCCAAGGCCCGCGCCGCCCGCGCCGCGGAGCGCGCCCGGCTGAACGCCTTCCACCTCCCGGTAGCCGGCTCCTACGTGACCACCGCCTACAAGTCCGGCGGGGCCCTCTGGTCCTCCGGCAGCCACTCGGGCGTGGACTTCCGCGCCGCGTCCGGCAGCTCCGTCGTCGCAGTCGGCGCCGGTACGGTCGTCGAGGCGGGCTGGGGAGGCGCGTACGGCAACAACATCGTGCTCCGGATGACGGACGGCACGTACACGCAGTACGGCCACCTCTCCTCGATCGGCGTCTCCGTCGGACAGAGTGTCACCTCGGGGCAGCAGATAGGCCTGTCGGGCTCGACCGGCAACTCCACCGGACCGCACCTGCACTTCGAGGCGCGGACCACCCCGGAGTACGGGTCCGACATGGACCCTGTCGCCTACCTCCGCGCACACGGTCTCCAGGTCTGAGACCTCGCACCGCACAGCTTCCCGAAGGCCCCGGCACCCCGCCGGGGCCTTCGTCGTGCCGCCCCGGGAAGGCTTCGCTCCGGAGCTCCGCAGAAGTACTCACCGGCCAGAAGATATCCATGGATTCCGCTCTGCCATCGGAAATTGCGGCTGATTGCAATAGAGTCACAGAACAGGCGTCGATCGGCCGCGTTTCGCGGGGATTAAGGCGGAGGTTCGGACATGCGCATTCCCGCGCATTCGGTATGCACGGCAATCCGTGACGACATCGTCTCCGGTGTCTTCGAACGCGGCAGCCGCCTCACCGAGGAGGTGCTCGCACGTCGTTACGGGGTCTCCCGTGTCCCGGTACGCGAGGCACTGCGCACCCTGGAGTCCGAGGGGTTCGTCGTCACCCGCCGGCACGCCGGTGCCTGTGTCGCCGAGCCCACGGACCAGGAGGCCGCCGACCTCCTGGAGATCCGGATGCTCCTGGAGCCGTTGGGTGCCGCGCGCGCCGCTCAGCGTCGCACCGAGGCGCATCTGAAGGTGCTGCGAGGCCTGGTCAGGCTGGGGCAGGAGCGGGTTCGCCGGGGTGAGGGGGAGGATCTGCGCTCGCTCGGCGGCTGGTTCCACGAGACGCTGGCGCAGGCGTCGGGCAGCCCCGCCCTCATCGCGCTGCTCACCCAGCTCCGGCACAAGATCGCCTGGATGTACGCAGTCGAGCAGCCGGTCCGTCCCGCCGATTCCTGGGCCGAGCACGGCGCCATCGTGGACGCGGTGACGCGCGGTGACGCGGAGCGGGCCAGGATGCTCGCCGCCCAGCACGCCGAGCGGGCCACCGCCGCCCACCGGCTGCGGCACACGGACCGGGCGGGCCGCACACCCGGCCAGGCCCGGGTGAGGACTTCGCAACCTTCTGTAAACATCGCAGGTGTCCGGCATTAACAATGGCGCCGTATACAAAGAAGAGAATTCGGGAGGGCTTTCTTTTTGCTGCCCGAATTCCGGCCGTCCGTGCAGTCGTACGCGACTTCCCGGAAACGAAAAAACCACGGCTCCCGATGGGGATACCGCGGCTTTGTCGATGCAGTAATTCCGGTCCGGACCGGCCGGAATCAGACGGTCTCCGGAAGCTCCTCGAGCCCCTCGGTGACCAGCTTCGCCAGACGGTCCAGGGCGGCTTCGGCGTTGTCCGCCTCGGACGCGAGCACGATCTCCTCGCCGCCCTGGGCGCCCAGGCCGAGCACCGCGAGCATGGAGGCGGCGTTCACCGGGTTGCCGTCGGCCTTGGCGATCGTCACGGGGACGCCGGAGGCCGTGGCGGCACGGACGAAGATGGAAGCGGGGCGGGCGTGCAGGCCCTCGGCCCAACCGACGTTGACGCGGCGCTCAGCCATGGTTCTGCCCTTCACGTATCAATGGTTGTCTAGACCAGTCTCTCATGCAGTGCGTACTGCTGTGCCCGGCTTCCGGCCCAGCCGCCACCGCCGATCGGCTCCCTCAGACTGCCCGCGCACCGATCCGTCCGCGACCGGTGCGACGGCCGTAGGCTTTGCCCATGGAGCCCACGCCGGAGCAGAGTCCGCATCACGCGTACCCCGACCACTGGGAAGCGGACGTGGTGCTCCGCGACGGTGGTACCGCCAGGATCAGGCCCATCACCACGGACGATGCCGAGCGGCTGGTCAGCTTCTACGAACAGGTCTCCGACGAGTCGAAGTACTACCGCTTTTTCGCCCCTTACCCGCGTCTCTCCGACAAGGACGTGCACCGCTTCACCCATCACGACTACGTCGACCGGGTGGGTCTGGCCGTCACGATCGGCGGAGAGTTCATCGCGACCGTCCGCTACGACCGGATCAACGAACAGGGCAGACCGGCCTCCGCCCCCGCCGACGAGGCCGAGGTCGCCTTCCTCGTCCAGGACGCCCACCAGGGCCGGGGTATGGCTTCGGCACTCCTCGAACACATCGCGGCGGTTGCCCGCGAGCGGGGCATCCGGCGGTTCGCCGCCGAGGTGCTGCCGGCGAACAACAAGATGATCAAGGTGTTCCGGGATGCCGGCTACACCCAGCAGCGCAGTTTCGAGGACGGTTCGGTCCACCTCACACTCGACATCGAACCCACCGCGGAGTCCCTCGCCGTCCAGCGCGGCCGTGAACAGCGGGCCGAGGCGCGCTCCGTACAACGCCTGCTGGCCCCCGGCTCCGTCGTCGTGGTCGGCGCCGGCCGTGCCCCGGGCGGAGTGGGCCGCACGGTGCTGCGCAACCTTCTCGGCTCGGGCTTCACGGGACGCACCTACGCGGTGAACCGGTCCTTCGCCGCCGAACCGGCAACGGTCGACGGAGTGCCCGCGTACCGCTCCGTGGGCGAGATCGGCGAACAGGTCGACCTCGCGATCGTCGCCGTCCCGGCCGACCGGGTGCCGGAGGCCGTGGCCGACTGCGGTGAACACGGGGTCCAGGGCCTCGTCGTCCTCTCTGCCGGTTATGCCGAGCGCGGCGCCGAAGGGCGGGAGCGCCAGCGCGAACTGGTCCGGCAGGCCCGTTCGTACGGGATGCGGATCATCGGTCCGAACGCCTTCGGCATCATCAACACCTCCGACAGCGTCCGGCTGAACGCCTCCCTGGCCCCCGAATCGCCCGCACCCGGACGCATCGGGCTGTTCACCCAGTCCGGCGCGATCGGGATCGCCGTACTGTCCGGCCTGTACCGGCGCGGCGCGGGGCTTTCGACGTTCATCTCCGCAGGCAACCGGGCCGATATCTCCGGCAACGACTTCCTGCAGTACTGGTTCGAGGATCAGGACACCGATGTGGCCCTGCTCTACCTCGAATCGCTCGGCAATCCGCGCAAGTTCACCCGGCTCGCCCGCCGGACCGCTGCCGTGAAGCCCGTGGTGGTCGTCAAGGGCGCCCGGCACAGCGGCTCCACCCCGCCCGGCCATGCCGTTCCCGTGAGCCGGATCCCCGACGCAACGGTCTCCGCGCTGATGCGCCAGGCCGGCGTGATCCGCGTCGACACGGTCACGGAGATGGTCGACGCGGGGCTGCTGCTCGCCGATCAGCCCTTGCCGGCCGGTCCCCGGGTGGCGATCCTCGGCAACTCCGAATCTCTCGGCCTCCTCACCTACGACGCCTGCCTCGCCGAAGGGCTTCGCCCGCGCCCGCCCCGCGACCTGACCACTGCTGCCGGGCCGCAGGACTTCCGGGACGCGCTGGCCGAGGCGCTCACCGACCAGACCTGCGACGCCGTGATCGTGACCGCGATCCCCTGGGTGGGAGAGAACGGCGAAGCGGAAACGGGCGAAGGCGAGGTGCTCGCGGCGGCCCTGCGCGAGGCGGCCGCCAAGGGCCCGGCCAAGCCGGTCGCCGTGGTGCACGTCGAAATGGGCGGTCTGGCAGAGGCCCTGGCCGCAGCCGCGAGCACGGCCACCCCGCCGGGAGGGGCGAAGCCCGGAACGGACGGCCAGGAGGCAGGCGGAACGGGTTCGGCGGGGCCCGGGGCGCGGGCAGCTGACGGATCCAGGACCGGCACGCCGGCGCCGGGCCCGTACGTGACACGTGGCGGTGGCGCTTCGGCCGGTGGGAGGGGGCCGGGTGCGCCCTCGGCCGAGGCGCAGCGGCCGGATGCATCGCGGGCCGGCACGGCTGCCGCCCGGGAGGGCACCGGCCGGGCCGATGCCGCCGGGCCCGGGCCGGCCGGCACCGTTCAGCACGGCGACCGGCCCGGCGGCGCGTGGCACCCGCAGCACCGGACCGGGCGGATCCCCTCCTACCCGGCAGCCGAGCGGGCTGTCCGGGCGCTCGCCGAGGCCGTGAAGTATGCGCAGTGGCGGCGGCAGGCGGCCTCGCCCGGAAAGATTCCCGAGTTCCTGGACGAGACCATCGACGAGCCGGGGGCAGCCACCCTGATCGAGGCGCTGCTCGGCCCCAGCCCCGACCCGAAGGGCCGCCCGCTCACCCACGACGAGGCCGCCGAACTGCTCGGCCGCTACGGCGTCACCGTACGACCGGCCCTCCCCGCCCTCGACCCGGAGGCCGCCGTCACAGCCGCCGCGCAGCTCGGCTACCCGGTGGCCCTCAAGACCACCGCCCCCCACCTCCGTCACCGCGCCGACCTCGGCGGCGTCCGGCTCGACCTCGCCAACGAGAGCGCACTGAGCCGGGCCTACGGGGAACTGACCGAGCTGCTCGGCACGCCCGCCGAGCTACGGCCCGTCGTCCAGGCCATGGCGCCACGCGGGGTCGACACCGTCGTACGGGCCTCGATCGACGCCGCCGCGGGAGCCGTCCTCTCCTTCGGCCTGGCCGGCGCGCCCTCCGAGCTGCTCGGCGACATCGCTCACCGCCTCGTACCGGCCACCGACCGCGATGCCGCCGAGCTGATCCGGTCCATCAGGGCGGCGCCGGTGCTGTTCGGCTGGCGGGGCTCCGCGCCCGCGGACACCGCGGCGCTCGAAGAGCTCCTGCTGCGGGTGTCCCGCCTGGTCGACGACCACCCCGAGGTGGTGTCGGTCGCGCTGGAGCCCGTCGTGGTCGCCACGCAGGGCCTGACCGTTCTCGGGGCAAGTGTCCGGCTCGCGCCGCCTCCGGCCCGTACCGATCTCGGTCCCCGCAGACTCCCCAACTACTGACCGCAGCCGACCTCAGCAGGGCGTCCCCGGCATCCACCGGCCCCCCGTAGGATGGTCCGTATGGCAAAGACCGGTACGACGACCCAGGGGCTGCGCGCGGCGATCGAGCGCAGCGGCTACTACCCGGCCCTCGTGGCCGAGGCGGTTGAGGCCGCCGTCGGCGGTGAGCCTGTCGCTTCGTACCTGGTGCACCAGGAGACCACCTTCGACTCCAACGAGGTGCGTCGCCATGTCACGGTCCTGGTCCTGACGGACACCCGCTTCATCGTCAGCCACACCGACGAGCAGGCCGCCGACACGAGCTCCCCGACGCCGTACGCCACGACGTCCACCGAGTCGGTCAAGCTCGACCGGATCTCCTCCGTCGTGGTCAGCCGAGTGGTCGCCGACCCCGAGAAGTACGTGCCCGGCACCCTGCCCCGCGAGGTCGTTCTCACCATCGGCTGGGGTGCGGTCTCCCGGATCGACCTCGAGCCCGCCGCCTGCGGCGACCCCAACTGTGAGGCCGACCACGGCTACACCGGCAGTTCCACCGCCGACGACCTGAGCCTGCGGGTCAGCGAGGCCGGCGACGGACCGGACACCGTGCGCCAGACCCTGGCCTTCGCCCAGGCCCTCTCCGAGGCCACGGCCGCGACCGCGGCGACCGGCCGCTGATGGTGCAGCCGGCCTGGCAGGACCCCGTTCTGCTCGCTCTCGACAGCGCCCCCGTTCCCGAGTACGGCAGCGGCTCACTCGCGGATCTGCTCCCGACGCTCGCCGCAGGGCAGGGCGTACCCGGCTTCGAGGCAACGATCGCGGAGCTGACCCCCGCCGACCGGAACTGCGTCTTCCTGATCGACGGACTCGGCTGGGAACAGATCGAGGCCCACCCGGACGAGGCGCCCTTCCTGTACTCGCTGCTCCCGACGTCCCGCGGCGGCACAGGCCGCCCGATCACGTCGGGCTTCCCGTCCACCACGGCGACCTCGCTCGCCTCCGTCGGTACGGGGCTGGCGCCCGGCGAGCACGGCCTTCCCGGCTACACGGCGCGTAATCCGGAAACCGGCGAGCTGATGAATCAGCTCCGTTGGAAGCCCTGGACCCCGCCCAAGGTCTGGCAGCCGTATCCCACCGTCTTCCAGCTCGCCGACGCGGCAGGCGTGCGCACGGCCCAGGTCTCCGCACCCACCTTTGAGCAGACCCCGCTCACCAAGGTCGCGCTCAGCGGTGGCTCGTTCCTCGGCCGGCTCTCCGGCGAGGACCGGATGGACCTGGCCGCGGAGCGGCTCGCCGCCGGTGACCGGTCGCTCGTCTACACGTACTACAGCGAGGTCGACGGCAAGGGGCACCGGTTCGGCGTCGACTCCGACGCCTGGCGGGGCCAGCTGATGTACGTCGACGGGCTGGCACGGCGCCTCGCCGAGCAGCTCCCGCCCCGCTCGGCGCTGTACATCACCGCCGACCACGGCATGATCGACATCCCGTTCGACGAGCAGTCCAGGATCGACTTCGACGAGGACTGGGAGCTCCGCGCCGGAGTCGCCCTGCTCGGGGGCGAGGGCCGGGCCCGTCATGTGTACGCGGTCCCCGGGGCGGAGACCGATGTTCTGACCGTCTGGCGTGAGGTGCTCGGCGAGCAGTTCTGGGTGGCGAGCCGGGACGAGGCGATCGCGGCCGGCTGGTTCGGCCCGCGGATCGACGAGCGGGTCTACGGCAGGATCGGAGACGTGGTGGCAGCCGCACACGACGATGTGGTGATCACCGCCTCGGTCAACGAGCCCCATGAGTCGGCGATGGTCGGCATGCACGGTTCGCTGACTCCCGTGGAGCAGCTCGTCCCGCTCCTCGAAGTACGCTCGTAGCTCGCTCCCCCCACGTACGACCCGAAAGGCGCTCAACTTCTCATGCCCGAGCTTGTGTTCTTCTCCGGAACGATGGACTGCGGAAAGAGCACGCTGGCTCTCCAGATCGGCCACAACCGGTCGGCCCGCGGTCTGCAGGGCGTGATCTTCACCCGCGACGACCGGGCGGGTGAGGGCAAGCTCTCCTCGCGTCTGGGGCTGGTCACTGACGCGGTCGAGGCCGACGAGGGTATGGATCCGTACGCCTATCTCGTCGACCGCATCACGCGCGGAGGCCGGGTGGACTACGTCATTGTGGACGAGGCCCAGTTTCTTGCTCCCGGGCAGATCGACCAGCTCGCCCGGGTCGTCGACGACCTCGGACTCGATGTTTTCGCGTTCGGTATCACCACCGACTTCCGGACGAAGCTGTTCCCCGGATCGCAGCGTCTCATCGAGCTGGCTGACCGGATCGAGGCGCTCCAGGTCGAGGCGCTGTGCTGGTGCGGCGCGCGTGCCACCCACAATGCCCGCACGGTGGGCGGCGAGATGGTCGTCGAAGGCGCGCAAGTAGTGGTCGGGGACGTGCACCAGATGGCGGACGAGGTCGGCTACGAGGTGCTGTGCCGACGTCATCATCACCGCAGAATGACCAGCGCGGCAGTGCATGCGGGCGCCCTGTCGCCGGACGTACTGCCCGTCGCATCCGACTAGCGGGTCCGCAAACGCGTCACAGGCGGCCAAGTCGGCGTTGTGGACTCCCAGTTCGCGTAGCCTGAGGGGGACAAGCGCAGGGTGCGCCCCGTTTCCTCGCGACGAGCAGACGCGTCGTCGGCGGTATCGGCAATCTGCGCGGCAACACCGCTGGCCGGCCCTCGGAGGACCCGTTACCGGTGGGCGCGATCGACAGTTGTCCGGTTACCGGCCAATCGGACCAATCTTCATCGGGCTGATCCCAATCGGGCCAATCCGTAGGGCCTTTGGATCCGGACAGCTGGGGGAGGGGATGGGTCCGGCGCCGTTGTCGGACCTCTTCGGCGCGCGCGTGGCGCGGACCCCAGCAACGGACGACCCCTGCCGACGAGCGGTCCGGCAGGCCGACACAGGTGGAGACGCACGTGGGCATACGCAGCGCGACAGTGAACGACGCACGGAGCATACGGGGCGACAGAACCACGGGTGGCGAAACGGACAGCCGTCAGGGCGCGAGCCCTCGATGCGACGGCGGCGCGAAAAGAGTCCGGGACTCGGCCGTGAACGGCAGGGGATCCGTCGTCGCCGCAGTCGGTGACGGATCGGACTCCCGCACCGTAGCGCCGCCCACCCGGCCGGTCTTCGTCGACACCACCGGGAAACGCAGCCGTACCTGGCGCCGTGCAGGGACCATTACTGCGCTCTGCTGTACCTGTTACGCCACGACCGTGGTCGCCGCGCTGGTCGGAGGCGACTCCAGCGCGCCCTTCTTTCAACTGCCGCGGGCGATGGGCCTGGAGCGCGAGGTGGGAGAGTGGCCGGCCGAGTCCCGGGACGAAAACCGTGCGGCCTCGGCCACCGAATCCGCGCTCGGCACGCCCGGTCCGGTGACACCCGATCAGGCACGCCTGTCGGTGACCGCGCGGCCCACCGTTCAGCCGCCCCTCGAAGCGTCCTCCGGCCCCGCGGGCATCCCCGCCGTGGACGTGAGGCCCGCCGCGCCCGGCGGGACCACGCAGACCGGTGGGGGCGGCGAGGAATCCCCGAGCGAGCCCTCGGCTCCGGCGCCCGCTCCGGCACCCGCTCCGGAGACCGGAAGCGGCTCCGGAACCGAGACTCCGGCCGACGGTGGTGACGACACGCAGGGCCCGGAGGCCGAGGACCCGCCCGGCGGGCCGCTCGGCGATCTGCTGGGAGGACTGCTCGGCGGGCTGCTGGGAGGCGCCTGACCGACCACGAACGCCGTCGCAGGATGACGAGCGCGGCACGGGCCGGGCTCAGCGGCCCGCCGACCGTACGATCGTGAACACCGCGCCCTCCGGATCCGCGACTGTGGCGAGCCGCCCGTTCGATGCTTCTCTCGGCGGCTGCAGAACGTGTCCGCCGAGCTCCACCACGCGCGCAGCGGCGTCGTCGGTGTCGGTCACCTCGAAATAGGTCATCCAGTGCGGTCCCCGGTCGCGCGGCAGAGCATGGCCCACCCCGTGGAGGGCCGCCACGGGGCGGCCTTCCAGATGCAGTGTCTGGTAGTCGAAGTCGGCCGAGACGACCGCCTCCGTCTCGAACCCGAACACGGCCTGGTAGAACTTGGCGACCGAGGACGTCTCGCGTGTCACCAGCTCGTTCCAGACAGGGGTTCCCGGTGCGCCCGCGAGGGCCGTGCCGAAATGCTCTGCGGCCTGCCAGAGTCCGAAGACCGCGCCGCTCGGGTCGGAGGCGATGGCAAGGCGGCCCGCATTCCCGGCGTCGATCGGTCCGACTGCGACTGTTCCGCCGCAGGCGCGGATCACCTCCGCGGTGAGATCGGCGTCCTCGGTGGCGAGATAGGTGGTCCAGGCGATCGGCAGGTGCCGGTCCGGGGGAAGCTGTCCGATGCCTGCGACTTCCTTCCCGTGAAGCAGTGCACGGACGTACGGCCCCAGCTCTTCGGGTCCCGGCCGGAACTCCCAGCCGAACAGATTGCCGTAGAACTCCTGGGTCGTGGTCAGGCCGTGCACGATCAGACTCACCCAGCAAGGTGCTCCGGGCGTACGCCGGGCGGCAGCCTCGGTCATCTTCTTATCTCTCCTCGGACCATCGTCGTGGCCGTACGGGGGGAACGGGGCCGGTACGCCGTCCAGCGGTACGGATACGGGTGTGTACGCTCCGTGCAGATGCTCGCACCACCGAGCTCCAGAGACACCCCGGCCGCGCCGTATTTTCCGGGTTCTGGATTCGTGAAGCCCGATTTGATGTGGTAAGTCCTTTTCGGCATCACGTTCTGGGGGCCGCCCTCTGCGCGAAGATGGCACCTATGAAGCCCATCATTACCGCATCCGAATACGCGAGCGAGTCGGCAGGGCCACGTCCGCCGGTGCTCCTGGACATCCGCTGGCAGCTGGGCGGTCCTCACGGCCGCCCCGATTACGAGGCCGGGCACATCCCCGGCGCGGTGTTCATCGATCTCGATGCGGAGCTCGCCGGTCCGGCGGGCGGCGGCGGCCGCCACCCGCTGCCCGGCCCGGAAGGCTTCGGAGCGGTCATGCGGCGGGCCGGCGTCTCCCACAGCACGCCGGTGGTGGTCTACGACGGCGGCCAGGGCTGGGCGGCGGCCCGCGCCTGGTGGCTGCTGCGCTGGGCGGGGCACCCCGACGTCCGGGTGCTGGACGGAGGTCTCGCGGCATGGACCGGCGAGCTCTCGACGAAGGTGTCGGCTCCTGTCGAGGGTGATTTCCGGCCCGAACCGGGTGCGCTCCCGCTGCTGGACGCGGACGCTGCCGCCGCACTTGCCCGCTCCGGTCTGCTGCTCGACGCGCGGGCCGCGGAGCGCTACCGGGGTGACGTGGAGCCGATCGACCGGGTGGGCGGCCATATCCCCGGCGCGGTATCGGCCCCGACCGTGCTGAACGTGGCCGAGGACGGTCGATTCCTCCCCGCCGGATCGCTGGCTTCCCGCTTCTCGGCCCTGGGGGCCGACGGCGAAACCGAGGTCGGTGTCTACTGCGGCTCGGGTGTCTCGGGCGCCCATGAGGTGCTGGCGCTGGAGATCGCCGGATACCGGGCGTCGCTGTACGCGGGTTCCTGGTCCGAGTGGTCCTCGGACGAGTCCCGCCCCGTTGCGACGGGGCCGGACCCCAGGTAACGCGACCGGCATCCGGACAGAGCGGGGGCCCGTACGCAGCGGCGTACGGGCCCCCGTCATGTTGCGGACATCCGGATGGTCCTCAGTCCTGCTTCTTCCGGCGTGTGCCGAAGACGATCTCGTCCCAGCTGGGCACCGCGGCCCGGCGACCGGGACGGACTCCGTCCGCCTCGGCCTGCCGGTCCGTCGTCCCGGTCAGCCGGTCGCGGTGGCCGGCCACCGCGCGCGGCATCAGCACGTCCGCGTAGGCGGAACCCGCACCCGCGGATGCCGCAGCCGCCGGTGGCTCGTCGGCCTCCGGCTCCTGGGCGGCGGGTTCGATCGCGGGCGGTTCGGGCTGCTGAGGCCGCTCCGGGACGATCATGTCGCCACGGAAGCTCGGTACCGCCTCCAGCAGGCTCGTCAGCGAGTCGCGCTCGCCGGCCGACACACCGCTGATGCGCTCCTCCGGCTCCGGTGCCGGGGGAGTGGGGCGCTCGATCTGACGGTCGAGCGCACGGTCCAGCGGCCGGTCGCGCGGCAGCCGTGCGATCCGAGGCACGAACGGGAAGCTGGGCTCCGGCGCAGCGACGTCGTCCGTCTCACCGATCAGTGAGCGCGCTTCGTCGTCCACGGCCTGGACCAGCCGTCGCGGCGGGTCGTACGTCCAGCTCGCCGAGTGGGGTTCGCCGGCGACCCGGTACACCAGGAGGACTTCCCAGGTGCCGTCGTCCCTGCGCCAGGAGTCCCACTGGACGGTTTCCTTGTCGGCGCCGCGCAGCAGGAGACGCTCCTGCACCGCCTCGCCGAGCTGGGGGCCGGTGTTCTCGCCGGGACGGCGCACGGGAGTCTTCCGGGCCCGCTCGGCCATGAAGGCACGCTCCGCGAGCACAGGGCCCTCGAAGCGGCGCACACGGTCGACGGGGATTCCGGCGAACTGAGCGACTTCCTCCGCGGAGGCACCGGCTCGTATCCGTGCCTGGATGTCGCGGGGCCGGAGGTGGCTCTCCACCTCGATCTCGATCTGGCCGAGCCGGGCGCGGTCATTGCGCACGGCGGCACGCAGCCGCTCATCGATCGGAAGCGTGTACTCCGTGCTGTCCGCAGCCTTGAGCACCAGTCGTGTGCCGTCGTTTGAGACGGCCACGACACGCAGTTCGGGCATGGGAACCTCCCGGGTGGTGCCTGCCGACGTCACGTGCGTCGCTGCTTCCGCTAGTCGAGTGTGGCCTGCCCGGGTGCAGCCTGCCACAACCTTGCCAAGTTACCCGGCGTGTCGGGCATTGGCCCTGGATCGCCACCATGGCACGGTTACCTATTGCGACACATAGTGACCGAATGGTCGCTCTGTGTTGCAGGCGCCCGTGCGATGCCGCGGCGCCGCCGGTTCGAGTGCCGTCTTCGGCCCCCTTCCGCAGGTCCCGGATACCCATGTGGGAGTCCGGCCCCAGGGCTCGCCACAGTACTCCATTCGGGCCACGTGGGTGGACCGGCGCGCCGCCGAAGTTCTCGCCGGGCACGGGAGTTGGGCTACCCGGTTGTCAGTGATATGCCCTCAATGAGTGTGCTGCTTCACACAATCTCCAGAATCGGAACTATTCGCTTCGCTCATATGTCCCTTCTTGGTGCAGGGTGGGGTAGTTGTCGAATCAAGGGCTGGTAATGGTTCAGAAGCCGCAAAGGGATGCGGAACCCGGGCAGAAGCGCATAGATCTGAGCCTGCCGCAGGTTGCGGGCAGCGCCGTGGCCGCGGTTGCCGCGGCGGTGATGGCTTCGCAGCTGGGTGTGTACGGAACGATTGCCGGCGCGGGCGTGATGAGTGTCGTCGCCACCTGCGGGGGCTCGGTCTTCCAGCACTTCTTCCGTCGCACGGGTGAGCAGATCCGCGAAGTCACGGTCCAGACGAAGCATCCGGCCGGCCGTCAGGTGGCCGTACACACGCGGGAGACGGCCCCGGAGGCGGTCCTGCGGCCGGGTGACGATGCGACGACGGTCCTGCGGCAGGGTGACGACGCGACGACGATCCTGCGCACGGTGAAGTCGGACCCGGGGCGTACGCAGCTGCTGAGGGCCGACGCGGACCCCACGAAGCTGCTCGGGGCGGTCCGCCCCGACGCGTACTCGGACGCCCGGACACACGGCACCCGGATCCGGGGCCGACGGCGCTCGGTGCTCGCAGCGGTCGCCGTCTTCGCCCTGTCGATGGCCGGTATCACCGCCTACGAACTGGTCTCGGGCAACGACCTCAGTGGCGGCGGGGGAACGACCGTCGGCTCCGTCGTACGCGGCGAGCGCGACACGGGAACGACCGCTCCGAAGCCGTCGGGCAGCACCGGCGAGGAGCAGGACGGTGACCGGGGGAGCGAGCCGGGCAGCGGGGGCGGCACCACGCCCGGGACGGACGAGGGCGAGGGGCGGAGCGCCGCCCCGGACCCGGCTCCGGACAACAGTGCAGGCTCGTCGGCAGACCCCGGCACCGCACCTTCCGCCCCCGCCGGAGACGCAACCCCGGGTCCCACCGCCACCCCGACGGCGCCCGGCGACGGTGTTCCGGCCGCACCTGACCCGAGCGGTTCCGGTGACACCCCGGAGCAGGAGGACGGGGCCACCGCCGGCACGGGCACCGGCCGGTGACCGACTCTCCGCGAACGGACGGTCCCTGCACGGGCGGGCACTGCACGGGCGGTCCGCGAACGGGCAGTCCTTGTACGGCCGGTCCGCGCACCGCCGGTTCACAATCCGGCGGCCCCCGCACCGCCGGGGTTCAGTCGCCGAGAACGCGCCGCAGATAGTCGTTGGCGAACAGCCGGTCCGGGTCGAGACGGTCGCGTACGGCGGTGAACTCGCCGAACCTCGGGTAGGCCCCCGCCAGATAGTCGGCGTCCCGGGTGTGGATCTTTCCCCAGTGCGGGCGGCCGGCATAGCCCGTCATGATCTGTTCGACAGCCGTGAAGTACGTCCCGTGCGGGGTGCCGCGGTACAGGTGCACGGCGATGTACGCGCTCTCGCGGCCGTAGGCCGTGGACAGCGCGATATCGTCCGCGGGCGCCGTCCGGACCTCGACCGGGAAGCCGACCCGAAGCGGTGAGCGCTCGACCATGGCCTTGACCTCGCGCAGCGCCTCGACCGCAGCCTCGCGCGGCAGCGCGTACTCCATCTCGACGAAGCGCACCCGCCGGGGACTGGTGAAGACCTTGTAGGGGACATCGGTGTACGTGCGGGCCGACAGGGCACGGCTGGAGAGCTTGGCGAGGGACGGGATGGCCCCCGGGACGGCCCGGCCGACCGAACAGGCGACCTGGAATATCCCGTTGGAGAGGAGCTCGTCCTCGATCCAGCCGCTGATCCTTCCGGGCGGATCCGCAGGGCCCGCGCTGCGGTTGTTGCGCTTGGTGTTGCAGTTGCCGGTGTGGGGGAACCAGTAGAACTCGAAGTGCTCGTTCTCGGCGACCAGCTGATCGAAGTCGGCTGTGACCTTGTCGAAGGTCATCGGCTCCTCGCGTGCCCTGAGCAGAAAGACCGGCTCAACCGCGAGGGTGATTGCGGTGACCACACCGAGTGCGCCGAGCCCGATCCGGGCGGCGGCGAAGACATCCGGGTTCTCGCTCTTCGAACAGCGCAGCACCCTGCCGTCCGCGGTGACCAGTTCCAGCGCGCGGATCTGTGCGGAGATGGACGCCGAATCGCGGCCGGTGCCGTGGGTGCCGGTGGAGGTGGCCCCGGCGACCGTCTGCTCCATGATGTCGCCCATGTTGGTGAGCGACAGTCCCTCGCGGGCGAGCACGGTGTTGAGACGCTTGAGCGGGGTGCCGGCCTCGACGGTCACCGTCATCGCCGTACGGTCGACCTCCCGGATCCCGGTGAGCAGACCGGGGCGGATCAGCACACCGTCGGTCGCCGCTGCCGCGGTGAACGAATGACCGGTGCCGACCGGCTTCACCGTCAGGCCGTCCTCGGACGCCCTGCGGAGGACCTCGGCGAGCTCGTCGACGGAAGCGGGGGACACGTCCCGTACCGGCCGGGCGGTGACGTTGCCTGCCCAGTTACGCCACGTGTTCGTCGTCCGTGCGTAGGTGTCGGTCATCTTCCCCGCGCCCTCCCGTAGGAACCGGCTCGGCGAGCCGGCGATACCCCAGGAACGCCACCGCGGCCGCGAGCGCTCCCGCCACGGCGGGCACCGCGTACCCCGCCTCGGCCCCGGAGGCGTCGACCACCCAGCCGGCGGCGGAGGAGCCGAGCGCCACTCCGACAGCGAGCCCGGTACTGGTCCAGGTCATGCCTTCGGTGAGCTGGGTGCGCGGTACGTGCTGTTCGACGAGGGCCATGGTGGTGACCATCGTCGGTGCGATGGCGAGACCCGCGACAAAGAGCGCCACGGCCAGGAACGGCAGGCTCCCGGCCAATTGGAGGGGGATCATACTCACGGCCATCGCGCAGACCCCCACCAGCCATCTCGTGGACGGCTTCCCCTTGAGGTGCAGCAGGCCGAAGACGGCTCCGGCGAGACACGAGCCGAGCGCGTAGACCGCCAGTACGAGGCTGGCCGCCGCCTTGTGGCCGCGCTCCTCCGCGAAGGCCACCGTCACCACGTCGACCGCTCCGAAGATCGCGCCCGTGGCGACAAAGGTGACCACCAGGACCTTCAGGCCGGTCGAGCGGAGCGCCGAACCGCCCGAGTGGTGCTCCTTGGGATGCGGTCTCGGCTCGGTGGCGCGCTGGGCCGTCAGCCAGAAGACGCCGATCACCAGGAACACGGCTGCGAGCAGCGGCCCGGCCTCCGGGAACCACGCGGTGGACAGGCCGATGGAGATGATCGGCCCGAAGATGAAGCACACCTCGTCGACGATCGACTCCCAGGCGTATGCCGTGTGCAGCTGACGGCCGGAACCCCGGTAGATCTCGGCCCAGCGTGCCCTGACCATCGAACCCACGCTCGGGACACAGCCGGCCCCTGCGGCGAAGACGAAAAGGGTCCAGTCCGGCAGCCGCTGCTGAGCACAGATCAGGAGCCCCGCGACCGCCGCGACCGAGACCATGCTGACCGGGCGCAGGACACGGCGCTGCCCGTACCGGTCGATCAGCCGGGAGATCTGCGGCCCCATGACGGCCGCGGCCATGGCGAGCGTCGCCGAGAGTGCACCGGCGAGCCCGTAGCGGCCGGTGATCTGGGAAACCATCGTCACCACGCCGATCCCCATCATGGACAGCGGCATCCGGCCGAAGAATCCTGCCGCCGAGAATTCCCTGGTGCCGGGGGCGGCGAAGATGGCGCGGTAGGGGCTGGGCAAGGGGAGCTCCGATGAAGCCTGTCAGGCGTATAGATGGCTGATACAGCTTACGGGCGGTTGCAGGCCCCGGGGACCGGTACCGATGTCGGCTTTCGCCGTGCCGGAGGCGGGTGGCAGGATCGGGTGCATGTCCGATCTGCGCGATCCCGCTCTCTACGACGCCCTGCTGCTGCTCTCCTTCGGCGGCCCCGAAGGCCCGGACGACGTGGTCCCGTTCCTGGCGAATGTGACCCGGGGCCGGGGCATCCCCGAAGAACGTCTGAAGGAAGTGGGCAAGCACTACTTCCTGTTCGGCGGCGTCAGCCCGATCAACGCGCAGAACAGGTCGTTGCTCGACGCGCTGCGCAAGGACTTCGCCGAGCACGGCCTCGATCTGCCGGTGTACTGGGGCAACCGCAACTGGGCGCCGTACCTCACCGACACGCTCCGCGACATGATCACGGACGGCCACCGTCGTATCGCCGTCCTCGCCACCAGCGCCTACGCCTCGTACTCGGGGTGCCGCCAGTACCGCGAGAACCTTGCCGAGTCGCTGGCCGTCCTGGAGGCCGAAGGGCTTCCGGTGCCGCGCGTGGACAAGCTCCGGCACTATTTCAACCACCCCGGCTTCGTGCGGCCCATGGTGGACGGTGTGCTGGCCTCGCTGGCGGACCTCCCCGACGATGTCAGGGCGGGTGCCCACCTCGCGTTCACCACGCACTCCATCCCGGAATCCGCGGCCGACGCCTCGGGCCCGGTGGAGGCGCACGGTGACGGCGGCTCCTACGTGGCGGAGCACCTCGACGTCGCCCGGGTGATCGTCGACGCGGTGCGCGAGGAGACCGGAATCGACCACCCGTGGCAGCTCGTCTACCAGTCGCGCAGCGGCGCCCCGCACATCCCGTGGCTGGAACCCGATGTCTGCGACCACCTGGAGACGCTCCACGGCGCCGGTGTCCCCGCGGTCGTCATGGCCCCCATCGGCTTCGTCTCGGACCACATGGAGGTCCTGTACGACCTCGATACGGAGGCCACCGCGAAGGCCGCAGAGCTGGGGCTGCCGGTCCGCCGGTCCGCGACGGTCGGCGCGGACCCCAGGTTCGCAGCGGCCGTGCGCGAGCTCCTCGTGGAGCGCACCGCCGCCGAACAGGGGAGCCCGGTGGAACGGTGCGTCCTGGGCGCCCTCGGCGCCTCCCACGACCTCTGCCCGGCCGGGTGCTGTCCGGCCAGGACCCCCAGGCCCGCAGCTGCGGGCGCCGACAGCCCGTATGCCTGAGACCCCGGTATGCCAGCCGGCCGGAACACCCCTGGAGCGTTGTGACCGACCCCTTCCTGTCCGAACTGCTCGACCTCGCCCTGGAGGCGGCCCGCCGGGCCGGAGCCCTGCTGCGTGACGGCCGCCCGGCCGACCTGGGGGTGGCCGCGACGAAGTCCAGTCCCATCGATGTCGTCACCGAGATGGACATCCGGGCGGAGAAGCTCATCACAGGCTTCCTCTCCGAGAGGCGCCCCCGCGACGGTTTCCTCGGCGAGGAGGGCGCCAGCGCCGAGGGCAGCAGCGGCATCCGGTGGGTCATCGATCCGCTCGACGGCACGGTGAACTACCTCTACGGGCTGCCCACCTGGGCCGTCTCCATCGCTGCCGAGCGCGACGGCGAGCGGGTCGTCGGCGTGGTCGAGGCCCCGATGCGCCGCGAGACGTTCCACGCGGTGCTCGGCGGCGGCGCGTACCTGAACGGTGAGGCCCTGACCTGCCGCCCCGCCCCGCCGTTCGGCGAGGCCCTCGTATCGACCGGCTTCAACTACGTCACCGAGGTACGCACCCACCAGGCCGCCGTGGCCCAGCAGCTGATCCCGAAACTGCGCGACATCCGGCGCGGCGGATCGGCCGCGGTCGACCTCTGCGATGTCGCAGCGGGCAGGCTCGACGGCTACTACGAGCGCGGACTGCACCCGTGGGACCTGGCGGCCGGTGATCTCATCGCCCGCGAGGCCGGAGCGCTCACCGGAGGCCGGCCGGGGCTCCCGGCGGACCGCGACCTGACCGTCGCCGCGACCCCGGGCGTCTTCGCGCCGCTGCAGGCACTCCTGGAGGAGCTGGGAGCCTGGCACGACTGAGGCCGGCGCGAAGGCCACTGGTGGCGCCCGGGCGGGCGCAGACGTACGGGAGGGCCCCGAGGTGCCGTAATCGGCTCCGGGGCCCTCTCGTGGCGGCTCAGACGCTTGTGGCGCCGATTTCGACGCCGTGCTCGGCGGCGAGGCGGTGCAGGTCGTCCAGCTCTCCCTGCTCAACATCCGCGAGGAAGTCGTCGCCCGTCTCGCGAGCCCTCGTGAGGTCGGACTCGGTGGTCTTGATTCGTTGCAGCAGACCTGCGGTGAAAGCGTCCATGGAGCGCCCCCTCATCGTGGGTCGGTGGCACGGGGGTGTGCCCGGGATTCCTCCGGCCAGCGGCCGGAGGGCGGGTGATCACGCAATCCCTCTGGGAGCAGGGCGGGCTGTGGTACGCCACGTGCATGGCGTGATCGCGGGTGTGAAATCGTCCTCCCCGGACCGCATGCCGGAGAAACCTCAACTGGCCTGGGAATCCGATGAATTCCCGGGAGCCGCAGGCCGGGCCGCGTCGCCTTACCGCCGGTTTATGCGCGTTACGGGCAGGATGGACGCGCACAGTCGGTGCCGCTGACGTGCAGCGAGCGGCCGGAACGAGGGCCGCTCGCCGTATTTCTGGAGATCTAGGGAAGGACTGCGCCGTGCGCGTACTCGTCGTCGAGGACGAGCAACTGCTCGCCGATGCGGTGGCCACCGGGCTGCGCCGGGAGGCCATGGCCGTCGACGTCGTCTACGACGGAGCGGCGGCCCTGGAACGCGTCGGGGTCAATGACTACGACGTCGTCGTGCTGGACCGGGACCTCCCGCTGGTGCACGGCGACGACGTCTGCCGCAGGATCGTCGAGCTCGGTATGCCCACCAGGGTCCTCATGCTCACCGCGTCCGGGGACGTCAGTGACCGGGTCGAGGGTCTGGAGCTCGGCGCGGACGACTACCTGCCCAAGCCCTTCGCCTTCAGTGAGCTGACCGCGCGGGTACGGGCCCTGGGGCGCCGCACCACGGTCGCGCTGCCGCCCGTTCTGGAGCGGGCCGGCATCAAGCTCGACCCCAACCGGCGCGAGGTCTTCCGGGACGAGCAGGAGATCCAGCTCGCCCCGAAGGAATTCGCCGTGCTCGAGGTTCTGATGCGCAGCGAGGGCGCGGTCGTCTCGGCCGAGCAGTTGCTGGAGAAGGCCTGGGACGAGAACACCGACCCGTTCACCAACGTGGTGCGCGTGACGGTGATGACCTTGCGCCGCAAGCTCGGGGAACCGCCTGTCATCGTTACCGTGCCCGGCTCCGGATACCGGATCTGAGCGCCCGGTGCCAGCCTCCCCGGCGCCCGTGAAGGCGCCTCCGAAACCGACCTGGGAGCCCAAGCCGCAGGAGCCGCCGTACCCCTGGCTGCGCCCGACCATCCGGATACGGCTCACGCTGCTCTACGGGGGCATGTTCCTGATCGCGGGCATTCTGTTGCTCTCGATCATCTACATGCTGGCCGCACAGGCCCTGAACGTGGGCAGCGACCTGCCGTTCCAGATCGTGAACGGCCAGGTCACCAGTGAGGTGTGCGCACTGCCGAAGAAGGCGAGCCCGGAGGCGTTCAACGCCGCCATGAACGCCTGCGTCAACCAGCAGCGACAGCAGGCGCTCGATTCCCTGCTGAACCGCTCGCTGCTGGCCCTCGTGGGCCTCAGCATCATCGCCTTCGCCTTCGGCTACGCCATGGCCGGCCGCGTCCTGTCCCCGTTGGGCCGGATCACCCGCACCGCACGCCGGGTGGCCGGAACGGACCTGTCCCGCCGGATCGAGCTGGACGGCCCGGACGACGAGCTGAAGGAGCTCGCCGACACCTTCGACGAAATGCTGGACCGCCTGGAGCGGGCCTTCACGGCGCAGCAGCGATTCGTCGGGAACGCCTCGCACGAGCTGAGGACGCCGCTCGCGATCAACCGCACCCTGCTGGAGGTGCACCTCTCCGACCCGGAGGCCCCTATGGAGCTCCAGCAGCTCGGCAAGACACTCCTTGCCACCAATGAGCGCAGCGAGCAGCTGGTCGAAGGCCTGCTGCTGCTCGCCCGCAGCGAGAACCAGATCGTCGAGCGCAAACCGGTGGACCTCGCCGAGGTCGCCGACCGCGCCATCGACCAGGCCCGCGCCGAGGCCGCGGCGAAGGCGGTGGAGATCCGCGGCGAGCGGGCTCCGGTCGTCGTCCAGGGCAACGGTGTCCTCCTGGAGCGGATCGCGCTGAACCTCGTACAGAACGCCGTGCGCTACAACGTGGCGGAGGGCGGCTGGGTGGAGGTCACCACGGAGCTCCAGCCCGGCCAGGCGCTCCTGGTGGTCTCGAACACAGGTCCTGTAGTGCCTGCCTACGAGATCGACAACCTCTTCGAGCCGTTCAGGCGGCTGCGCACGGAACGTACAGGCAGTGACAAGGGGGTGGGGCTCGGCCTGTCGATCGCGCGGTCCGTCGCGCGGGCACACGGAGGCCGTATCATCGCGGAGCCCCGCGAGGGCGGTGGTCTCGTGATGCGCGTCACCCTGCCGGTCTGAGAGGCTTCGCGGTGTGAAGCCGCATTGGATCGCTCTGTTCGCTTTGGGCGGAATTTTCGGGCGCACGTCCCGTTTACTCCCTGTGTGATCGATCACAGGAGCCATTTTCGGTCCTTCTACTCTCGGTGATCACGTCTCTGCCGGAAAGCCGGGAAACGTCCGGGTTTCCGGGGGTCGATATCACGGGAAGTACACGGGGTGGCACCCGTGAACAGCAGCATTCGGACCGTGTACGGTCCCCATCGCCACCCAAGCTGATCGCCCCAGGGAGATCCGGTTGGGTGTCGATCGAGTAACAGACCTTGATGTGAGGCAAAATCTCCGCCTCAGGTCGGGCACAAGTCCGGCCTCTCACGCGTTACGTGCGCTGAGACACCGCAGACACCCAAGAGGGGGAGAGCGACATGGCAACGGATTACGACACCCCACGCAAGACCGACGACGACGTGGACCAGGACAGCCTCGAAGAGCTCAAGGCTCGTCGGAGCGACAAGACGGCATCCGCCGTCGACGTGGACGAGTTCGACGCGGCAGAGGGACTTGAGCTGCCCGGCGCAGACCTGTCCAACGAAGAGCTGGCCGTGCGGGTCCTGCCCAAGCAGGCCGATGAGTTCACCTGCATGAGCTGCTTCCTGGTGCACCACCGGAGTCAGCTGGCCCGCGAGAAGAACGGCCAGCCCATCTGCCGCGACTGCGACTGAGGCAGGTCGGCCGTGGCAGGCGACACACCGTTCCGGAAGCGGCGCTTGCGGCGCACGAAGTCGTCGGAGGCGTATCAGGGCGGCACAGGCCCGGCAGAAGGCGCAAGCACTCCTGCCGAGCATCCGGCCGCCCTGCCGGCCTCTCCCGGCTCGTCTGACGACGAGCGGGGCCGGTCGGCCTCGCTCGAAGCAGTCCGGGCAGCAGGATCGCCGGAGTTGCCCGGCCAGGAAGGCACGACGGGGCCCACGACCGGGGCAGGCCGTCCGGGAAAACTGAAACGGGGCGTACGAAAGGGCGGGGAGAGCACCAGAGCAGTAGTCGGCCGGCTGGCCGACCGGATCATCGACACGGCTCCCCGCGTCCCTGTGCGCGACCTGGCCACGCTGCGCAAGCAGTTTCCGGGGCTGGGTCCCGAAGAGCTCGCCGACAAGCTCGTCGCGGGCGCGTGCAACGCCACCGCCACCGTCGGCGCAGGTATCGGGGCGGCGGCCATGATGCCCGTACCACCCGCCATGCTGGCCGAGCTGGCCGCCGAGATCACCGGCGTGGCAGCCATCGAGATGAAGCTCGTCGCCGAGCTCCACGAGGTCTACGGCCGACGCCCGCCGGGCAACCTCGGGCAGCGCAGTACCGCGTATCTGACGTCCTGGACGGAGGAGCGCGGAATCGACGTCTCACGCCCCACCACGCTGAACGCGGCGCTGGGCGGGCAGATGAAGCGCGAACTGCGTCAGCAGATCATGAAGCGCATGGTGCGTGACCTGCCCAATCTCATTCCGTTCATGATCGGCGCGGCAGTGGGCGCGATGATGAACCGCCGGGACACAAGAAAGCTGGCCGACCGGGTCAGGAGCGATCTGCGCAAGCAGCAGGTCACCTGGGACCGGCTTCCCGAGCTTCCCCCGCTGGAGCAGCCCCCGGTGCCCGCGAAGGAGCTGCCGAAGGGGCTCGACGATCCGGGCCAGTAGACCTCAGGCGGGTACGCCCGCGAGGGCGGTCACCAGAGCCTGCGGCTCCCGGGTCGAGAGATAGACGTAGGGCGTGGGATCGTCCGGATCCGTGACCTTCACCCGCACCGCGGTCGGGATGTAGCTGCGCAGCAGCATGAAGGCGCGGGGATCCGCCTTGTACGAGCGCCATGCGCGTGCTTCCTCCGCGTCCAGCACCTCGGCGTCGCCGAGCGCCGACAGCGGGATCCGTGCCTCGCCCGCGACGAGGGCGCCCGCAATCACCCGGACGCGTGCCGAGCCGTACGAACTCACCACCACGGCCGCCGCGGCCGTGCCGCCGGCCAGGCCGCCGAGCATGGGCAGCGTGCCGAGCGGCAGGAGCATCAGGGCACAGGCGACGCCGACTCCGAAGGCGATGAGCCACCACGAGCGGGGTGCGGTGAGACGTTCGTCGAAGGGCGGTGCGGAAGGCTGCATGAAGCCAAGCTTGGCACGGCGCGACCTGCGATCGGCCGCGCGGGTAAGGTCTGCGCCTGTGAGTGGAACATCTACAGGTCTGACACCCCCTGCCGACGCCTTGAAGCCGGACCGGCACCCCGATGCCCCGGCACCGGGCACGCTCCTCGGGTCGCACTACGAGCAATGTTTCGGCTGCGGCGGTGAGCAGCCGCACGGGCTGCACCTCCAGGCACGGGCCGGAGAGGGCGTGAGCGTCACCGCCGAATTCACCGTGAGACCCGCCCACCAGGGTGCTCCGGGGCTCGCGCACGGTGGTGTGCTCGCCACGGCGATGGATGAGACGCTCGGCGCGCTGAGCTGGCTGCTGCGGGTGATCGCGGTGACCGGACGGCTGGAGACCGACTACGTCAGGCCGGTACCGGTGGACACCGTGCTCTTCCTGGATGCCGAAGTCACCGCCGTGCACAGGCGGAAGATCTTCTGCCGGGCCACAGGCCGGATCGGCGGCCCCGAGGGGCCCGTCGCGGTCCGTGCCGAGGCCCTCTTCATCGAGGTCAAGATGGACCACTTCATCGACAACGGCCGGCCGGAGGAGATCCGGGCGGCGATGGCCGACCCGGACCAGGTCAAGCGGGCCCGTGCTTTCGAGGTGAACCCCTGATGCGCCACCCCGTCGACGTACTGATCCGCCGGGTCGACCCGGACGTGCCGATTCCCGCGTACGGACACCCGGGCGATGCCGGTGCCGATCTGGTGACCACCCTGGCTGCCGAACTCGCCCCCGGCGAGCGGGCGGTGCTCCCGACCGGGGTGTCGATCGCGCTGCCCGACGGGTACGCGGCGTTCGTGCACCCCCGCTCCGGCCTCGCAGCCCGCTGCGGAGTGGCCCTCGTGAATGCCCCAGGGACGGTAGATGCCGGGTACCGTGGGGAGATCAAGGTAATCGTGGTCAATCTCGACCCACGCGAGACCGTGCGGTTCGAGCGGTTCGACCGGATTGCCCAACTGGTCGTCCAGCAGGTCGAGAAGGTGCGCTTCCACGAGGTGGCGGAACTCCCCGGTTCGGCGCGGGCCGAGGGGGGCTTCGGGTCCACCGGCGGTCACGCCGCCGTGGACAGCGTCAGGGGCGGTAACACCCAGGGTGGGAACAGCTACGCTTCGGTCGTATCCGACCGGGAAGGACAGTGACGTGTTCGGACGTCGCAAGAACAGTGGTTCCGCCGAGGACACGGCGGACGAAGCGCGCGAGGCCGAGCAGGTCGCCGACGAGCTCGATGGGGCCGCGGCCGGCTCGCGCCGGAGGAACCTTCCGCCTGCCCCCAGGCCGGACGGGCCGTGGGACAGCTCCGAGGTCTCCCAGCCCGGCGAGGGCCGTGTGGACCTCGGCGGCATCTTCGTGCCCGGAGTCGAAGGCATGGAGCTGCGGGTCGAGGTCGCCGGTGACGCGATCGTCGCCGCCACCGTCGTGCTGCGCGACAGCGCGGTCCAGCTGCAGGCCTTCGCCGCTCCCAAGAGGGAGGGCATCTGGGGCGAGGTCCGTGAGGAGATCGCCTCGGGCATCACCCAGCAGGGCGGGATCATCGACGAGGTCGAGGGCCCGCTGGGCTGGGAGCTGCGCGCGCAGGTCCCCGTACAGCTCCCCGACGGGAAGAACGGCGTACAGCTGGTGCGCTTCATCGGTGTCGACGGACCTCGCTGGTTCCTGCGCGGAGTGATCTCCGGTCAGGGTGCCGTGCAGCCGGAGGCGGCCGGACTCCTGGAGACGATCTTCCGGGACACCGTGGTCGTCCGTGGTGACGGCCCGATGGCCCCGCGCGACCCGATCGTCCTCAAGCTTCCCAACGACGCCCAGATGGTGCCGGAGGTACAGCAGGAGGACCAGGAGAGCTCGAAGTTCTCCGGTGGCATGGGCCACCTCCAGCGCGGACCCGAGATCACCGAGGTGCGCTGAGCGACTCGCACAGCCTCTTTCGGCCGGTGGGCCGTACCCCTTCACCGGGGTGCGGCCCACCGGCCGTTGCCGGTGTGTGTACCCCGTGCACGTACCGGCGGCGACGGTGAAGGTCCTCGATCCGCACCATGAGCCCGTCGGCCGGGTCCTCAGCCCTGCCGCTCCGTCCGCCCGGCTTCGCCGGCCGGGTCCTGGAGCCCGGCGACAGCCGCATCGCCGAGCGGGCGTGAACAGCGGGCACGCCCGGGGTCGCATCAGAATCCCGTCAATACGGACCCCGCGCCCACCCCTGGCCCCATATGCCGGAAATTATCGGGGTAGCTTCTGAAGCGGCTGCCGGATCGGCGGTGGCCGGTTCAGAGAAGACAATGGGGCCATGGCACGCGGCAAGCTTCGTATCTACCTGGGTGCGGCACCAGGCGTCGGCAAGACGTACGCGATGCTGTCCGAGGCGCACCGCCGGGTGGAACGGGGCACGGACTGCGTCGTCGCGTTCGTGGAGCACCACGATCGGGAACGCACCGAGGTGCTGCTGCACGGCCTCGAACAGATCCGCCGGCGCGAGATCGAGTACCGTTCCGCGGTCTTCGCGGAGATGGACGTCGACGCAGTCCTGGAGAGGGCCCCCGCCGTCGCCCTGGTGGACGAACTGGCCCACACCAACGTGCCCGGCTCACGCAACGCCAAGCGCTGGCAGGACGTCGAGGAGCTCCTGAAGGCCGGCATCGATGTGATCTCCACCGTGAACATCCAGCACCTGGAGTCGCTCGGTGACGTCGTCGAGTCGATAACCGGTGTACGGCAGAAGGAGACCATTCCCGACGAGGTGGCACGCAGGGCCGACCAGATCGAACTTGTCGACATGTCGCCTCAGGCGCTCCGCCGCCGTATGGCGCACGGCAACATCTACCGGTCCGACAAGGTCGACGCGGCCCTGTCCAACTACTTCCGCCCCGGCAACCTCACCGCCCTGCGCGAGCTGGCCCTGCTCTGGGTCGCCGACCGGGTCGACGAGTACCTCCAGCAGTACCGCGGCGAGCACAACATCCGTACCACCTGGCAGGCCCGCGAACGCATCGTCGTGGGCCTGACCGGCGGCCCCGAGGGCCGTACGCTCATACGCCGCGCGTCCCGGATGGCGGCCAAGGGGTCCGGCAGCGAGATCCTCGCGGTGTACATCGCCCGCAGCGACGGACTGACGTCCGCGTCGCCCAAGGAGCTCGCGGTCCAGCGCACCCTCGTCGAGGACCTCGGCGGCACCTTCCACCACGTCATCGGCGACGACATACCCTCGGCGCTCCTCGAATTCGCCCGGGGCGTCAACGCCACCCAGATCGTCCTCGGCTCCAGCCGGCGCAAGGCCTGGCAGTACATCTACGGCCCCGGAGTCGGCGCCACCGTGGCCCGTGAGTCGGGCCCCGACCTGGACGTCCACATCGTCACGCACGAAGAGGTCGCCAAGGGACGCGGACTGCCCATCGCCCGCGGCGCCCGGCTCGGTCGCACCCGGATCATCTGGGGCTGGGCGGTCGGCGTCGCCGGACCTGCCCTGCTCACGCTGCTCCTGCGCGGCCTGGAGAACGGCCCCGGGCTCGCCAACGACGTCCTGCTCTTCCTCTTCCTGACCGTTGCCGCGGCCCTGCTCGGCGGGCTGGCGCCCGCGCTCGCCTCGGCCGCCGTCGGCTCCATGCTGCTGAACTACTGGTTCACACCACCCACGCACACCCTGACCGTGCAGGACCCGGAGAACTTCGTCGCCATCGTGATCTTCTTCGCGGTGGCCGTCGCGGTCGCCTCCGTGGTGGACCTGGCGGCCCGCCGCACCCACCAGGCGGCACGGCTGCGCGCCGAGTCGGAGATCCTCTCCGCCCTGGCCGGGAGCGTCCTGCGCGGTGAGACAGCTTTGGACGCCCTGCTGGAACGGGTCCGCGAGACCTTCGGCATGGAGTCCGTCGCCCTGCTGGAGCGGGCCAGCGACGTCGATCCGTGGACCTGCGCCGGATCCGTCGGCCCCGCCCCGGTGGCCCGGCCGGACGACGCCGACGTCGACATGCCGGTCGGCGACAACATGGCACTCGCCCTCTCCGGCCGGGTGCTGCCCGCCGAGGACCGCCGCGTGCTCGGAGCGTTCGCGGCGCAGGCCGCGGTGGTCCTTGACCGGCAGCGCCTGGTGGGGGAGGCCGAGGCCGCCAGGCGGCTGGCCGAGGGCAACCGGATCAGGACCGCGCTGCTCGCCGCCGTCAGCCACGACCTGCGTACCCCGCTGGCAGCCATCAAGGCTGCCGTGAGTTCGTTGCGCTCCGACGACGTCGCCTGGTCCGACGAGGACGAGGCCGAGTTCCTCGCAGCGATCGAGGACGGCGCCGACCGGCTGGACCATCTGATCGGCAATCTCCTCGACATGTCCCGCCTGCAGACCGGCACGGTCACCCCGCTCATCCGGGAGATCGACCTCGACGAGGTCGTGCCGATGGCCCTCGGAGGGGTCCCCGAGGGCAGCGTCGACCTCGACATCCCCGAGACGCTGCCGATGGTCGCTGTCGACCCCGGGCTGCTGGAGAGGGCGGTCGCCAACATCGTGGAGAACGCGGTCAAGTACAGCTCCGGCAAGGAACGCGTCACGGTCGCTGCGAGCGCCCTGGGCGAACGCGTCGAGCTACGGGTGGCCGACCGCGGCCGCGGCGTCCCCGACGAGGGCAAGGAACGCATCTTCGAGCCCTTCCAGCGCTACGGTGACGCCCCGCGCGGCGCGGGAGTCGGCCTGGGGCTCGCCGTCGCCCGGGGCTTCGTGGAGTCCATGGGCGGCACGCTCGGGGCAGAGGACACCCCCGGCGGCGGACTCACCATGGTTCTCACGCTCAAGGCGGTACGCGGACAGGTCCGGGCCGGCCCCGGCCTGCCCGTTCAGGTCACCTCGTGAACTTCCCGGGGCAGACCCCCACCCCGTACACATATTCCGGAAAGGCAGGAACGCGATGACCCGGGTGCTTGTGGTCGACGACGAGCCGCAGATCGTACGCGCCCTCGTGATCAATCTGAAGGCGCGCAGGTACGAGGTGGACGCGGCGCCCGACGGGGCGACCGCCCTGCAGCTCGCCGCTGCCCGCCACCCCGACGTCGTCGTCCTGGACCTCGGACTGCCCGACATGGACGGCGTCGAGGTGATCAAGGGACTGCGCGGCTGGACACGCGTGCCGATCCTCGTGCTTTCCGCCCGTCACACCTCCGACGAGAAGGTCGAGGCACTGGACGCCGGGGCCGACGACTACGTCACCAAGCCGTTCGGCATGGACGAGCTGCTGGCCCGGCTGCGCGCGGCGGTACGCAGGGCCGAACCGGTCGGCCAGGACGGCGCCGACGACCTCGTGATCGTCGAGACGCAGGGCTTCACCGTGGACCTGGCGGCGAAGAAGGTCCAACGGGAGGGCCGCGATGTGCGGCTCACGCCCACGGAATGGCACCTCCTGGAGGTCCTCGTCCGCAACGCCGGCCGGCTCGTCAGCCAGAAGCAGCTGCTCCAGGAGGTGTGGGGGCCCTCGTACGGCACCGAGACCAACTATCTGCGGGTCTACATGGCGCAGCTGCGCCGCAAGCTGGAGACCGACCCCTCGCACCCCAGGCACTTCGTGACCGAGCCGGGCATGGGCTACCGCTTCGAGAGAGGCTGACCGGCTTCGGGGGCGACCTTGGTCACCCGTTCGGGTGGAAACCCCAGGGCCAGCCCGTACCACAGGAGACCGGTACCCTTCGGGTATGAGCGCTGTTCCCCGATTCGAGAAGGCCGGCAGGGCCGAGAAGCCGTCCGGCCGCTTCCGCCGCATGCTCGACCGGCTGTCCAGCTCCCAGGAGGACCTGGAGTCCGAGGAGCTGCAGGAGGACACGCACGCCTCGGGCTGCACGCGCATTTCCGAGTGCTCGGACCGCCAGATCGTCAAAGTGGCTGGTACCTTGCGGACGGTCACCTTGCGCCCGCGGGCCGGAGTGCCCGCCCTGGAGGCGGAGCTCTTCGACGGCACCGCGCCGCTCGACGTGGTCTGGCTGGGCCGGCGTTCCATCATCGGCATCGAGCCGGGCCGCAAGCTCATAGCCTCGGGTCGCGTCGCCATGAGTCACGGGCGCCGGGTGCTGTTCAACCCCAAATACGAACTCCGACCACTCGGCAAGGAGTAGCCGGTGACGTCTCTCGACAAGCCGACGCCCGACACGGACCAGCCCCGACGCACCGACCAGCCGGACGCCGACGCGAAAGCGGTCACGGAAGCCGCGCTCTTCGAGGCCTTCGGTGGCGTGCGCGGCATGGTGGAGACAGTCCTTCCCGGGCTGCTCTTCGTCACGATCTTCACGGTCAACAAGGACCTGAAGGCCTCGGCCATCGCCGCGCTGGCGCTGTCCCTCGTGCTCGTCGTCGTACGGCTGATCCGCAAGGACACCGTCAAGCACGCCTTCAGCGGCGTCTTCGGCGTGGCCTTCGGTGTGGTCTTCGCGATGATGACGGGCAACGCCAAGGACTTCTATCTGCCGGGCATGATCTACACGCTCGGCCTGGCGCTCGCCTACCTCGTCACGACCCTCGCCGGGGTTCCGCTGATCGGCCTGATACTGGGCCCGGTCTTCAAGGAGAATCTCTCCTGGCGCACCAGGAACCCCGGTCGCAAGAAGGCCTACGCCAAGGCCAGCTACGCGTGGGGGCTGATCCTGCTCGCCAAGTGCGCGGTCCTCTTCCCGCTGTACTGGTGGGCCGACACCACGCAGCTCGGCTGGGTGCTGGTCGCACTCAAGATCCCGCCGTTCCTGCTCGCGGTGTATCTGACCTGGGTCTTCCTCGCCAAGGCGCCGCCGCCCATCGACGTGTTCGCCGAGATGGAGGCGGAGGAGGAGGCCGAGAAGGCCCGCAAGGACGCGCAGAAGGCCCGGGCCGCCGAGGCCCGGAACTACGAGGTCTGACCCGGCCCGTACACGCGCACGCACGTGAGAGGGGCCCGGAACCGTGACACACGGTTCCGGGCC
>NZ_JBHWVO010000042.1:0-3179 GCF_042736635.1 Streptomyces sp. NPDC060035
GCCCGGCTCCGGCCGGGCCGTCGGCCCGCAGTCCACGCGCCCGCAGCGCGACCGCGTACCTCCGTTACGTGGCGGGCAAGCTGGCCGGTGCGGCGGTCTCGCTGTTCGCCGTGCTCGTCACCAGCTTCTTCCTCTTCCGCCTCGTTCCCGGCGACCCGGTCAAGCAGATGACCGGCGGCCGGCAGGTCTCCACCGAGCAGATCGCCGCGATGCGCCGGGAGTTCGGGCTGGACCTGCCGCTCTGGCAGCAGTTCACCGAGTACTGCGGCAAGGCCCTGACCGGGGACTTCGGTACGTCGTACCAGTTCCGCGCCCCCGTCATGGACAAGATCTCCGAGGCGCTGCCCGCGACGCTGCTGCTGACCGGCACCGCGTTCGTCATCTACACGGTGATCGGCATCTGGCTGGGTGCCAGGTCCGCCTGGCGCAACGGCTCGGCCGGTGACCGCTTCCACACGGCCTTCGCCCTGACGCTGTACTCGGTGCCGTCGTTCTGGCTCGGCCTTCTCCTGATCGTCACCCTGTCGGTGGGCATCGGCCCGATCCCCGGGCTCTTCCCGACCGGCGGCATGGAGTCCGGCAGCTCGAGCGGCTTCGGCTACGTCCTGGACGTGGCCCACCATCTGGTGCTGCCGGTCATTACCCTGGTCGCCGTCGAATACGCGCGCACCCTGCTGGTGATGCGCTCCTCGCTGCTCGACGAGATGGGCAGCGACTATCTGACGACGGCACGGGCGAAGGGACTGCGCGACGATCTCGTACGCCGTCGTCACGCCGTGCCGAACGCGATGCTGCCGACGGTGACGCTGCTCTTCGTCAACCTGGGCAACACGGTGGCGGGAGCGATCCTGGTGGAGACGGTGTTCTCCTGGCCCGGCCTCGGCGGGCTCTTCTACCAAGCCTTGAGCGTGCCCGATCTGCCCTTGGTGCAGGCCCTGTTCTTCGTCTTCGCCGCCGCGGTGATCCTGATGAACACGCTCGCCGATGTGATCTATCCGCTCCTCGATCCCCGGGTGGGCCGATGACGACCACGACCGACGCGCTGAAGACCATCAGCCCGCGTGCCCTCACCTGGACCCGCAGGCGGCACGCCGCCGCCCGCTTCTGGCACCAGTACCGCACCCACCGGGCCGGCCTCGCCGGTCTCGCCGTCCTCGCGCTGATCGCGCTCATCGCACTGTTCGCCCCGCTGCTGGTGGGCGCGGACTCGCAGAGCGTCACCCATGCGCCGGGCGGTCCGCTGGAGTCGCCGAGCAGCGCGTTCCCGCTCGGCACCGACCAGTTCGGCCGCAGTCTGCTGGCCCTGCTGGTGTGGGGGACGCGGGTCTCGCTGACCGTCGGCCTGCTCGCGGCGTTCCTCTCGGTGGCCATCGGGACCCTGGTGGGCATCACGGCCGGTCACTTCAAGGGCTGGTACGGGAACGTCGTCATGCGGATCACCGACTGGTTCCTGGTGATGCCGACTCTCGTACTGGCCATTGCGCTGGCCACCGTGCTCTCGCGGTCCCTCTGGACGACGATCCTCGCCATCGGCGTGACGACCTGGCCGACGACCGCGCGGCTGGTCCGCGCGCAGACGCTGTCCGTGGAGTCCCGTCCGTACATCGAGCGCTCCAAGGCGCTCGGCGGGGGCCACGGCCACATCATGTCCCGTCATGTGCTGCCCAATGTGATGCCGCTGGTGCTCGCGCAGACCACGCTGGTGATCTCCACGGCCATCCTCACCGAGGCGACCCTCGCCTTCCTCGGGCTCGGCGATCCCACGATCGTCTCCTGGGGCGGGCTGCTCCAGGACGCCCGCGAGGCCGGAGCGGTCAGCTCCGGCAACTGGTGGTACCTCGCTCCGCCCGGACTCGCCATCGCGGTCGTCGCCCTCGCGTTCACGCTGTGCGGCCGCACCATCGAGTCCGTGCTCAACCCCAAGCTGGGGGTGACCCGTTGACCGCTGTGAAGACAGAGACCGTTACGGAGCCGGAGATCCGGCAGCCGTTGCTCGAGGTCAGAAACCTGCACATCACCTACGGCACGGGAGCCTCGGCCGTCCCTGCCGTGCGCGGCGTCGACCTGCGGGTGGAGGCGGGCCAGAAGCTCGGGATCGCCGGGGAGTCGGGCTGCGGGAAGTCGACGCTGGCTCTCGCGCTGCTGCGGCTGCTGCCCGCGTCCGCGACCCTGAGCGGTGAGATCCTGCTGGACGGCGAGGACATCCTCACCATGAAGTGGGGCCGGCTGCGTGCCGTGCGATGGGCGGGGGCGTCGATCGTCTTCCAGGGCGCGATGCACTCGCTGAACGCCGTGCACCGGATCGGGGATCAGATCGCCGAGCCGATCCTGCTGCACAAGAAGGCCACCCCGGCCGCCGCACGCGAGCGGGCCGGCGAACTGCTGGAACAGGTGGGGCTTCCCGCCGCCCGGGCGGACGCCTATCCCCATGAGCTGTCCGGCGGGCAGCGCCAGCGCGTGATGATCGCCATGGCGCTGGCCTGCGACCCGCGGCTGATCATCGCCGACGAGCCGACCACCGCGCTCGACGTGATGATCCAGGCTCAGATCCTGCGGCTGATCGAGCAGCTCGTCGCCGACCAGGACCTCGGCCTGATCATGATCAGCCACGACCTCGCGGTGCTCTCCGACACCTGCGACCGCCTGTCGGTGATGTACGCGGGCCGGGTCGTCGAGGAGGGTCCCGCCAAGCAGGTGTACGAGAACGCCAGGCACCCCTACGGCAACGCACTGTCGGCCGCCTTCCCGCGGATCGGTGACCTCTCCTCCCGGCACGCGCCGCGCGGTCTGCCGGGCGACCCGCCGGACCCGTCGGCGTTGCCGCCCGGCTGTACGTTCCATCCGCGCTGCCCGGTGGCACTGGACTCCTGCGCCACCACGGACCAGGAGCTGCGGGACGCCGGGCAGGACCGGCGTGCGGCCTGCGTGCTGGTGGAGCCGGGTGCCGTCACGACACCGGGTCTGCCGGACGGCGCCGACCAGGCAAGGAGCACGTCATGACCACTACTCCCCCGGCTCCGCTGCTCAGTGCAAAGGCTCTGAAGGTCGCCTTCCCCGGCCGGCGCGGGGCGTGGGGGGGGGGCGCCCGCGCCCGGGGGGGCCGCGACAAACCGCCCCGCGCGGGCTGGGATAAACAAAAGAAGCGGCCGACCACCCCAGGGGGGTTGTTGTAGGTGTGG
>NZ_JBHWVO010000042.1:3189-51565 GCF_042736635.1 Streptomyces sp. NPDC060035
TCAAGGACCACCTCAACACCCCTCCCCCCCCGGCTCCGCTGCTCAGTGCAACGGCTCTTACGGTCGCCTCCCCCGGCCGGCGGGGGGCGTCGCCGGCGCGCGCCGTCGACGGGGTCGACCTCGACATCCGGCCCGGCGAGATCGTCGCCCTGGTCGGCGAGTCGGGCTGCGGCAAGACGACGCTGGCCCGCTCCCTGCTGGGCCTCGTACCGCCCACGTCCGGCCGGGTCACGTTCGGCGGCAAGCCGCTGGACTATTCGGGCCGGGCCCTCAAGGCGTACCGCAAGCGTGTGCAGCTGGTGCTGCAGGATCCCAGCGGCTCCCTCAACCCGCGCCACACGGTGTACGACGCGGTGGCGGAGGGCCTGCGCATCCACGGGTACGCGGGCGATGAACAGGCGGCCGTGGCCGGGGCGTTGGCGCGGGCGGGGCTGCGACCACCGGAACGGTTCTTCCTGCGGTATCCGCACGAACTGTCCGGCGGCCAGCGTCAGCGCGTCGTGATCGCGGGCGCGCTGGTCCTGGAGCCGGAGCTCATCGTCGCGGACGAGCCCGTGGCCTCGCTGGACGCGTCCGTGCGCGGCGAGATCCTGGCCCTGCTGCTGCGGCTGCGCGACGAGCTGGGCCTGTCCGCGCTGGTGGTCACGCACGATCTGGGTCTGGCGTGGAACATCGCGGACCGGGTGGCGGTGATGTATCTGGGCCGCATCGTCGAGACGGGCGACGTGGAACAGATCCTCACGGCGCCCCGGCACCCGTACACCCAGGCGCTGCTGTCGGTCCTGCCGGAGGCGGACGGCGATCCGGTGATCCTGACCGGGGAGCCGCCGGACCCGTCGAAGGTGCCCTCGGGCTGCCGGTTCCATGCCCGCTGCCAGATCCTCGCCTCGGGCGAGGCGGAGCGTGCGGGGGTCGCGGACGCCTGCCGTACGAAGGATCTGCCGGTGCTGGAGGGCGGGGGCCTGACGCAGGTGGCGTGCCACTGGGCGGCGACCGCAGTGAGCCCGGCCGGCGTGTGACGCCGTCCTCGGCCGCACCGAGCGGGCGTGGACGGGGTCAGGGCCGGTGGTGGTGGATCGTCCCCGTCAGCTCGCCCAGCGGGCGCCCTGTTCCGCCCCAGCGGTGCTGGATGATCTCGGCGGCGATCGAGACGGCTGTCTCCTCCGGGGTCCGGGCTCCCAGATCGAGTCCCACGGGTGAGGCGAGGCGGGCCAGTCCCGCCTCGTCCACACCGGCCTCCCGCAGCCGGGCGATCCGGTCCAGGTGGGTGCGCCTGCTGCCCATGGCGCCGATGTACGCGGCAGGCGTGCGCAGCGCGGCGGCCAGCAGGGGCACGTCGAACTTCGGGTCGTGCGTCAGCACGCAGATGACTGTGCGCGCGTCCACCTCGGTCGACTCCAGATATGCGTGCGGCCACGCGCAGACGACCTCGTCGGCCGTGGGGAAGCGCTCCCGGGTGGCGAAGGCCGGACGGGCGTCGCACACGGTCACCCGGTAGCCGAGGAAGGACCCGATCCTCGCCGTGGCCGCCGCGTGGTCGATGGCCCCGAAGACGAGCATGCGGGGTGCCGGAGCGTACGTCTGGACGAAGACGGTCACGTCCTGCATGCGCCGCTCGCCGTGGGCGCCGTACCGGTGGATTCCCGTGGCTCCCTGGGCGAGCAGCCCGCGCGCGTCGTCGGTGACGGCCACGTCCAGCCCTTCGCTGCCGAGCGAACCCGTGACGCGGTCGGCCAGGACCACCCTGCGGGCGCCGGTGGGCGCCGCTCCGGATACGACGGTCGCGACCGCCACCCGTTCCCCGGCGGCGATGGTGTCGACGAGCTCGCGCAGCCGGTCCCGGCCGTCCGCCGTGGTGTAGGGCTGCACCAGGAGGTCGATCGTGCCGCCGCAGGTCAGTCCGACACCAAAGGCTTCGTCGTCGCTGATGCCGTACGTCTGCAGCCGGGGGCTGCCGGTGGCGAGCGTCTCGGTGGCCACCTCGTACACGTCGCTCTCCACACACCCCCCGGAGACGCTGCCCGCCACGGCTCCGTCGGCGGTCACGGCCATCACCGCGCCGGCGGCTCGCGGCGCGCTGCCCCGTACGGCCACGACCGTGGCCAGGGCGAAGGGCATACCGGAGTCGTGCCAGTCACGCAGTTCCGACAGCAGTTCACGCACGGTGCGGACGTCCTCCCGGCTCGACGGGTCCTACCCCGACGATGCCTCGGCGGGACGGCACGCGCACCGCGGGAGGTGTCAGGCCTGCCCGTAGGCCGCGGTCAGCTCGCTGGAGCGCTTCACGTCGGCGGCCATCGCCACGAGCAGGTCGTCGATGGAGTCGAACTTCAGCATGCCGCGTACGTACGCGAGGAAGTCCACCGCCACGTGCAGCCCGTACAGGTCGAGGCCGACCCTGTCGATCGCGTACGCCTCGACGGTCCGCTCCGTGCCGTTGAACTGCGGGTTCGTGCCGACGGAGATCGCCGCGGGCATCGCCTCGCCGTTCACCGTCAGCCAGCCCGCGTAGACGCCGTCGGCGGGGATCGCGGTGTGCGGCAGAGTCTCCACGTTCGCTGTCGGGAAGCCGAGCTCCCGGCCGCGCTGCGCGCCGCGCACGACGATGCCCTCCACGCGGTGCGGGCGGCCGAGGATCTCGGCCGCCCCGGCCACATCGCCCTCGGCGATCAGCCGACGGGTCAGGGTGGAGGAGAACGGCTCGCCGCCACCCGCTTCACCGCTCACGAAGAGATCGATGACCTCGACGCTGTAGTCGTAGGTGGCACCGAGCTCGGTGAGCAGCGCGACGTTGCCGGCCGCCCGGTGTCCGAAGCGGAAGTTCGGGCCTTCGATGACCAGCTGCGCGTGCAGCTTGTCGACGAGCACCTTCACGATGAAGTCGGCGGGCGCCAGCTTCGAGAACTCGGTGGTGAACGGCAGGATCAGCACCGCGTCCACACCCAGGTCCGCCATCAGTTCGGCACGGCGGTCGTGCGGGGCGAGCAACGGCGGGTGGCTGCCGGGGCGTACGACCTCGCTGGGGTGCGGGTCGAAGGTGACGACGACGGACGGAATGCCGAGCGCGCGTGCCTGTTCCACGGCCCGGCCGATGATCAGCTGGTGTCCGCGGTGCACCCCGTCGTAGGAGCCGATGGTGACGACGCTGCGTCCCCAGTCCTCGGGGATGTCCTCCAAGCCACGCCAGCGCTGCACTGTGACCGCTCCTCGCCCGAACCTGTGTACGTGTGTATGTCCCTTACGCAGGTCTAAGACTGCCATGCTCACGTCCCACGGCCTGCATCGGCATCGGCAACCCGGACTGTGATCTCTCCAGTGCCTCCACCGTCCGCCGGGCGCTGGGTCCCACGACGGCGGCCCACTCCTGGGGGGCGTCGGCCAGCCACCGGGTGACGAGCCCGGCGAATCCGGGCACCTCGCGGGCGAGTTCGACCAGTCCGGTGTCGAAGCGTGCGGCTCCCTCGGGCGTTCGTACCAGGAGCATCCCGGTGCGGTGCACCAGCGCCCGTGTACGGGCCTCGGGGCGCCGGCCGGAGTCGGCTGCGGCGGCCCGCAGCAAGGCATCGAGCACCACGGGGTCCCTCCCGGTGTCCTGCTCGAAGTCCAGCAGCACTTCCAGCAGCTCGGCCCGCAGCGGCCTGGACCCGGTGCTCCCCGGCGCGGCGAGCACCCGGGCCAGCGCGGCGCGTACCGGCGCGGGCGCGGAGCGGTCCCGCAGCAGCCCCGTCACCAGGGGCAGCAGCAGTGCGCGGGCGGCCGGACTGTGCTCCAGCCTGCGCTCCACATATGCGGCGGCCTGCGCCCCGCGCCCGGGGTTGCTGTCGATGTACTGCCGTACGAGGCCGGGGGCATGCAGGGCGAGGGCAGGAGCATCCAGGCCGGCCAGCGCCCCCAGAGCATCGTCGGCCGCGTCCCCGGGCACCGCGAGCCGCGCACGCAGCGCGGCGAGCACGGGCTCCGGATGCTCGGGGAGGACCTCGGCCAGCAGTGCCACGGGCAGCCGGGGGTCCCCGGCCGCGAAGACCCGCAGGGCCTGCGGCAGATAGCGGATCCGGGTCTGCGGATCCCTGACGAGCAGGGTGAGCGCCGGAGCGTGCAGGGCGGTGTCCCCCGCCCGGGCGAGCAGGGTGAGCGCGGCGCCGCGCAGCAGGGCCCGGTCGCCGTCCGAGGTGACGACAGCGGCGGTGAGCGTGGCGTGGACGGCTGCGGCCGCCCGGCGCGCGGGCCGTTCCTCGTCGCGCGCCCAGCGGTCGACGGCCCTGCAGAGCGCGGACGGCTCGTCCTCGGCGAGGGCGGTGAGCAGCTCGGCGGCGCGCGGGTGGACGGTGTCCACCAGCGCTTCGGTCAGGTCGTCGACGGCAAGGTCGCGTCGGGCGTACAGCAGGGCCTGTGCGGCCGCGGCCACCGTGAGCCGCATCGGCACACCCTCCTGGGCGGGCAGCGGGCGCTCGTCGGTGAACCAGCGGCAGAGCAGCGCCTGCACCGTCTGCGGGCTGGCGGTGAGCCGGCAGGCCACAGCGTCCAGGTACCGCTCCTCCCCGTCGGCGCGCGGGGCACCGTCGGCCGGTACGAGGCGGCGCAGCAGGTCGATCCGGTCCTCCTCCGGCAACCGGAGACGTCGCCAGAACCAAGGGCCGAATGCGGCGTAGGGACCGGATGCGGCCGGCCGGCCGGCTGCCGGGGACCGCCGGGTGATCCGTCCGGTGAGCACGCGCAGCACCCCGAGGTACGGGCGCGCGTCGGGCACTTTGAGCAGGCTCTCCCCGAGCAGATGAGCCGCCCACCACACGGCATCGGCATGCCGGGCGGACGCGGCGCTGTCACTGCCGCTGTCGGGCTCGGCAGACAGGCGGTCCGTCGCCTCGATCAGATCGGCCATCCGGTGCGCCAGTGCCGCGCTCCCCTGACGGCGCCCCAGCAGGAGCATCGCCTGGATCACGGGACCGATGCGATGGCGCGGTACGGGGAGGTTGCGGGGTTCGGCGGCCCCGGACGTCTCGGGCGGCGCCGCGGACCGGGGTCCGTCCTCGCAAGGAGGTGTGGGCACCTCACCGCTGTGCCAGCGGTGGACCAGTGAGTGCAGGGCGGCGTCCAGATCCAGGTGGGCACCCTGCACCCAGTCGCCCAGCTCCTCGTGGGCGAAGCGGTAGCCCACGCCCGCCGGTACGAGGAGCCCTTCGGTGAGGACCGCCGAGGCCCACCCCGTGCGCCACGGGAAGATCTCCTCGAACGTCGCCCGCTCCAGCTCCCCCTGCCCCGGCCCGAGGCAGCGGCGGGCCGCTTCGTGGACCTGCCCCGCCACCTTCGCGGCCAGTCTGCGGACCGCCGTGCCCCGGAGCCGGGGTTCGGCCTCCGCGCCGATACGGACGGCGATCCGGACACAGGCCAGGTCCAGCCAGGCCGCGAAGACCTCTTCGGTGCCGGGCCTGCCCGGTACGTCGGGGGGCAGCGCGCCCCGTACCTCGGCGAGCAGCCGCAGGGTGAGCGGGTGCCGGTCGTGCCCCGGGGCGATCGCCTCCGGCGGGATGTCGTACCGCTCCCTGGCCCGCTCCGCCTGGTCCGCGGTCAGGTCGCCCAGCCGCACGGCGGGCGGCAGCCGCCGGGCGGGCCGCTGCGGATCGTGCAGGGCGTCCGGCGGGTACAGCGCGCCTGCGGTCTCCCAGTGTTCGGGGCGGCAGGCGACGACCATCCGCACCCCGTGACAGCGCAACCAGTCCGCTGTTGCGCCGGTCCACTCCGCGAGCCGGTGGGCCAGCAGGGGCGGCATCTCCTCGGGACCGTCCACGACGACGAGCAGCGGATTCCCCGACGAACCGGCGAGGCGGGCCACACTCTCGGGAGTGGCCGTCGTCATGTCGCCACGGGCCCCGGCTGCGGTGACGATCCGTCCGGAACGCCCGAGCGCACGGGTCAGCGCGTCCGCGACCGAGGTGTCCTCGGCCATCAGATCGGCTCCGCGCAGCCAGATGGTGAGGGCGGGAACGGGGCCGCGGGAACGGCGGGCGGCAAGGGCTGCCAGCTCGGTGGTGCGCCCCGTGCCGGGTGCCCCGACGACGCCGAGTACAGGTCCCGTACCGGCCTCGAAGGCGGTGAACTCGCCAGTGATGTGCGGACGTTCGACCGCTTCCGTACCGTCCGGACGTCCTGCGGAGCCGAGTGAGGTCGCGGTCAGCTGCAGCGCCCCCGCCAGGTTGAGGTCGCACCCGTACCCGGGGACACCACTCGCGTTGCGCCGCAGCAGCTCCTCCAGTGGTCCGCCGTCGCCTTGGTCCGGGCCGGGGAGGAGTACCGCGAGCCCCGCCGCCTCGTGCTCCGCCCTCAGCGCGGTGGAGAGCACGCCCAGGACGGCGCCGGTGTCCGGGTCGGTGACGGGCCCGCCCACGGCGGCTCCGCCCGATCGCAGCGCGTCGCGCCCGTCCGTGCCGAGGGCCAGCTCCATCGCGGCACCCAGCCGGTGGCTGCGTCCGCCCTCGGTGTACGTCGCCGGGGTCGTCCCGAGCACGCGCGCCTCCCGCCAGCCGTGGGCGGCGATCCGCACGTATATGCCCTTCCCCACGCGGTCGCGCGCGGCGATGGGGAGCGGTTCCACACCGAGGACATCGGGCCCGCCGGTGCGCAGCAGCGCGAGGCCGAGGCCGGGCAGAGCCGTGATGTCGCCGGGAGCTGCGGGGCAGGTCCGGCCGTCCGTCCCGTGCAGCTCCAGAGGTTCGGAAGAGGCGACGGCCTGATGGCTGGTGACGACCGTGCCGCGGTCGTCCGCGACAAATCCGACCCCCCGCGGCCGGCCGGCCTGATCGCAGATTCTTACCAGTTTCGACCGGTCCCCGCTGCCCATGGTCCGACGGTAGATCTCGGGTGATCAGGACGAGAGCTCAGGGGGCAAAAGCGCCCCCCTCACACCCCTCAGTCACTCCGAGCGCCCGTCCATTGGGGTGAATACGCGGGTTCCGGTGGACAGGGATGGTCCCTGGAGGGGGATCGTGGAGCGGGCACCGGGGGGCCTGCCCGCTCCACGATGGGACCGACCGGTCCTCGGGTGCTGTCGGATCAGGCGAAGACGGCGAGGCTCTTGGCCTTGCCCTTCTGCTCCTCGACGAGCACCAGGAACGTTCCGTCGGGCCCGAAGACACCGACCGGCCCCGGCGGATACGCGGGCATGTCGAGCCGCACGCCGTTGAGCAGCAGCCTGGCCCGCTTCTCGTCCACGTCCCAGCGGGGGAACGCCGAGGCGGCGGCCTCCGCGACCGGCATGACGGCCAGTTCCTCCTGATGCTGTTCGAGCGTCCTGGCCGCGTCGATTCCGTACGGACCGACGCGCGTGCGCCGCAGCGCGGTCAGGTGCCCGCCGACGCCGAGCCCGGCGCCGAGATCACGCGCCAGGGCCCGGATGTACGTACCCGAGGAGCAGACGACCGAGACGACCAGGTCGACAACGGGTGTCCCGTCCTCGGCGACCGCCTCGCGCACGTCGTAGACGCGGAAGGACGAGACGGTCACCGGGCGGGCCGGGATCTCGAACTCCTCGCCGCCGCGCACCCGCGCGTACGACCGCTTGCCGTCGATCTTGATGGCGCTGACCTTGGACGGGACCTGCATGATCGCGCCGCTCAGTGCGGCGACACCGGCGTCGATGCCCTCACGGGTCACGCCCGAGGCGTCGGTGGACGAGGTGATCTCGCCCTCCGCGTCATCGGTGACGGTGTCCTGGCCGAGCCGGATCGTACCGAGGTACTCCTTCTCGGTCAGTGCGAGATGGCCGAGGAGTTTCGTGGCCTTCTCGACGCCGAGCACGAGGACACCGGTCGCCATCGGGTCCAGCGTGCCGGCATGGCCGACCCGCCGGGTGCGGGCGATGCCGCGCATCTTGGCCACGACGTCGTGCGAAGTGAAGCCGGACGGCTTGTCGACGATGACAAGGCCGTCCGGCGTTTTGTTCTGCGTCATGCGGAAGGTGAGCCCTCGCCGTTCTCGTCCTCGTCCTCCGGCTTGCGGTACGGGTCCGCGTCACCGGCGTACGCGGCACCCGAGGATGCCTCGCGGACCTTGGCGTCCGAGGCCCGAGCCCGGTCGAGCAGGTCCTCGATCGCCTTGGCGTTGTCCGGCAGGGCGTCGGCGACGAAGGCCAGGGTCGGGGTGAACTTCGTCCCCGCCGCCGCGCCGACCGCCGAGCGCAGGATGCCCTTGGCACTCTCCAGCCCTGCCGCCGCGCTCGCCCGCTCCTCGTCGTCGCCGTAGACCGTGTAGAAGACCGTGGCCTCCCGCAGGTCGCCGGTGACCCGGGTGTCCGTGATGGTCACGTGCGTGCCCAGACGCGGGTCCTTGATACCGCGCTGCAGTTTCTCGGCGACCACCACCTGGATGAGGTCCGCCAGCTTCTTTGCCCGCGCGTTGTCGGCCACTGGTCCGTCTCCTTCTTGAACGTGCTCAATCGTCTTCGTCGTTGTGCAGCCGCCGTCGTACGGACAGCAGCTCCACTTCCGGCCGGCCCGCGATCATGCGCTCGCACCGGTCGAGTACGTCTGTGAGGTGTCCGGTGTCCCCGGACACCACGGCAAGGCCGATCTCGGCCCTGCGATGGAGGTCCTGGCCGCCCGTCTCCGCGACGCTCACCCCGAACTTGCGGTGGATCTCGGCAACGATCGGACGGACGATGGAGCGCTTCTCCTTCAGCGACCGTACGTCGCCGAGGAGAAGGTCGAAGGACAGCGTCCCCACATACATGTATGTCCGGATGTCCCGCCGGTTCGGGTTCGCGCCCCGCCATCGCTTGGCAGGGACATCAGAACCGTACACGGAACGGCCGGGGCCGATCGACGGAAATACGACCCGTCGACCGGCCCCGACCGTGCAGAGAGCCCAGGGGGCTCCCCCAGGGAATCCCTGTGGATCAGCCTCGCGGCTTCTCGCGCATCTCGTACGTCGCGATGACGTCGTCGATCTTGATGTCGTTGAAGTTTCCGAGGTTGATACCGCCCTCGTAGCCTTCGCGGATCTCGGTGACGTCGTCCTTGAAGCGGCGCAGACCGGAGATGTTGAGGCTCTCCGCGATGACCTTGCCATCGCGCAGCAGGCGCGCCTTGGTGTTGCGCTTGACCTCGCCGGACCGGACCAGCACACCGGCGATGTTGCCCAGCTTGGACGAGCGGAAGATCTCACGGATCTCCGCCGTACCGAGCTCGACCTCTTCGAACTCCGGCTTGAGCATGCCCTTGAGGGCCGCTTCGATCTCTTCGATCGCCTGGTAGATGACCGAGTAGTACCGGACGTCCACACCTTCGCGGTCGGCCATCTGCGCGGCACGCCCTGCGGCGCGCACGTTGAAGCCGATCACGATGGCGTCGGAGCCGGTCGCCAGGTTGATGTCCGACTCGGTGACCGCACCCACACCGCGGTGCAGGACCCGGATGTCGACCTCTTCACCGACGTCGAGCTGGAGCAGCGAGGACTCGAGAGCCTCCACCGAACCGGACGCGTCGCCCTTGATGATGAGGTTGAGCTCCTGGACCAGACCGGCCTTGAGCGCCTCGTCCAGGTTCTCCAGGGAGAACCGGACACCCTTGCGGGCGAAGTTGGCGTTGCGCTCACGAGCGGCACGCTTCTCGGCGATCTGACGGGCCGTACGGTCCTCGTCGACGACCAGGAAGTTGTCGCCTGCACCCGGGACGTTGGTGAGACCCAGCACGAGGACGGGGGTCGAGGGACCCGCCTCCTCGACGTTCTCGCCCTTGTCGTCGAGCATCGCGCGGACTCGGCCGTACGCGTCGCCGACAACCACCGTGTCGCCGATGCGCAGCGTGCCGCGCTGGACCAGGACGGTCGAGACGGCACCGCGGCCACGGTCGAGGTGGGACTCGATCGCAATACCCTGAGCGTCCTGCTCCGGGTTGGCCCGCAGGTCGAGCGAGGCGTCGGCGGTGAGGACGACGGCCTCCAGAAGAGCCTCGATGTTGAGGCCCTGCTTGGCGGAGATGTCGACGAACATCGTGTCGCCGCCGTACTCCTCGGCCACCAGACCGAACTCGGTGAGCTGACCGCGCACCTTGACCGGGTCGGCACCCTCGACGTCGATCTTGTTGACCGCGACCACGATCGGCACGTCGGCCGCCTTGGCGTGGTTCAGCGCCTCGATCGTCTGCGGCATCACACCGTCGTTCGCCGCGACCACGAGGATCGCGATGTCGGTCGACTTCGCACCACGTGCACGCATGGCGGTGAACGCCTCGTGACCCGGGGTGTCGATGAAGGTGATCCTGCGGTCCTCGCCATTGACCTCGGCGCCGACCTGGTACGCACCGATGTGCTGCGTAATACCGCCGGCCTCGCCCGCAATGACGTTCGTCTTGCGGATCGCGTCCAGCAGTCGGGTCTTACCGTGGTCGACGTGACCCATGACGGTCACGACCGGCGGACGGGAGACCAGGGCCTCTTCGCCGCCCTCGTCCTCGCCGAACTCGATGTCGAAGGACTCGAGCAGCTCGCGGTCCTCCTCCTCGGGGCTGACGATCTCCAGGACGAAGTTCATCTCGTCCGCGAGCATCTTCAGCGTCTCGTCGGGGACGGACTGCGTGGCAGTGACCATCTCGCCGAGGTTCATCATCACGCCGACGAGCGACGCCGGGTTCGCGTTGATCTTCTCCGCGAAGTCCGTGAGCGAAGCACCGCGAGACAGCCGGACAGCCTGCCCGTTGCCGCGGGGCAGCATGACGCCGCCCACCGACGGGGCCTGCATGGACTCGTACTCCTGGCGCCTCTGCCGCTTCGACTTGCGGCCACGACGCGCGGGACCGCCGGGACGGCCGAAGGCGCCCTGCGTGCCACCACGGGCACCGGGGCCACCGGGACGTCCACCGAAGCCGGGACGACCGCCGAAGCCGCCGCCACCACCCGGACGACCGGGAGCGCCACCGCCACCGGGACCACCGGGGCGACCGGCGAAGCCGCCGCCGCCACCACCGGGACCGGCCGGACGGCCGGCGAAGCCGCCGCCACCGGGACGACCTGCGCCGCCACCGCCACCGGGACGACCTCCACCGGCACCGGGACCACGGCCGCCGCCGGGGCCACCGCCGGGACGCGGGGCCGCAGCGGGACGCTGCGGCATCATGCCGGGGTTCGGACGGTTACCCGCGGGGGCACCGCCGGGACGCGGGGACTGCGGACGGGGCATGCCGCCCGGAGACGACGGACGGGCACCACCCTGACCCTGCGGGCGCGGTGCGCCACCGGGGCCACCCGAGCCGCCCTGCGGACGCGGGGCGCCGGGGCGCTCCTGACCGCCGCCGGGACGCGGGGCACCGCCGGGACGGGGCGCCCCGGGGCGCGCCATGCCGGTGGAGCCGCCGGAAGTGAACGGGTTGTTGCCCGGACGGGGACCCGCCGGACGCGCGCCGCCGGGGCGGGGTGCGCCCTGGCCTGCGGGACGTGCCGGACGGTCGCCGCCGCGCTCGCCGCCACGGGCGCCGTCACGCTCGCCACCACGGCCACCGTCACGCTGACCGCCGGCCGGAGCCGGGCGGGCAGGGCGGGGACCGGGGGTGGCACCCGCGGGACGCGGGGCCTGCGGCTGCTGGGGTGCGGCCGGCTGGGCCGGTGCCGGAGCCGAGAACTCGGCGGCGGGCACCGGAGTGACCGGAGCTGCCTTGGGCGCGGGCTTCGGGCCCGGACGCGGGCCCGCAGACGGCACGGAAGGCGCTGCGGGGGTGCTGTCCGCCGGGGCCTCGGCAGCGGCCGGCTTGGGGGCCGGGACGCCGGGCTTCGGGGCAGCAGGACGTGCCGCAGCGGCCGCCGGGGAGGGCGCTGCGGGCTTTGCGGGGGCGGCCTTGCGGGGCGCGCCAGGCTTTGCAGCGGACTTGCCGGCGTTGCCACCGGGACCCTGCAGTGCGTCAGTCAATTTGCGCACGACCGGCGCCTCGATCGTCGAGGACGCCGAACGGACGAATTCACCGAGTTCTTGGAGCTTGGCCATGACGACCTTGCTCTCAACTCCGAACTCCTTGGCGAGTTCGTATACCCGGACCTTAGCCACTTCGCTCCTTTTAGGTCCGGGTTACCGCCGGACCGTCGCTACTTCATGGGCGTACTCATCGCGTACTCATCGAGTGCTCATCGCAATCTCGACCTACTTCCAACTCGCGAGGTACCTGACCGCACGGAGACCCGTGCCGTTCACTTTCTTACGGTGTCACCCGCTCGACGAACCGCTGCAGTGCCGCGGAATCGAACGGCCCCTTCGCCTTGAAGGCCCGGGGGAATGCCCGGCGGCGGACCGCCAGGTCGAGACAGACAGAGACCGGGTGCACGTACGCACCCCGGCCGGGCAGCGTACCGCGTGGATCAGGGACAACTTCACCCTCGTCCACCACGATGCGCAGCAGCTCGCTCTTGGCCGCTCGCTCCCGACATCCCACACAGGTTCGTTCGGGGCAAGCGCGGGCGGGCGTCCGGCCAGACACGTTTAAGTCTACCTCCCCGTACCGACCTCACCCCTTTGGGGCAAAAATCGAACGGATGTTGTCGTGATCTCAGCGTCAGAACGCCTTGATCTATTCCTGCGGTCCGCCCCGGAACCCCCGGGGCAGACCGGATCAGCCGCGCTCGGACCGCTCCCGGGCGCGCTCGGCGCGCTCACGGTCGGCGATGTCCCGCTCGGCGTCGGTCTCGGTGTCCGGGCGGATGTCGATGCGCCAGCCGGTGAGGCGGGCAGCCAGGCGGGCGTTCTGCCCCTCCTTGCCGATCGCCAGCGACAGCTGGTAGTCGGGCACGGTGACCCGGGCGGAGCGCGCACCGAGGTCCACGACCTCGACCTGGCTCACCCGTGCGGGTGACAGCGCGTTGGCGACCATTTCGGCCGGGTCGTCCGACCAGTCCACGATGTCGATCTTCTCGCCGTGCAGTTCGGCCATGACATTGCGCACACGGCTGCCCATCGGGCCGATGCAGGCGCCCTTGGGGTTCAGCCCGGCCCGGGTGGACCGTACGGCGATCTTGCTACGGTGACCGGCCTCACGCGCGATGGCCTCGATGACCACCGAGCCGTCCGCGATCTCCGGGACCTCCAGCGCGAAAAGCTTCTTCACCAGGTTCGGGTGGGTCCGCGACAGCGTCACGGACGGACCGCGCACACCCTTGGCCACCCGTACGACGTACGTACGCAGCCGCAGACCGTGCGTGTACTCCTCGCCCGGCACCTGCTCCTGCACCGGCAGGATCGCTTCCATCTTGCCGATGTCGACGAGGACGTTCTTCGGGTCCTTGCCCTGCTGGACCAGGCCGGTGACGACATCGCCCTCGTGGCCCGCGTACTCACCGAACGTCCTGTCGTCCTCGGCGTCGCGCAGGCGCTGCAGGATGACCTGCTTGGCGGTGGTTGCCGCGATACGGCCGAAGCCGGACGGGGTGTCGTCGAACTCCTTGGGCTCCTGGCCCTCTTCGAGGTCGGCCGGGTCCTCCTTGGCCCACACCGTCACGTGGCCGCGCTCGTTCAGCTCGACCCGCGCCCGGCGGTGGCTGCCGTCGGTGCGGTGGTACGCGATGAGGAGGGCCGCCTCGATCGCCCCGACGAGCACGTCGAAGGGGATCTCCTTGTCCTGCGCCAAGCCCTTCAAAAGCTTCACATCGATGTCCACGGCTACGCCTCCTCTTCCTTCTTGTCCTTGCGGTTGAATTCGATCTCCACGCGCGCCTTGGCGATCTCGTCGAAGGCGACGCGGCGCGACGTGGGCTTACGGCCCTTGACGCCCGGCACTTCGAGATCGAGCCCCTCGTCGTCGACTGCGAGGATGCGGGCCACCAGCTCGTCACCGTCGTCCAGGCTCAGCTTCGCCAGCCGGCCGATGGCGCGCACGTAGTGGCGGTGCTCGGTCAACGGGCGGTCGGCGCCCGGAGAGCTCACTTCGAGGACGTACTCGCCCTCACCCATCGCGTCGGTCTCATCGAGCGTCTCGGAGATCGTGCGGCTCAGCTCGGCGCAGGTGTCGAGCTCCACGCCGTCCTCGGAATCCACGATGACCCGCAACACCCGGCGGCGGCCCGCCCGGGACACCTCGATCTCCTCGAGGTCCAGCTCCTTGGCTCCGACGAGCGGTTCGATCAGTGCGCGCAGCCTGTCGCTCTGGTTGGTGCTCATCCGGGTGACTCCTCGGCCGCGTGTGCTGTTGTGGGGATCGTCGCGTGTCAGGTCAAAGGGTATCCGGTCCGCAGGGGTGTTGCCGTCCGCCTCCCGCCGGTCCGCGGGTACGCTCGCCTGCGGTGATCACTTCAGGACAGAATCTGTCACAAACCAGGCCCGAAGGAGACAAGTGCGGCGTACGGGGACGACGCGCAGGAGTGCGCTCACCGCTACCGGAGCGCTCGCACTGGGTGCGGCGCTGACAGGCTGCGGGTCCGGCGACGTCTCCGGCGGGCAACGGCGGAACACGAGTTCCGATGCGCGGGCCGCGGCAGCGCGGACGCAGACGGCACTGCGGGCGGCTGCCGCCCGCGCCAGCTCCTCGCTGCTCGCCCGGTACGACCAGGTCGTGACGGCCCACCCGGTGACGGCAGCCGGGCTCGCCCCGCTGCGGTCCGCCATACAGGAGCACGCATCGGCCCTGGGCGGCCCGCCGAAGGGCACGGCCGAGCCGACCGCTCCCGCACCGGCGGCTCCCGCCACCGACGCGAAGGCCGCGCTGCAGGAGCTGGCGGCCGAGGAGCGACGCGTGGCCGACGCCCACACCAGGACCCTGCTGACGGCCGGGCCGGAGCTGGCCCGGCTGCTGGCGTCGGTCGCCGCCGCCGGTGCGGCCCACGCGTATCTGCTGACCGAACTGGCCAAGGAGACCTCGTCATGACGGAAGGGGCCGGGCAGACGGAAGAGGCCGAGCAGGTGACGCTGCCGGCCGCACAGGCCGCGCTCGCCGCCGAGCACGCCGCCGTGTACGGGTACGGGGTCCTGGGCGGCCGTCTGGAGGGCCGCCGCCGCACCGAGGCGACGGCGGCGTACGACGCTCACCGGGCCCGGCGCGACGCACTGGTGCGCAGGGTCCGCGACCTGGGCGGTGTGCCGGTGGCAGCCGACGCCGCGTACGCTCTGCCGTTCGCGGTACCGGATCCGGCGGCGGCGGTGCGGCTCGCCGCCCTGCTGGAGGACCGGATCGCGGGCGTCTACTCCGATCTCGTACGCGCCGCCGGTGGGCCCCTGCGGCAGGAGGCCGCGGGTGCCCTGCGGGAGGCTGCCGTGCGGTCGGTGCGCTGGCGCGGCACGGGCGTAGCCTTTCCGGGGCTCGCCGAGAAGGCTGCCGCCCGCCCGTCGGACACAACGGCCGAGGCCGGCGCCGCGGCTGTCACGCACTGAAGAAGCTCTGAAAGGGAACAAGGCACGTATGGGTTTCGAACCGCCGCAGCGGCTGGTGCGAGCGCTCGGCGAGACGTACGGGGACACGGCCGCCGCCGACTGGCTCGCGCAGCTTCCCGCACTCACCGAGCAGGCGCTGTCCGCAGCGGGTCACCATGTCCTGCCCGACCGGGTGGTGGCCCCGGGCGGCCGCACCAGCCTCGCCCTCCTTGTGCACCGGCCGGACGGCACTCCGGCCGTGCTGAAGATCGCGCCGCCCGGTGCCTGGCCCTCGCTGGAGCGGGCTGCGCTCGCCCATTGGAACGGCTGGGGTGCGGTGAAGCTCCTGGATCCCGAAGGCGCCGCGGTTGCGGGTGACAGCCTGCTGCTGGAGCGGCTGCACCACGAGGTGTCCCTGCGCTCCCTTCCCGAGGCGAAGGCACTGCTGGAGGCGGCGGGCACCGTGCGGCGGCTGTGGATCGAGCCGCCGGTCGGGCACCCCTTCGAGACCGTCGCGGAGCGGACCGCCCGGCAGACGGACCCCATGCGGGCAGCCGCAGCGGCGGATCCGGCGCTCGGACCGCTGGTCTCCGCGGCGCTGGCGGCCCGCGAGGAGCTGGTCGCGCACTCCCCCGAACTCCTTCTGCTGCACGGCAACTTCCGGCAGAGCAAGGTGCTGTCGGGTGAGCGTGCCCCGTGGCTGGCGGTGGGTCCCGAGCCGCTGGTGGGCGAACGCGCCTACGACCTTGCGCGGCTGGTGCGCGACCGGGTCGAGGACCTGATCGCCTCGCCCGGCGGCGCGGTGACGGCCCGCCGACGGGTCAAGAAGCTCGCGGAGTCGCTGGAGTTGGACCAGGCGCGGCTGCACGGCTGGACGCTGTTCCGGGCCGTGGAGTCGGGCACCCGCGCGCTGACGGCAGGGCGTCGTCAGGACGGCGAGCTGATCCTGGAGTTCGCGGGCTGGCTGTAGCGGCCTGTGCACGACGCGGAGAGGCCCCCACCGGGTGGTGGGGGCCTCTCGTGTGTCTGCGGCCGGCGGATCAGCCCTGGTCGGCCAGGCGGGCGATCGCCTCGTCGACGGTGAGCTCCTCGCGCTCGCCCGTACGACGGTCCTTCAGTTCCAGAACGCCCTCGGCCGAACGCCGGCCGGCGACGAGGATCTTCGGGATGCCGATGAGCTCGGAGTCGGTGAACTTCACACCGGGCGAGACCCCGGCACGGTCGTCGACCAGGACGCGGATGCCCGCGGCGCCGAGCTTCTCGGAGACGTCGAGGGCGAGCTCCGTCTGGAGCGCCTTGCCCGCGGCGACGACGTGCACGTCGGCCGGCGCGATCTCGCGGGGCCAGCACAGGCCCTTGTCGTCGGCGGTCTGCTCGGCGAGTGCGGCCACCGCGCGGGAGACGCCGATGCCGTACGAGCCCATCGTGACGCGGACGGGCTTGCCCTGCTGGCCGAGGACGTCAAGGGAGAAGATGTCGGCGTACTTGCGGCCGAGCTGGAAGATGTGGCCGATCTCGATGGCGCGGTCCACCCGGAGGCCGGTGCCGCAGTTGGGGCAGGGGTCGCCCGCCTCGACGACGACGACGTCGAGGTAGTCGTCGACCTCGAAGTCGCGGCCCGCGACGACGTTCTTCGCGTGCGTGCCCTCCTTGTTGGCGCCCGTGATCCAGGCGGTGCCGGGGGCGATGCGCGGGTCGGCGATGTAGCGGACCTTCTCCAGGCCCTGCGGGCCGACGTAGCCGCGCACCAGGTCGGGGCGGCCCACGAAGTCCTCGGCGGTGACGAGCTCGACGACGGCGGGAGACAGGTGCTCGCCGAGCTTGCCGAGGTCGACCTCGCGGTCGCCGGGCACGCCCACGGCCACGATGTCGCCGTCGACCTTGACCAGGAGGTTCTTCAGGGTGGCAGAGGCCGGGACGCCGAGGTGAGCGGCGAGGGTCTCGATGGTCGGGGTGTCGGGGGTGTCCAGCTCCTCGACGGGGGCGGCCGCAGAACCGTCGACGGGGGTGGCCTTGAAGGTCACGGCCTCCGTGTTGGCGGCGTAGTCGCAGTTCGGGCAGTCGACGAAGGTGTCCTCGCCCGCCGGGGCGGGCGCCAGGAACTCCTCGGACGCGGAGCCGCCCATGGCGCCGGAGACGGCCGAGACGATGCGGTGGTCGAGGCCGAGGCGCTCGAAGATCCGGATGTAGGCGGCGCGGTGCAGCTGGTACGCCTCGGCCAGGCCCTCGTCCGTGGTGTCGAAGGAGTACGAGTCCTTCATCTGGAACTCACGGCCGCGCAGCACACCGGCGCGGGGACGGGCTTCGTCGCGGTACTTGGTCTGGATCTGGTACAGGATCACGGGCAGGTCCTTGTAGGACGAGCACATGTCCTTGACGACCTGGGTGAAGATCTCCTCGTGGGTGGGGCCGAGGAGGTAGTCGGCGCCCTTACGGTCCTGGAGCCTGAACAGCAGGTCGCCGTACTCGTCGTACCGGCCGCTCGCCTCGTACGCCTCCTTGGGGAGCAGTGCGGGCAGCAGGACCTCCTGGCCGCCGATGGCGTCCATCTCCTCGCGGACGACGCGGGTGATGTTCTCCAGGACCTTCTTGCCGAGCGGGAGCCAGGACCAGATTCCGGCGGCGGTGCGACGTACGTATCCGGCCCGGACGAGGAGCTTGTGGTTGAGCGTCTCGGCGTCCGCCGGGTCATCGCGCAGTGTCTTGATCATCAATCGGGACATGCGCTGGACCTGGGCCATGATGAACTCCTGCTCGGAAGGGTGATGGGCCGAGGTTAGCGGGGCGGCACGCGCGGGCGGAAATCGATTCGCTATCGGCGGCGCAGCGGAAGGGGCGCGCCCATCACCGCGTACGGCTTGGGGGCGCTGGGGAAGAGCACCTGCCGGGCCAGGTCCTGGTAGCCGAGGGCGCGGTAGAGACCACGTGCGGGGCTCTCCGTGTCGATCGCCGAGAGGATGGAACGGGGCAGGTCGACGGCGTCCGTGATGGTGGTGATCAGGCTGCGGCCGAGGCCGCGCTGCTGGAACTCCGGGTGGACATGGAGTTCGGTGATCACGAACGAGTCGTCGAGCCATTCCGCGGAGCCCGTGGCGCGCAGATACGGCTCGACGACGGTGGACCACCAGTGCGCCCGGTTGTTCGGCAGGCCGTAGACGAACCCGACGAGCCGTCCGGCGGGGGTGGTGGCGCCGAGGGCGCGGGCCTGCGGGTGGTCGAGGTGCCTGAGCACGATATGGCGGCGTACGTCGATCTCGTCCTGGGAGAGTCCGAAGGCGACGGCCTGCACGGCCAGAGCCTCGTCGACACGCGCGGCAAGATCGAGCGGTCCGACCACGATGCCGGGGGTCCCGGAGCCCCGGGGGGATGCGGGGTCTGCTGCTGCCATGCCGGAACCCTACTGGCCGTGCCGCCCGGTCAGAACAGCACGCTCATGAACGCACCGGTCTCGCGGAAGCCGACGCGGCTGTAGGCCCTGCGTGCGGCGGTGTTGTAGTCGTTCACGTACAGGCTGACGACCGGCGCCACATCGGCCAGCGCGTAGCGCAGAACGGCCGCCATGCCTGTCTCGGAGAGGCCGCGGCCCCTGAACTCGGGGGCGACCCAGACGCCCTGGATCTGGCAGGCCCGGTCGGTGGCCGCGCCGATCTCCGCCTTGAAGACGACCTTGCCGTCCTCGATACGGGCGTAGGAGCGGCCGGTGGTGATCAGCTCGGCGACACGTGCCTGGTAGAGCAGCCCGCCGTCGCCGGCCAGCGGGGAGATGCCGACCTCCTCGGTGAACATCGCCACGCACGCCGGCATGAGGACGTCGATGTCCTCCTTGTGGATACGGCGCACGAGCGGGTCGGGGGCCACCTCGGCGGACGGGCTCTCGGTGACCATGAGGGGCTGGTTGGGCCGCACTTCCCTGGCGGGACCCCAGCTCGGTTCGAGCAGGCGCCACAGCTGGGCGGTGGGCCCGGCGGGGCCGACGATCGAGGAGCAGCGGCGACCCGCCCTCCGGGCGCGGTCGGCGAAGGCCCTGATGGCCTCGGGGGTCGCGCAGATGGGGACCAGATTGGCGCCGGAGTAGCAGAGCGAGCGCAGCCTGCCGTCGGCGTACCAGCCCCACATCTCGCCACCGAGGCGCCAGGGGTCGAGTCCCGCGACCTGGACGCGGGACATCACGAACGCGTTGTCGACGGGTTCGCTCTCGAGGACGGCGAGCGCGGCGGGAAGCTCGCCGGGGTCGAGGACCCGGGTAGTGGTCTGCGTCAACACTGGGGGCCTCACCATACGGTCTGCTGATTTCCGCACTGTACCCAACAAGGCTGTGGGGCGCCCCCCGCACGGGACGGGACGGCCGGATGCGAAGCCCTGCGGTCCGGGGGCCGGCAACGGGTCGCGGACACGGCTGTGCCCCGCAGGGCGGGCCTGCGGGGCACAGTGAGTGGTGGGGTTCAGCCTGCGATGGAGACCTTGGGCTCGCCGGAGGCGATGCCGTCCTTCTCCATCTGCTCCGCGATCTTCATGGCTTCCTCGATGAGGGTCTCCACGATCTTCGACTCCGGGACGGTCTTGATGACCTCGCCCTTCACGAAGATCTGGCCCTTGCCGTTACCGGACGCCACACCCAGGTCCGCCTCACGCGCCTCGCCGGGCCCGTTCACGACACAGCCCATCACGGCGACCCGCAGCGGAACCTCCATGCCCTCCAGCCCCGCACTGACCTGGTCCGCCAGCTTGTACACATCCACCTGAGCACGCCCGCACGACGGGCACGACACGATCTCCAGCCGCCGCTGCTTCAGATTCAGCGCCTCAAGGATCTGCAGCCCGACCTTGACCTCCTCCGCCGGCGGAGCCGACAGGGAAACCCGGATCGTGTCCCCGATCCCCTCCGAGAGCAGCGCACCGAAGGCCACCGCGGACTTGATCGTGCCCTGGAACGCCGGGCCGGCCTCCGTCACACCCAGGTGCAGCGGGTAGTCGGACTGTGCGGCCAGCTGACGGTAGGCGTTCACCATCACGACCGGGTCGTTGTGCTTCACCGAGATCTTGATGTCCCGGAAACCGTGCTCCTCGAACAGCGACGCCTCCCACAGCGCCGACTCCACCAGAGCCTCCGGCGTCGCCTTGCCGTACTTCTTCAGCAGCCGCGCGTCCAGCGAGCCCGCGTTGACGCCGATGCGGATCGGCGTACCCGCGTCACCGGCCGCCTTCGCGATCTCCTTGACCTTGTCGTCGAACTGCTTGATGTTGCCCGGATTCACCCGCACCGCAGCACAACCGGCATCGATCGCCGCGAACACGTACTTCGGCTGGAAATGAATGTCCGCGATCACCGGAATCTGCGACTTCCGCGCGATCGTCGACAGCGCATCCGCATCGTCCTGCGTCGGGCACGCCACCCGCACGATCTGACAGCCCGACGCCGTCAGCTCAGCGATCTGCTGCAACGTCGCACCGATGTCCGACGTACGGGTCGTCGTCATCGACTGCACCGACACCGGTGCGTCCCCACCGACCGCCACCGACCCGACCTGGATCTGACGGCTGACCCGTCGGTCGGCGAGCTTGGTCGGAACGGCCGGCATTCCGAGAGAAATGGCAGTCATGCGCTGAGCATCCCCAAGGTGTGGATCAGTGTGATCAAGGTCCCGAGAACTGCGGGCTCCAGGCTTCGAGGTTACGGCACCGGAGGAATTCCGGGCGCACCCCGTCCGGCAGTACCGCCGAACGGTGAGCGGCCGGACACCGCCCGTGTGCCCGGCCGCCACCCCTGGGACGCAGGAGCCGTCAGGTGATCTTGACGGGGTTCACGATGTCGGCGACCAGCACCAGCAGCGTGAAGCAGATGAAGACCCCGGCCACGACATAGGCGACCGGCATCAGCCTGGCCACGTCGAAGGGGCCGGGGTCGGGGCGCTTGAAGACGCGGGCCACAGTGCGGCGCAGGGATTCCCAGAGCGCACCCGCGATATGGCCGCCGTCGAGCGGCAGCAGGGGCAGCATGTTGAAGAGGAACAACGAGAGGTTGAAGGCGGCCAGCAGGAACAGCATCATCGCGACCTGGCTCTGCGCCGGGACGTCGAGGTTCATCACCTCGCCGCCGATCCTGGCCGCACCCACCACGCCGACCGGCGAGTCGGCGGCGCGCTCGCCGTCTCTGAAGGCCGCGTTCCACAGGTCGGGGACCTTGGAGGGCAGGGCGATGATCGAGTCGACGCCGTTCTCGATCATGTCGCCCATGCGGACGACCGAGTCACCGAAGGAAAGCGGAACGATCTCGATCCGCGGCTCGAACCCGAGGAACCCGGCCACCACGTACTGGTCGGGAACCGCCTGTCCGTCGCCGTCCTTCTTCGCCACGGAGTTCTTTTTCAGCACCGGGTGCAGGGTCGTCTCCTGCCCGTCACGCTGAACCGTGATGGAGGCGGGGCCGATGGTGGCGCGGATCCGGTCCGACAGGGTCTGCCAGTCGTCGATCTTCTGTCCGTTGAAGGCGACGATCGTGTCGCCCTCCCGCAGTCCGGCGGCCTTGGCGGGCGATGCGGTGTCGGATGCCTTGCAGGTGTCACGCTTCTCGCTCTGCGGAATCACACACTGCGAGACGCCCGCGACCTCCGTCGTCTCGGTCCGGAAGCCGAAGGTCATGGACACGCCCATGAAGATCACGACGGCCAGGACCAGGTTCATGAACGGCCCGGCGAACATCACGATCACGCGCTTCCACGGCTTGCGCGTGTAGAAGAGCCGGGTCTCGTCGCCCGGCTGGAGCTCCTCGAACGCGGCGGATCTGGCGTCCTCGATCATGCTGCGCCAGGGCGAGGTGGAGCGTGCTTCGAGGCGTCCGTCGGCTCCGGGCGGGAACATCCCGATCATGCGGATGTAGCCGCCCGCGGGAATGGCCTTGATGCCGTACTCGGTGTCGCCCTTCTTGCGCGACCAGATCGTCGGCCCGAAGCCGACCATGTACTGCGGCACCCGGATACCGAAGAGCTTGGCGGTCGACAGGTGGCCCAGCTCGTGCCAGGCGATCGAGAACAGCAGCCCCACGGCGAAGATGGCGATCCCCAGGACCGTCATCAGGATCGTCGTCATACTCATGCGTGTGCCTCCGCTGTCGCTTTCGCCGAGAGTTCCCTGGCCCGGGAACGGGCCCAGGCCTCCGCTTCGAGGACGTCCGCTACGTCGAGTGGAGTTCCCGTGGCAGGGGTGCCGTGTTCGGCGACCACTGCGGTGACCGTATCCATGATTCCGTTGAAGGGCAGCCGTCCCGCCAGGAATGCGTCCACGCACTCCTCGTTGGCGGCGTTGAACACTGCGGGGGCGGTGCCGCCCAGCGTGCCCACGTGGCGGGCGAGCCCGACGGACGGGAAGGCCTCGGTGTCCAGCGGGAAGAACTCCCAGCTGGAGGCCGTCGTCCAGTCGAAGGCGGGGGCGGCGTCCGGGACCCGCTCGGGCCAGCCGAGCCCGATGGCGATCGGGCCCCGCATGTCGGGCGGGGTCGCCTGGGCGAGGGTGGACCCGTCGGTGAACTCCACCATCGAGTGAACGTACGACTGGGGGTGGACCACGACCTCGATCCGGTCGAACGGAATGTCGTAGAGAAGATGCGCCTCGATGACTTCCAGGCCCTTGTTGACCAGGGTCGCCGAGTTGACCGTGATGACCGGACCCATGGCCCAGGTCGGGTGCGCAAGGGCCTGCTCGCGGGTGACGTCGGCGAGCTCGCTCCTCGTACGTCCGCGGAACGGGCCGCCCGACGCGGTCACGACGAGCTTGCGCACATCGGCGCGCTTGCCTGCGGCGAGGGCCTGGAACAGGGCGGCGTGCTCGGAGTCGACCGGGATGATCTGACCGGGGGCCGCCAGGGCCTTCACGAGCGGGCCGCCGACGATCAGCGACTCCTTGTTGGCGAGGGCGAGCGTGCGGCCGGCCTTCAGCGCGGCGAGCGTGGGGGCCAGGCCGATCGAGCCCGTGATCCCGTTCAGCACGGTGTGGCAGTCGCTCGCGGCGAGCTCGGCCGCGGCGTCGGGCCCGGCCAGGATCTCGGGGAGCTGCTCGCCCGCCCCGTAAGTCTCGCGCAGGGCCTCGCGCAGCGCCGGCACCTTGTCCTCGGCGGCGACCGCGACCGTACGCACCCGCAGCTGCCGCGCCTGCTCCGCGAGGAGCTCGACCCGGCCGCCCGCGGCGGACAGCGCCGTGACACGGAAGCGGTCGGGGTTGCGCAGCACCAGGTCGATGGCCTGGGTGCCGATGGACCCGGTGGAGCCGAGGATCACAAGATCCCGGCGGCCGTCCGCGGCGTCGAATACGAGATGCGGATCGGCGAGGGGTACGGGGCTGTCGCTCATGCCCCCCATTGTTGCCGCATCCACTGTGCACCCAGACAGTGCGTCCCCGTCGGCGCCTGCCTCAGGTCTGCGCGGCACGGAATTTCTTCCACTGAGCGGCCATGATGTCCTGCGGGACCCCGCCGATGTCCTTGGTGTCCAGGATCTCCCCGCGGAACGCGATCGTGGTGGAGCCGGCCCGTACGACGGTGAGGTACTCGTACAGCTTCAGCTTCCCCTTCACGTCGAGGACGGTGAAGCGGTACGCCTTCGCCTCGTCGGCCTCGGCCGCGAAAGCGGGCAGCCCGGTGGGTTCGACCTTCTCGTACGTGGCCCGCGCGACGGCCCGCTCCTCGGTCAGGCCTCCGGCACAGTCCCGGCCGGCCTTGTCGAGCGACAGCATGACCTTCGCGGCCTCGCCTTTCCCGTACGAGCGCAGGGTCACGTCGACGGTGACACCGAGCATCTCCTCGGGGACGTCGACCTTGCGCTGTACCTGGGCGGTCGGGTCGTAGTCGCTGACGTCACCGGCAAGGCTGACGAGCGGCTGGCAGACGGCCGGGGTGGCGGTGTAGTCGTCGCCGAGCGGCCCGTCCAGGGTGTAGTCGGAGGCTGTGTAGGTGCCGACCCTCTCCCCGTCGGTGAAGGCGACCGATGTGAGCTGGGATTCGGTGAGCCCGGCGGCCGGGGCCGCGGAGGGTGAGGGCCCGGTGCTCTTCCCGGCCTTGTCGCCACCGCCTTCGCCGCCGCCGCATCCGGTGACGCCCACGAGCGTCACCACCGCGCATCCCACGGCTGCGGCACTCCGCCACCCGGCCCGCCGGTTTCCCGCCCCGAACATCCCTGCCCCTGTCTCCCGTTGACGGTGGCGATCGGGTCTCCGACCGCCACCGAGGCTCGATTGTGCTGCATACGGGGGTCAGATTCGCGTATGGATGCCGAACTTCTTCCTCAGCTGTGCCATGTCCCGGACGTCACGGTCGGCCGGTTCGTACCCCTGGTGGAACAGGGCCTGCTGCTCGGCGGAGATGCAGCGCACGGTGGTCGTGCCGATGGTGCCGGTGACGAAGCAGGACGCGGGGTAGCGAAAGGGCTCGGCCGGATCGGGCGAGGACTGTACGGCGGAGCCGTCGGCGGCGAACACCAGTGGATGCAGGTCGATCTCGAGCCCGGAGGGATGGCTGAGGACGAAGCGTACGGGGCGCCAGTCGAGCGTCTCCGCGTATCCGGCCGAGACCAGGGCCGCGACGACGACGGGCTCCTGTTCCCGGACGTGCAGGAGGTCGAGATCCCGGTGCTCGCGGGTCTCCTCGCCGAGCAGGGCGTCGATGCCCCAGCCTCCGCCGATCACCACGTCGGCCCCCGCCCGTTGCAGCAGGGACAGGATGGACAGAACATCGCTCCTGGACATCATGCGGGCAGGGTAGGCGCCGCCGCCGTCCGTGTGCGCGGCCTTTCCGTCAGCCGGCGCTCCCGGCCGCGAACTCCGAGAACACCTCGTGGAATTCGGGGAAGGTCTTGCGTACGCAGCCGGGGTCGTCGTAGCTCATCCCGGGCGCGCGCAGCCCCGCGACCGCGAACGACATCACGATGCGGTGGTCGCCGTGGGTGGCGATCTCGGTGGCGCGGGGGGTGCCGGGGTGGATCTCGATCCAGTCGGGCCCGGTGTGCACGGTGATCCCCGTCCGCCGCAGGTTCGCCGCGCAGGCCTCCAGCCGGTCGCACTCCTTCACCCGGGTGTTGGCGACGTCCTCGATCCGTACGGGCGACGAGGCGAACGGCGCGATCGCGGCGAGGGTGGGCATCGTGTCGGAGATGTCGCGCATGTTGACGGTGAGGCCGCGGAGGGCGCCGGTGGACCGGACCGTCGTCGCGTCGGCCGTGGTCCGCACCTCGGCGCCCATGCGGCGCAGGACGTCGGTGAAGCGCAGATCGCCCTGGAGCGCGTTGGTGCCCAGGCCGGGGACCGTGACCTCACGGCCGGTGAGGGCCGCAGCGGCGAAGAAGTAGCTCGCGGTGGAGGCGTCGGGTTCGACGGCGTACGTGGTGGCGCGGTAACCGCCCGGCGGGACGGTGAAGGTGTTCCCCTCCCGGACGACCTCGACGCCGAAGCTGCGCATCATCGAAAGGGTGATCTCGATGTACGGCGCCGACACGAGCTCCGTGACGTCGATCCGGAGCCCTTCGGCGGTGAGAGGCCCGAGCATCAGCAGGGCGGTGAGGTACTGGGACGACTCCCCCGCATCCAGGGTCAGTTGGCCGCCCTTGACCCCCGACGCCTCGATGCGGAGCGGGTGGTGGCCCTCGGCACCCTCGTGGCGCAGGTCGACACCGAGGGCGCGCAGGGCCTCGGTGAGCGGGGCGAGGGGACGCCGGCGCATCTGCGCGGAGGCGTCGAAGCGGTACGTGCCGGTGGCCGCGGCGGCGGCCAGCGTCGGCAGGAAGCGTGCGGTGGTGGCCCCGTCGCGGCAGTGCACCTCGGCGTCGGTGACGGCGGGGCCCGAGGGGCGGCCCTCGATGTGCCAGCGGTCCGGCTCGCGCGTCACCCCGTATCCGAGGCGGGTCAGCCCCTCGGTGAACCCCTCGGTGTCGTCCGAGTGCAGGGGCCGCAGGAGGGTGGTGGTGCCGTCCGCCGCTGCGGCCAGGAACAGGGCGCGGGCGGTGACGGACTTGGAGCCGGGGATGTGGATGACGGTCACGGGCACTCATCCTGCCGTGCGGCGGGCGCACCCGCGGGGCACGTCCAGGCAGTGGACGCGCCCCGCGGGGATGCCGGTTCAGCGGATGGGGCGGTGGACGTTCTCCCCGGTGGCCGGGCCGGGGGTGGCGTCGGCGATCCAGGGACCGTCGCCGCTGGGGTCGATGACACCCTCCTCCAGCCAGGTGTACGTACCGGACAGGACTCCGTCGACCACGCGCCGGTCGATGTCGTCGGTGTTGGACCACAGCCGGGTGAAGAGCTCCTCCACCCGGATGCGGGACTGCCGGCAGAAGACGTCGGCGAGCTGGTACGCCTCGCGGCCGTGGTCACCGTTGACGCGCAGGTGTTCGGCCCGGACGCAGGCGGCGCTCATGGCGAAGAGTTCGGCGCCGATGTCGACGATCCGGCCGAGGAAGCCCTGCTTGGTCTCCATGCGGCCCTGCCAGCGGGACATCGCGTAGAAGGTGGAGCGGGCGAGCTTGCGGGCGGAGCGTTCCACGTACCGGAGGTGGGCGGAGAGGTCCGGGTGCCCCGGAACCCTGAACTCGCTGTACGCGCTGGGCAGCTGCCCGGGGCCGCTGACCAGCTTCGGCAGCCATCGTGCGTAGAAGCCCGCCGCGTTGGCGCCCGCCTTCGCCTTGGCCGAGAGGGGCTTGTCGGGGTCGATGATGTCGCCGGCGACCTTGAGGTGGGCGTCGACGGCCTCGCGGGCGATCAGCAGATGCATGATCTCCGTGGAGCCCTCGAAGATCCGGTTGATCCTCATGTCGCGGAGCATCTGCTCGGCGGGTACGGCGCGTTCGCCGCGGGCGGCGAGCGAGTCGGCGGTCTCGAAGCCGCGCCCGCCGCGGATCTGGACCAGTTCGTCGGAGATCAGCCAGCCCATCTCGGAGCCGTACAGCTTGGCCAGGGCGGCTTCGATCCGGATGTCGTTGCGGTTCTCGTCGGCCATCTGCGAGGAGAGGTCGACGACCGCCTCCAGCGCGAACGTGGTGGCGGCGATGAAGGAGATCTTCGCGCCGACCGCTTCGTGCCGGGCGACCGGCCTGCCCCACTGCTCGCGTACCGCCGACCATTCGCGGGCGATCTTCAGGGACCACTTCCCGACGCCCACGCACATGGCGGGCAGCGAGAGGCGTCCGGTGTTGAGCGTGGTCAGGGCGATCTTGAGACCTGCGCCCTCGGGTCCGATCCGGTTGCCGGCGGGCACCCGGACCCCGTGGAAGCGGGTCACCCCGTTCTCGATGCCGCGCAGCCCCATGAAGGCGTTGCGGTGCTCCACCGTGATGCCCGGGGAGTCCGCCTCGACGACGAAGGCCGTGATGCCACCCTTGTGGCCCTCGGACTGCGGGACACGGGCCATCACGACGAGCAGATCTGCGACGACGCCGTTGGTCGTCCAGAGCTTCACGCCGTCCAGGACGTAGTCCTCGCCGTCGGGGACGGCCGAGGTGGCCAGCCTCGCCGGGTCGGATCCCACGTCGGGTTCGGTGAGGAGGAAGGCGGAGATGTCCGTACGGGCGAGGCGGGGCAGGAAGGTGTCCTTCTGCTCCTGGGTGCCGAACATCTTCAGTGGCTGCGGTACGCCGATGGACTGGTGGGCGGAGAGCAGCGCGCCGAGCGAGGGGCTGGCGGAACCGACCAGGGCCAGCGCCTTGTTGTAGTAGACCTGGGTCAGTCCCAGGCCTCCGTACTTGGTCTCGATCTTCATGCCGAGGGCGCCGAGTTCCTTGAGGCCGTTGACGACCTCGTCGGGAATCTTTGCCTCGCGCTCGATGAGCGCCCCGTCGATGCGGGTCTCGCAGAATTCGCGCAGTCGGGCGAGGTAGGCCTCGCCGCGCCGTACGTCGTCGGCGGGTGGCACGGGGTGGGGGTGGATCAGGTCGAGCCGGAAGCGTCCGAGGAAGAGTTCCTTGGCGAAACTGGGCTTGCGCCAGTCCTGTTCGCGGGCGGCCTCGGCCACCTGCCGTGCTTCGCGTTCGGTGACTTTGGGGGCCTGGGGAATGTCGGATGGGGCGGACATGAGGAGCTCACCTCGCCGCGAGTCGGGTCGATGGTCGGGACGTACGCAAACCGATCGGTGCTACTCGTCCGTATGTACCCGATCCACGCCGCCCCCACCACCCCTGCTGCGGACTCCCTGCGGGGTACCGGACCGGCCGGAGCCCCCGCACAATGAGCCCCTTCCACCACCCTGACCTGCAGTTTCCCTCCAATCTGCGAGGGCTCTCCGCACTTCGGACCGTATCGCCCCGATCCGGCCCGTTCCGAACCCCTTCAGCCCGCCGCGGTGTTCGCACGGGAACACCCGCCGGGACCGGTCGCAGCGGCCCCGGTGCCTGGGCCGTCGGGCCCGGTCACGCCCCTGTGCCTACGGGTGCGGGAGCGGGGGGGCTCACCGCACGCCTCCCCGGGACGGCCGCGTACGCGGGATCTCAAAGTCGGCCGGAACGACTCCGCTGCATGGGCGACCCCAGCTGGAGGGTGTCCCGTGGCTCGTGCAGGGTCCGCCGGATCCTGGTCGCCGGGGCGGATCGGGCCTGGCAGGGTGTCCGTCATGAGCTCCGAGCCCGCGCACGCCGAACCGGTCCGCCACCACGACGACGGTTCGTGGCTCCCCCAGTTCACCGGCCGGGTGCTCGTGGTCTGCCCGAGGTGCGGTGGCCGCGCGCTCGTCGTACCTCGGCCCGGCCTCGCGGCGCCGAAGTACTCCAGCGCCCTGCTCTTCCAGCCCCGCCGCCTCACCTGCGCCGGCTGCGGCGCGGTCGCCGACTGGACGGCCGAGGAGCGGGGCGCCGGTCTGGTCGGCGCGGTGCCCGGCGGTAGCGAGGACCCCTTCTTCCGGCGGCCGCTCTGGCTTCAGACCCGCTGTGCGGGACGGATCCTGTGGGCCTACGACGAGGAGCACGTCGATGCCCTCGCCGCCTACGTGGGCGCCCGGCTGCGCGAGCGTCACGCCTCCCCGACGAGAGGGATGTTCGCCCGGCTGCCGGCCTGGATGAAGTCCGCGGACCGCCGTGACGAGGTGCTGGCCGGCCTGGCGACCCTCCGGACCCTCGCCCGGCTCTCGGCCCCCGCCGACCGATCCGACGCGGCCCACGCACGCGGCGACCGCCCGCGCCACCACGGCAGCATGCTTTTCCGCGGCGGCCCGTACTGATCGCGTTCCTTCCGGGCAGCCTTCGCAGATCCGGGCGGGGGAAAAGAACCAGCCGGAGCCCCGCACAGCGGGCTCCGGCCGGTTTTTGACTTACGCGTGGGCTACAGGGCGAGGCCCGTGAGGACCAGCACCCGCTCGTAGGTGTAGTCGTCCATCGCGTAGCGCACACCCTCGCGGCCGACGCCGGACTGCTTGGCGCCGCCGTACGGCATCTGGTCGGCGCGGTAGGAGGGGACGTCACCGATGATCACGCCGCCCACCTCCAGAGCGCGGTGGGCGCGGAACGCGGTCTGCAGGTCGTGCGTGAAGACGCCTGCCTGCAGACCGTACTTGGAGGCGTTGACGGCGGCGAAGGCTTCGACCTCGCCATCGGTCCGCTGCACGGACAGGACCGGGCCGAAGACCTCTTCACAGGCGATCTTCGAGGTGCCGGGCAGGTCGGTGAGGACCGTCGGGGCGTAGGTGGCCCCGTCGCGCTTGCCGCCGGTGAGCAGTGCCGCTCCTGCTGCGACGGCCTCGTCGACCCAGGACTCGACGCGGCGGGCGGCGTCCTCGTTGACCAGCGGGCCGACGTCCGTGGCCGCGTCGGAGGGGTCACCGGTCACGAGGGCCTCGACGGCCGCGACGATCTTCGGGACGAGGCGGTCGTACACCGAGGAGTCGGCGATGACGCGCTGCACCGAGATGCAGGACTGGCCGCCCTGGTAGTTGGAGAAGGTCGCGATACGGGTCGCGGCCCAGTCCAGGTCCTCCTCGGAGGCGTAGTCGCCGAGGACGACGGCCGCGCCGTTGCCGCCGAGTTCCAGGGTGCAGTGCTTGCGCGGCACCGACTCCATGATCGAGTAACCGACCGGGCCGGAGCCGGTGAAGGAGATCACGGGCAGCCGCTCGTCCTTGACCAGGGCGGGCATCCTGTCGTTCGGCACGGTCAGGACGGACCAGGAGCCGGCCGGGAGATCCGTCTCCGCCAGCAGCTCGCCCAGGATCAGGGACGAGATGGGGGTCGCCGGCGCCGGCTTGAGGATGATCGGCGCACCGACGGCGATGGCCGGGGCGACCTTGTGGGCGCTCAGGTTGAGCGGGAAGTTGAAGGGCGCGATACCGAGGACGGGTCCGCGCGGGAAGCGCCGGGTCAGTGCGAGGCGGCCGGTCCCGCCGGCGTCCGTGTCCAGCCGCTGGGCGTCGCCGCCGTTGAAGCGGCGGGCCTCCTCGGCGGCGAACCGGAACACGGAGACGGCACGGCCGACCTCACCGCGGGCCCACTTGATGGGCTTGCCGTTCTCGCCGGAGATCAGCTGGGCGATCTCCTCGGTGCGCTCCGTCAGACGCCGCACGACATGGTCGAGGGCGGCGGCCCGCACATGCGCCGGGGTGGCGGCGAACTCGTCACGCACGGCGTGCGCGGCGGCGACGGCCTCCTCGACCTGGGCGTCGGTCGGCACGCTGACCGTGCCGACGAGACGACCGTCCCAGGGGTTGGTGACGTCGAAGCTGTCCTCGCCGGTGGCCTGGCGGCCGGCCAGCCAGAAGGCGTGGGTGGAAGTCATGGCGGTTCCGGCCCTTCGGGGGTGTGAACGGGGGGTCGCGGGCACCGCGGAGGCACCCTCCTGGCCCCACCGTAGGTCGGCCGGGCGCGGATGACGTTTGTCCGGCGTGGAGCGGACGGGAGGGGCGATGCGCCGGTTTGTCGGAGGAGGGCCCGGCGCTCTGCCCTCAGTCGTCCCCGGGCGGAACCGCGATACGGCCGCCCTCCCCCGGAGGACACGTCACTTCCTGCGGTCCCGCTCGCTACGGGGTCCCCGATGACGCGGCCGTCGTCTTCAGGGCCAGCCACAGCTCCATACGGACGTCCGGATCATCCAGGGAGCGGCCCAGGATCTCCTCCACCCGGCGCATCCGGTACCGCAGGGTGTGGCGGTGAACGCCCAGGTCCGCGGCTGCGGCGTCCCACTGGCCGTGCCGGGAGAGCCAGGCCTGCAGCGAGGCGACCAGATCACCCCGGCCCTTCGCGTCGTGTTCGTACAAGGGGCGCAGCATTCCGTCGGCGAAGGCCCGTACCGCATCGTCCGCCAGGAGCGGCAGGACCGACCCCGCCGCGAGCTCCTCGTGCTCGACCAGGGCCCTGCCCCGGCGGCGGGCGACCGAGAGCGCCTGTTCGGCCTGCTTGTACGCGGCGGCCACGGCGATGGGGCCACAGGGGGCGGACAGGCCGACCACGACGTCGCCCTCCTCCTTCCCCGGCTCGTGTGCCGGACGCTCGTCCTGCGTCCGGGCATGCGCGGCGCACGCGGCGACCGCGGCGCCGCCGTCCGCGGCCAGCACCACGACTCGTTCGCCCTCGGGGACCATCAGCAGCGTCTCGCCGGACCGGGCCGCCGCGGCCTCCATCGTCTCGGCGAGGAGCTCGGTGGCGACGGGCGCGGAGGGGGACGACGGGGTGAACGCCTCCGCGATGAGCAGCCGGAAGGGGGCGTCGAGCAGGCCCCCGTACAGATCCCCGGCAACCGCCCGGGCGTGGTCGGGCTGCCCCGCCAGCAGCATGCGCAGGACCGCCGCGCCGAGGCGCTGCTCCGCGCCCTGGAGCGAGCGGGAGCGGGCCGTGGTGAGCGTCAGCAGGGCGACGGCCGAGTGCACGGCGTACCGCTCGGCCGTGCCGAGCGCCGCCCCCGTGCCGACGGCCAGCGCACCGCGGGTGCGGCGGCCGGTGCCCAGGGACTGGAGCTCGACCCGGTCGTCGGTGTCGCCGACGACGGCGCTGGCCGGAGCGGGGCGGTCCCGGAGGCGCTCGACGTCGGGGGTGAGCCTCGCGGCGCGGCGGGCCGCCCAGTCGGGCGCCGCGGCGACGACCGCGCCGGAGGTGTCGTACAGCGCGGCCCAGCCGTCGACGTACGCGGCGAGGCGGCTCAGGAGTTCGCCCGGGCCGTCCCCGGCGAGTGCGGCCCGGGTCAGCTCCCGCTGGGCCTCGAAACCGGCGGTGACGGCCCTGTACTGGTCGGCGGCGATCGCCGCGGAAACGGCCTTGCTGATGGCGAGGAACGGGGTGCGGCGGGGCACCTCCAGGAGCGGCAGCCCCGCTTCGTCGGCGGCTGCGACGAGGGCCTCGGGAATGTCCTCGTAGGTGACGCCGACGGCGAAGCCGATGCCGGCGACTCCGGCGCCGGCCAGCCGCTGTACGTACCTGCGCATCGCCTCGGGGTCCTCGGCGTCGAGGTTGGTGGCGGTGACGAGCAGGAGCTCGCCGCCGTCCATGTACGGGACGGGGTCGGCGAGCTCACTGGCGTGCGCCCAGCGCACCTGCGTGTCGAGCCGGTCCGCCCCCGCACGGACAGTGAGCTTGAGCGCGGAGTGCTGGACGAGCGAGGCGAGAGTGGGGGGCATGGGACCGCCGGACCTCTGGGAGTCGATTGCGCCGTCCCGTACAGACGGCCGACTTCGATTCTGCCAGGGCGGCAGGTTTCCCGTAACCGCTCGCCGGTCGGCGCTCTCAGCGTCCGAGCTCGACCAGCAGCGGCGGTGCATGTTCGCCGTCCACCGTCGTCAGCGACAGCACGGCGTGTCCGGTGGGCAGCGAGTACGCCAGCTCGGAAGCCGACCAGCGCTCCCGTTCGACCCGCCGTACGGTCACGGCGTCCCTGGTCACGGCCTTGCCGGTGACCAGCTTGCGCAAGCCGTGCAGCGCGCGGGTGAACGGCTGGTCGGCGAAGACCGCGTGCTGGGCGACCTCACGGGTCTCCACCCACTCCTTGCCCCAGACCTCCGCGAAGCGCTTGCCGTCCCAGGTGCTGACTCCGGAGAAGGCCATGCAGCAGCCGACCGCGCCGAGCAGCGCGGTGTGCAGCCCTTCGGGTACGTCGTCGACGGTACGCAGGGTGAGGACGGCCCCCGCGTTGACCGACCGCAGCCGGCGGACGCCCCGGACGGTCTCGGTGGTGACGGTGTGCGTGGCATCGTCCAGTACCAGGCAGACGAAGAGCGAGTGGTCCGTGCGGGCAGCGGCGATCGCGTTGAACTGGGCGAGGACGAGCCGGGCGAGCAGCCGCGAGGCCTCGGCATGCGCGCGCTCGGGCAGATCGATCCTCACCCGTAGCGGAAGGTGCTCCAGGGACCGCAGTGAGAAGGGGCGGGCGCCGTCCCCGGTGGCGAAGAACGAGGCGAACGCGGGCCGGTCGAGCAACGCGATCCGGTCGGCGAGCACCGGCGCCGGGTCTCCGGGTCCGCCCTTCTGCCGCGCGCGGGTCTCGAGTTCGCGCAGCATCGCGTGGTGGCCGCCGGCCCCCAGCGCCTCGCGCAGCGTGCCGATCGCGGACAGGTCCCCGTCGAGGAGCTCCCGGAGTGCGGGCACCCCGGGGAAATGTCCGTGGACGGCGCGGTAGGGGCCGAGCAGCTGGGCGAGCACGGTGGCGGCGCGCCTGCTGTCCACGTTGGTGACATCGCCGACGAGCCCCTGGGCGAGCACACCCGCGGCCTCGTCGGGGTCGGTCGTGCCGCCGTACAGATCGAAGTCGTGCACCGAAGCGGGGTCGCCGATCCGCACCACGACGTCATACGCCTCGTCGGGGCCCAGCTGTCCCCCGGCCGCGCCGACAGCGAGCACGGCCGCCCGTCCGGCAAGCGCCTGAAGGGCGAGCGACTCGACGACCGGCCGCACCAGACGGGCGGACTTCCCGGCCCCCGGCGGTCCGACCGCGAGGAGCGAGGTGCCGAGCAGCGCGGGTTCCAGGGCGACGCCCGAGCCGCGGCGTGCGTACGGATTGTGCGGGTCCTCGGCGCAGCTGCCGATACGGACCTGGCCGGTGAGCAGATCGTGGCGTGCGGTGCGCTGCGGCAGGTCGCGGGCGCCGGACGGGTGAAGCGCCGCGGCGCCGCCGGCGCGCAGTACGGCTTCGGTGAGCGCGGTGACACGGTCGGCGTGCGCCCGGCCCACGGTCCAGGCGTGACGCAGACGCGCAACGTCGACGTCGTTCATCCGGCCGGTGCGTACTTCGGCGGCGAGGATCTCGGCGGCGTCCGTCTGCCCTGCCGCACGCAGCTCCGGCCACTGCTCGAAAGTGGGGACGTCCGGGGGTGCGGCAGGTGCCCGGGCAGCAGCGGGAGCGCCGGAGAGGCCCCGGAGGCGACCGGCGACCAGCTCGCGCCAGCGTCCGAGGCGGGCGAACGGCCAGAGCACCCCGAGGGTGATGAGGGTGTAGATCACGTTCACGACGGCCTGGCTCTGGAAGATCTCACCGCCCGCGATCGAGGCGACGAGGACGAGCACCGGCCTGACGACGGGCACGGCGTCCTTCCACACCAGGAGCTGCGCGACCGCTGCTGCGGCGGCCGTCACCAGCGCGAGGAAGGGCTGCCCGCGCCCGGCGACATGGCGCCGGAAGATCTCGGACCAGTTCCCCAGACGCCCGCACCCGTAGACGAGCAGGCCGAAGAGGACGGCCTCGTAGACCGTGAGGGCATCGGCACCCTCGACCGTCCTGGGTCCGCCGAACATTCCGGCGTACCACCAGTCGCGCGGGGTGAACAGCTTCAGCGGGACCAGCCGGTAGGGGATGTAGCCGTTGCGCCACAGGGACCACAGGAGCAGCCCGCACAGCACCGAGATCAGCACTCCGACCGCCAGTGAGCGGTCGGAGACCCCTTCCGGCCTCTCGGGCGGGCGCGGCGTGTGTCCGTACCGCCAGACGCCCGGTTCCCGTACGGGGCGCGGAGTGCGCAGCCATTCCTCCAGCGGAGGGCCGACGGCCGGGGCGTGCGCGGGGGGCGGTGGAGCGGACGGTGGTGGTCCCGCCGGGCGGGGCACCCGCTCCGCGCTTGTGCCCCGTTTGCCGTACGTGCCTTCGGTGTCCATGAACCGCTGCCCCCTGACCAGCCAGGTCCCGCCTTCTGCACCGGTCAATCTAGTGCCAGGGCACGGGGAGTTCAGCAATCCGGCCGGATGGGGCAGGTCGCGGCCGCACAGCATTCAGGTCCGGGCACCTGTCCGCCACGGACAAGGACACGCCCCCACTGCTCCCGATCGGAGCATGCCTGACGCCCGCCCCCACCCCTAGCCTGCAGAAAGAGAAGCGTCCGAAACACCCCCAGGAGCCCCGCATGTCCGACATTCCGCAGGAGCGCCGCGTCCTCACTGCCATTCCCGGCCCGAAGTCGGTCGAGCTGCAGGCTCGCCGCCTCGCGGCGGTCGCCGCGGGCGTGGGCTCCACGCTGCCGGTGTTCACCGCCAGGGCGGGCGGCGGGATCATCGAGGACGTGGACGGCAACCGGCTGATCGACTTCGGCTCGGGTATCGCCGTGACGTCGGTGGGCGCATCGGCCGAGGCGGTCGTACGCCGCGCCTCCGCGCAGCTCGCCGACTTCACCCACACCTGTTTCATGGTCACGCCGTACGAGGGGTACGTCGAGGTCTGCGAGCAGCTCGCCGAGCTGACGCCGGGCGACCACGCGAAGAAGTCGGCGCTGTTCAACTCGGGCGCCGAGGCCGTCGAGAACGCCGTGAAGATCGCCCGCGCCTACACCAAGCGCACCGCGGTCGTCGTCTTCGACCACGGCTACCACGGCCGGACGAACCTCACGATGGCGCTGACGGCGAAGAACATGCCGTACAAGCAGGGCTTCGGTCCGTTCGCCCCCGAGGTCTACCGCGTCCCGGTCGCGTACGGCTACCGCTGGCCGACCGGCGCCGAGAACGCCGGTGCCGAGGCGTCCGCCCAGGCCATCGACGAGATCACCAAGCAGATCGGCGCGGACAACGTCGCGGCCATCATCATCGAGCCGGTCCTCGGCGAGGGCGGTTTCATCGAGCCGGCCAAGGGCTTCCTCCCGGCGATCGCGCAGTTCGCGAAGGACAACGGCATCGTCTTCGTCGCGGACGAGATCCAGTCCGGCTTCTGCCGCACCGGCCAGTGGTTCGCCTGTGAGGACGAGGGCATCGTCCCGGACCTGATCACCACGGCCAAGGGCATCGCGGGCGGCCTCCCGCTCTCCGCGGTGACCGGTCGCGCCGAGATCATGGACGCCGCGCACGCCGGCGGTCTCGGTGGCACGTACGGCGGCAATCCGGTGGCCTGCGCGGGTGCGCTCGGTGCCATCGAGACGATGCGTGAGCTGGACCTGAACGGGAAGGCCAAGCGCATCGAGGAGGTCATGAAGGGCCGTCTGGCCGAGCTGCAGTCGAAGCTCCCGAACGGCGACATCATCGGTGACATCCGCGGCCGCGGCGCGATGATCGCCATCGAGCTCGTGAAGTCCGGCACGAAGGACCCCGACGCGGCCGCCGCGGCCGCGCTGGCCAAGGCCTGCCACGCCGAGGGCCTGCTGGTGCTGACCTGCGGCACGTACGGCAACGTCCTGCGCTTCCTGCCGCCGCTCGTCATCGGAGAGGACCTGCTGAACGAGGGCCTGGACATCCTCGAGCAGGCATTCGCCCGGCTCTGATCCGTGCGAGTCCGCCGGCCGCCGCGAGGCGATTTCGGCGGGGATGACCGCGGCCCTGGTGTGGGCCTGTGAAGAAGGTGTGCGGGGGCGATGGCGGGATACCGTTGCCGCTATCGGTCCCCCCTTCCTCTGACGTACGGTTTCCGCAGATGAGAGAAACACCCCGCCCGCAGGGGACTGCGGGCGATGCCGGGCCGGGGCTCCCCCAGTGCCGTCCCGGTAGTGCCCTGGCGCACACCACTGGAGCTTCTGGCTCCGGAACTCCTCGATCGGATGGCCGCTCGCCCCACACCCCCCGGGGCGCGCGGCAAACCGATCCGACCGGCCACCCCGGAACAATCCCCCCTGTTCCCCGGTGGCCGGTTCTTCTCGTTTCGCAGGTATCGGCGCTGATGGCGCTCTTCGCACTGGTCACCTGGCAGGTCGTGGCCGACGGCCCCCTGCTCGGACCCGACGAGCGGGCCGGTCTGGCCCTGGCGGGGCGGGGACCCGCCCGGCTCGCCGACTTCTTCGCCGATCTGGGCAACATGCAGGTCGCCGTGCCGGTGCTGGCGTGTGCGGTCGTCTTCGCCTGGTTCCGCCGCGCCCGCCGCGCCCGCCGTGCCGCGCTGTGCGCCGTGGCGGTCATGGCGGCGGTACCCGCACTGGTCGTCCCCCTCAAGCTGTGGACCGACCGCCAGGGGCCGCTGACCGAGGCCACCGGCTACTACCCCTCGGGCCATACGGCCACAGCGGCGGTGGCGTACGGGGCCGCGGCCCTGCTGCTGGCGCCGTACGTGCGGCGCTCATGGATGATGCTCGTCGCCGCCGTCCTGATGACGGCGGCGACGAGCATCGGTCTGGTGCTGCGCGGCTACCACTGGCCCCTGGACGTGCTCGCCAGCTGGTGCCTGAGCGCGGTACTGCTGCTGGTCCTGCGGGAGGTCAGCTGCCGAAGTAGGCGTCGAAGTTCTTCGAGAACTCCCAGTTGTTGAAGCGGTCCCAGTTGATGGACCACGTCATCAGCCCGCGCAGCCCGGACCAGGTGCCGTGCGTCTGGTAGGAGCCGCAGTCGGTCTTCTTCGTCAGGCAGTTCAGCGCCTTGGTGACCTCGGCGGGCGAGGTGTGGCCGTTGCCCGCCTGGGTGGACGCCGGGAGTCCGAAGGCGACCTGCTCGGGGCGCAGGGCCGGGAAGACCTTGGTCTGGTCGCCCGCGACCGGGAAGCCGGTGAGCAGCATGTCGGTCATGGCGATGTGGAAGTCGGCGCCGCCCATCGAGTGGTACTGGTTGTCCAGGCCCATGATGGAGCCCGAGTTGTAGTCCTGGACGTGCAGCAGGGTGAGGTCGTCACGCAGGGCGTGGATGACCGGGAGATAGGCCCCGGCGCGCGGGTCCTGGCCGCCCCAGGGGCCGGAACCGTAGTACTGGTAGCCGAGCTGTACGAAGAAGGTCTCGGGCGCCATGGTGAGGACGAAGTCGTCGCCGTACTTGGCCTTGAGGGACTTGACCGCGGAGATCAGGTTGACGATGACGGGGCTCGTCGGGCTGCGGAAGTCGGTGTCACCGGTGTTCAGCGAGAGCGAGTGGCCCTCGAAGTCGATGTCCAGGCCGTCGAGCCCATAGGTGTCGATGATCTTGGACACGGAGGAGACGAAGGTGTCGCGCGCGGCCGTGGAGGCGAGCTGGACCTGGCCGTTCTGGCCGCCGATGGAGATCAGCACCTTCTTGCCGACGGCCTGCTTGGCCTTGATGGCCGCCTTGAACTCCTCCTCGGACTCCACCCCCGGGCACTCCGCGGCCGGGCAGAGCGAGAAGCGGATGTCGCCGGAGGTGACGGACGTCGGCTCACCGAAGGCGAGGTTGATGACGTCCCACGAGTCGGGCACATCGGCCATCCGCGTGTAGCCGGAGCCGTTGGCGAAACTGGAGTGCAGATAGCCGACGAGGGCATGGGCGGGGAGGTCCCCGTTCCCGCCTCCCCCGCCGCCCGCGGTCGTGGTGGCGCTCACGGCGGCGGACTTCGCGGACTCGCCCGCGGCGTTGACCGCGGTGACCTGGAAGCTGTACGCGGTCGACGCGGCCAGCCCCGTCACGGTCGCCGAGGTGCCGGAGGCGGTGAGGACCTTCGTCCCGCCCCGGTAGACGTTGTAGCCCGTGGCTCCGGCGGAAGCCGTCCAGGACAGCGGAACGGCGGAGGCGGTGGCCGTACCGGCGCTCAGCCCGGTGGGTGCGGCGGGCACGACGACGGGGGCGCCGCCGGGGCCGACGAGGGTGAGGTCGTCGGCGTAGTAGGCCGGGGTGCCGTACCAGCCGTGGGTGTACACGCCGACCGAGGTGGTCGCGGCGCCGGTCCTGAACGTGGTGGTGAGCTTCGTGTACGCGCCGGCGGACTGGGTCCAGGTGGAGACGTCGGTGGTCCCGGTGCCGGTCGCGCCGAGGTAGACGTAGCTGCCCTGCACCCACGCACTCAGCGTGTACGTGGAGTCGGGCTTCACCGTCACGGTCTGGGAGCACTTGGCGTTGTCGTTACCGGCCGGTGTCGCCTTCAGCGCGGAAGTGCCTCCGTGTACGGGCGTGCTGACGACGGCTCCGCTGCCGCCCGTACAGCTCCAGCCGTCCAGGCCCGCCTCGAAGCCGCCGTTGCGCGCCAGATCGGCGTCGGCCGCCCCGGCAGCCGGCGCCGAGGCGACCAGACCGCCGGCGGCGAGCAGGGCGGCCGAGAAGGCGGCCAGAAGTCCGGAGAATCGGGCGGGTGGTCCGGTGCGTTCCACAACAGCCTCCGTGCAGGGGGGAATTGAGTGGGGCCGCGCACAACATGGTCCAGACCAATCCAGTTGTCAAGACCTCTGGTGGCACATCACCCCTCGTCGCCGCCTCCCCCATGGGCGCTTCGGGCCGCTGCGGCCTCGTGCATCGCAAGCTCCAGGACGGTCGCGTCGGTGAGCGTCCCCGACCCGTCCGGCTGGATGAGCCACCGCACCCCGCCCACCGTGCGGCCCGGGTAGGGAATGACGATCCAGGCACCCTGACCCACCCCGCGGACACCGGTTCCGAGCCAGCGCGCGACCGTTCCCGGCGGCACGAAGAACCCCATGCGGGAGTCGCCGAAACCGGCAAGAACCGGCCCCGGCCGGTCGATGAGCCGGGTGAGCACATCGAGCGTCGGGTAGCCCAGCTCCCCCGGAAGAATCAGTACGTCCCAGCGCTTCCCGGCGGGAAGGAGCGCGATCCCCTGCGGATTGCGCTCCCACTCCCACCGGCAGGCGTCCGGATCCGGTGCCGCCGATGCGAGCCATTCGACCGCGGCATGCGCCCCCGTGCCGGTCATGGACTGCCTCCTCTGCCGTGGCACCGGCAGGGTTCTGCCGGTGCGTTCACGCAGGAGAGAGCCGTCCGCCCGGATCATGACGCGGGTTCAGCCACCCGTCGACTGTGATCTGAGTCACGCCGGGTCGCCCGCACCCGCCTCCTGAAGCCGTTGCAGCCGCAGTCGTCGAAGCCTCAGCTGTCGAAGCCGAGCCCCAGCCGGTCCATGGCCCGCAGCCACAGGTTGCGGTGTCCACCGCGGCTGTCCGCGCGGGCGAGTGACCGCTTGGTGAGCTCGATCCCTGCCCAGGCGAACGGCTCCGGCGGGAACGGCATCGGCTTGGATCGGACCATGCCGAGGGCGGTGCGCCCCGTTTCCTCGCCGGCCAGCAGATCCAGCATCACGTCCGCGCCGAAACGCGTGGCTCCGACGCCCAGTCCGGTGAATCCGGCCGCATAGGCGACCCGTCCGCGATGGGCCGTTCCGAAGAATGCGGAGAATCGCGAACAGGTGTCGATCGCGCCGCCCCAGGCATGACTGAAACGCACATCGGAAAGCTGTGGAAAACACTCGAAGAACTGCCCTGCGAGCTTGAGGAAGGTCTCCGGACGCTGGTCGAGATCAGAATTCAGTCGGCCACCGTAGGGATAGATCGCATCGTAGCCGCCCCACAGGATGCGATTGTCCGCAGAGAGCCGGAAGTAGTGGAACTGATTCGCGCTGTCCCCCAGTCCCTGCCGGTTCTGCCAGCCGATCGAGGCGAGCTGGCCGGAGTTGAGCGGTTCGGTCATCAGCGCGTAGTCGTACACCGGGACCGTGTACGGCCGCACGCGTCTGACCAGCGACGGGAAGATGTTCGTGCCGAGAGCGACCGTGCGGGCGAAGACCCTGCCGTACGGGGTGCGCACCGCCATGCCGGCTCCCTGCGCGGCGAGCTCGAGGGCCCGGGTGTGCTCGAAGATCCGTACACCCAGACCGAGGCAGGCCCGCTTCAGACCCCAGACGAGCTTCGCCGGGTGCAGCAGGGCGACCCCGCGCCGATCCCACAGACCACCCAGGAAAGTCGGTGAATCGACATGGGTCCGCACCTGGTCGCGGTCCAGGAATTCCACTCCGGTGAAGCCGAGCTCCTCGGTCCTGCGGTGCCATTGCCGTAGCTCTTCGAGCTGGTGGGGCTGGGTGGCCACATCGATCTCACCGGTGCGCTCGAAGTCGCAGTCGATGGCGTAACGGGCGACGGCCGCCTCGATGGCGTCGAGATTCTGCCCGCCCAGCTCCTCCAGCTTCCCGATCTCGTCGGGCCAGCGCTCCAGTCCGTTGGCCAGGCCGTGGGTCAGCGAGGCCGCGCAGAATCCGCCGTTGCGGCCCGAGGCGGCCCAGCCCGACTCGTAGCCCTCGATGAGGACGACGTCGCGCCCGGGATCCCTTTCCTTGGCGAGCAGCGCGGTCCACAGTCCGCTGTAGCCGCCGCCTACGACGAGGAGATCGCAGTGCTCGTCCCCGGTGAGCGCGGGAAGCGCATCAGGCTTTCCCGGGTCGTCGAGCCAGTAGGAGAGGGGGGTCGCATCGGAAAGCGAATGTGCAGCAGTACGCATGGCGTCCGGGGCCATGGTTTCCAACTCCTTCAGGTGTTACTTTCCCGCATTGCTCTTCCGTCGGTTCGCAATGAGCTGTCCGACAAGTACCACCGTCACGGCAATCACGAACATGGCCGTACCGATGACGTTGATCTGCACGGGTGTACCGCGCTGCGCCGATCCCCAGACGAACATGGGGAAGGTCACCGTGGATCCCGCGTTGAAATTGGTGATGATGAAATCGTCGAAGGAGAGCGCGAAGGCGAGCAGCGCGCCCGCCGCTATTCCGGGGGCGGCGATCGGCAGGGTCACCCGGACGAAGGTCTGCACGGGGCCCGCGTAGAGGTCGCGTGCGGCTTCCTCGAGCCTCGGGTCCATCGACATCACGCGCGCCTTGACCGCCGTCACCACGAAGCTGAGGCAGAACATGATGTGCGCGATCAGCACGGTCCAGAAGCCGAGCTCGGCGCCCATGTTGAGGAAGAGCGTGAGCAGCGAGGCGGCCATGACGACCTCGGGCATCGCCATCGGCAGGAAGATCAGCGAGTTGATCGCGCCGCGCGCCCGGAAGCGGTAGCGGACCAGCGCGAAGGCGATCATCGTGCCCAGCACGGTCGCGCCGACGGTCGCCCAGACGGCGATCCTGAGCGAGAGCGAGAGCGAGCCGCACAGGTCGGCGACGCCGCAGGGGTCCTTCCAGGCGTCCAGCGAGAACCGTTGCCAGGCGTAGTTGAAGCGGCCGTTCGGCTTGTTGAAGGAGAACACCATCACGACGATGTTCGGAAGGATCATGTACGCGAGGGTCAGCAGACCCGCGATCACGACCAGGTTCCGGCGAAGCCGGCGGAGTACGGACATCAGACCAGGTCCTCCGTCCCGGAGCGGCGGATGTAGACGGTGACCACGAGCAGGACGACCGCCATGAGGATGAAGGAGAGAGCGGCAGCCGTCGGATAGTCCAGGACTCTCAGGAACTGGGTCTGGATGACGCTGCCGACCATCTTGGTGTCCGTGGAGCCCAGCAGCTCCGCGTTGACGTAGTCGCCGCTGGCGGGGATGAAGGTCAGCAGGGTTCCGGAGACCACCCCGGGCATGGACAGCGGGAACGTCACCTTGCGGAAGGTGGTGGCGGGGGTTGCGTACAGGTCGCCGGCCGCCTCGTGCAGCCTGCCGTCGATCCGCTCCAGCGACGTGTAGAGCGGCAGGATCATGAAGGGCAGGAAGTTGTACGTCAGACCGCAGACGACGGCCATCGGGGTGGCCAGGACACGGTTGTTCTCCGTCCAGCCGAGCCAGCTGGTGACGTCCAGGACGTGCAGGGTGTCCAGGACGTCGACGACCGCGCCGCCGTCCGCGAGGATCGTCTTCCAGGCGAGCGTACGGATCAGGAAGCTGGTGAAGAACGGCGCGATGACCAGCACGAGCACGAGGTTGCGCCAGCGACCGGCTTTGAAGGCGATCAGATACGCGAGCGGATAGCCGAGCAGCAGGCACAGGATCGTGGCGGTACCGGCGTAGAGCAGGGACCGGATGAACTGCGGGTAGTAGTCGGCGAAGGCGTCCCAGTACGTACCGAAGTGCCAGGTGACCTGGAAGCCCTTCTCCAGGGATCCGGTCTGTACGGAGGTCGACGCCTGGTAGACCATCGGCAGCGCGAAGAAGACGAGCAGCCACAGGATGCCGGGGAGCAGCAGCCAGTACGGGACGAGCCGCTTGCGGGTGGAGGGCTTGCGGATCTCGGGTTCGGTGGGTGGCGCCGGCGGCGCGTCGGTGACGCTCACGCCGCGTCCTCCACGCTCTCCACGCCTGCGTCCATGTCCTGTGTGGCATCCAGGCCGAAGGCGTGTGCGGGATTCCAGTGCAGGACGACCTCGGCGCCCGGGACGAGGCCCGCGCGGTGGTCGACGTTCTGCTCGTACACGTGCAGTGCCTTGCCGGCCGGGCTCTCGACGACGTACTGCGTGGAGACACCGATGAAGCTGGAGTCGACGATCCGTCCGGTGACCCGGTTGCGGCCGTCGGCTATCGCGTCCGCCTCTTCGGCGGGGACGAGGGAGATCTTTTCGGGGCGGATGCCGAGGAGCAGCCTGCCGCCGCTCGCCGTGGGGGCGGAACACCGGCCGCCGGGCAGCCGGAGCTTCCCGCCGCCGGCCGAGACGACGATGTCCGTGCCCGCGGAGAGGATCTCGGCCTCGATGAGGTTGGAGGTCCCGAGGAAGTTCGCCACGAAGGTGGTCTGCGGGTTCTCGTACAGCTCGGCGGGGGCACCGAGCTGCTCGACCCGGCCGCCGTTCATCACCGCGACGGTGTCGGCCATGGTCATGGCCTCCTCCTGATCGTGGGTGACATGGATGAACGTGATGCCGACCTCGGTCTGGATCCGCTTGAGTTCGAGCTGCATCTGGCGGCGCAGCTTGAGGTCGAGCGCACCCAGCGGCTCGTCGAGCAGCAGCACCTGGGGGTGGTTGATGAGTGCGCGGGCCACGGCGACGCGCTGCTGCTGGCCACCGGAGAGCTGGTGCGGTTTGCGGCGGGCGAAGTCACCCAGCTGGACGAGGTCCAGCATCTCCCCCACCTGTTTCTTCACGGACTTGATGCCGCGGCGGCGCAGGCCGAAGGCGATGTTCTCGGTGACGTCGAGGTGCGGGAAGAGCGCGTAGCTCTGGAAGACGGTGTTGACGGGCCGTTTGTACGGCGGCAGGCCCGTGATGTCCCTGCCGCCGAGCGAGACCGTGCCGGTGGTGGCCTCCTCCAGGCCCGCGATCATCCGCAGGGTGGTGGTCTTGCCGCAGCCGGACGCGCCGAGCAGGGCGAAGAAGGAGCCCTCGGGAACGGTCAGATCGAGTGGCTGTACGGCGGTGAAGGAGCCGAATGTCTTGCTGATCCCGGTGAGACGGACGTCGCCGCCCGCTGTCTGCTGCTGTGTCATGGGTCGCAGTCCCAGTGGTGTCGGGGGAGATCGGGAAGGGGAACGGGCCGGTCAGGCGCCGATGAGCTTGGCGAACTTCTCCTCGTACGCCGTCTCTTCCTCGGAGCTGAGCGAACGGAAGGCACGCGACTTCGCGGCCATCTCCTTGTCCGGGAGGATCAGGGTGTTCGAGGCCATCGACGCGTCGATCTTCGCGAGCTCCGCGGCGACCCCGTCGACCGGGCAGACGTAGTTGATGTACGCGGCGAGCTGGGCGGCGACCGGGGGCTCGTAGTAGTAGTCGATGAGCTTCTCGGCGTTGGTCTTGTGCCTGGCCTTGGCCGGGACCAGCAGGTTGTCGCTGGAGGTGATGTATCCGGCGGCGGGTATCGCGAACTTGATGTCGGGGTTGTCGGCCTGCAGCTGGATGATGTCGCCGGCCCAGGCGACACAGGCGGCGAGGTCGCCCTTGCTGAGGTCCGCGGTGTAGTCGTTGCCGGTGAAGCGGCGTATCTGCTTCTTGTCGACGCCCTTCTGGAGCCGGCCTATCGCGGCGTCGAAGTCGGCGTCGGTGAACGTCCCGGGGTCCTTGCCCATGTCGAGCAGGGTCATGCCTACGGAGTCGCGCATCTCGGAGAGGAAGGCGACCTTGCCCTTGAGCTTCGGGTCGTCGAGCAACTGGGTGACGGAGTCGACCTTGCGGCCGCCGGTCGCCTTCACGTTGTACGCGATGACGGTGGGGATGCCGGTCCAGGGATAGGAGTAGGCGCGTCCCGGGTCCCAGTCAGGACTGCGGAACTGGGCCGAGAGGTTGGCGAACGCGTGCGGCAGGTTCGCCGGGTCGAGCTTCTGCGCCCAGCCGAGCCGGATGATGCGGGCGGCCAGCCAGTCGGTGACGACGACGAGGTCACGCCCGGTGTCCTGGCCCGCCGCCAGCTGCGGCTTGATCTTTCCGAAGAACTCGACGTTGTCGTTGATGTCCTCGGTGTACTTGACCTTGATCCCGGTGCGCTTGGTGAACGCTTCCAGCGTCGGGCGGCTCTTCTCGTCCTCGCTGACGTCCATGTACTCGGTCCAGTTGGAGAAGTTGATCTGTTTCTCCCTGGCCGAGTGGTCGTCCGAGGCCGCCGCCGCGTCCCCTTCCCGCTTCGCGGGCGGGATACCGCACGCGCCGAGCGTGCCGATGCCGCCGAGCGCGAGGGCGCCGGCGCCGGAGGCGCGCAGCAGCGAACGGCGGGTGAGGGCGCCCCTGCCTGTGGTCAGGCTGCGCCTCATTGCGGCCAGCTGGGCCGCGGAGAGGTGCTCGGGCTCGTACTGCTCCATACGCGTTGCCCTTCCGGGTGGGTGGGCCGCCGGGCGGCGGCCGCTGCTATCGGTCCCCGAAGACGGTGCGGTGCCAGTCCTTCCTGGCTACCGCGGTGTTGTCGTACATGACGTGCTTGACCTGCGTGTACTCATCGAAGGAGTACGACGACATGTCCTTGCCGAAGCCGCTGGCCTTGTATCCGCCGTGCGGCATCTCGCTGATGATCGGGATGTGGTCGTTGATCCACACGCAGCCCGCCCCGATCTCACGGGTGGCGCGGTTCGCCCGGTACAGGTCGCGGGTCCATGCGGAGGCGGCGAGTCCGTACGGGGTGTCGTCGGCGAGGCGGATTCCCTCGTCGTCGGTGTCGAAGGGCAGCACGACCAGGACCGGACCAAAGATCTCCGCGTTCACGATCTCGCTGTCCTGAGCGGCGCCCGTGATCAGTGTCGGCCGGTAGTAGGCGCCGCCCGCGAGGTCTCCCCCGGGGGCTTCGCCGCCGGTGACGACGGTGGCGTACGCCCGGGCGCGCTCCACGAACCCGGCGACCCGGTCGCGCTGTGCGTGGCTGATGAGCGGGCCGAGGTCGGTCGACGGGTCGAAGGGGTCGCCGAGCCGCACGCTCTCCATCAGCGCTGCGACACCGGCCACGAATGCGTCGTACAGCGGGCGCTGGACATAGGCGCGGGTGGCGGCCGTGCAGTCCTGGCCCGTGTTGATGAGGGATCCGGCGACCGCTCCGTTGACCGCGGCGTCGAGGTCGGCATCGTCGAACACCAGGAACGGCGCCTTGCCGCCGAGCTCCAGGTGGAGGCGCGTGACGGTGGAGGCCGCGATCTCGGCAACCCGCTTACCGACGGCCGTGGAACCGGTGAACGAGGTCATGACGACGTCGGGGTGGCCGACGAGGTGCTCACCTGCGACTTTTCCGGCGCCGGAGACGATGTTGATCACGCCGTCCGGGATACCTGCCTCGGTGGCTGCCTGGGCGAACATCAAAGAGGTCAGCGGCGTGATCTCGGCCGGCTTCAGCACGATGGTGTTGCCCGCGGCGACGGCCGGGAGGATCTTCCAGGCCGCCATCTGGAGCGGGTAGTTCCAGGGTGCGATGGAGCCGACGACCCCGATTGCCTCGCGGCGTACGAAGGAGGTGTGGTCGCCGCTGTACTCGCCGGCCGACTTTCCTTCCAGGGTGCGGGCAGCGCCTGCGAAGAACGAGGTGTTGTCGACGGTTCCGGGCACGTCGAACTCGGTGGAGAGCTTGACGGGCTTGCCGCACTGCAGGGACTCGGCGTACGCGAAGTCACCGGCCTGCGCGTCGAGTACGGCGGCGAAGCGGTGCAGCAGTCCGGACCGTTCGCCGGGGGTGGCGCCCGACCACGCGGGGAACGCCCCGCGGGCGGCGGCGACGGCTGCGTCGACATCATCCGCACCGGCCAGCTCGTAGCGGTAGACCGTCTCACCCGTCGCTGGGTCCACCACCTCCTGGTGGCGCCCCGATGTACCGGACCGCAGTCTCCCGCCGATGTACTGCGCACCGTCCGCGAAGCGGTCCTGCACCTGGAAGCCGTTGCCCATGACGCTCTCCTGTGCTGTCCCCGTGATCCGGGGGCGGCGTAGCTTCTTCTCGAATTGAGTGCCGATCCTGGCAGAGCAGACCTCCACCAACAAGTGATTCCGTTGTTTCCTTTTGGTTACGCGACGGAATCTGTCGACCATGTGTCGCGCGGGTACGGAAATCCCCATACGGACTGTCAGTGGCGGATGCCAGACTCGGCTGCCATGGGACAGGAACACATGGACGGCCTCCTGGCGCGTGCGGCACGCGGGGAGCACGTGAAGTACCTGCCGTTCTGGGGACATCGTCCCCGCGCGGACGGCCGTCTCGGCGAGAGCTGCCTCAGCCAGTGGTGGCCCGCGCCGTTCACGGTCGATTCGGTGACCTACGCGTCGGCGGAGCACTGGATGATGGCCGGCAAGGCACGGCTCTTCGGTGACGAGGAGGCGGAGCACGGGGCCGTGGCGGCGAGCAGCCCGGCAGCGGCGAAGAAGGTGGGCCGGCTGGTCCGGGGATTCGACGACGGCTTGTGGGGGCGGGAGCGGTTCGCACTGGTGGTGGCGGGCAGCGTCCACAAGTTCGGCCAGGACCCGGCCCTGCGGGCGTTCCTGCTGGGCACCGGGGAACGCGTGCTGGTCGAGGCCAGCCCGATGGACCGGATCTGGGGCATCGGGCTCGCCAAGGACGATCCGAGGACCGCGGACCCGGCCGCATGGCGGGGGCTGAATCTCCTGGGCTTCGCGCTCATGGAGGCGCGGGGGCCGCGGCGCCCCCCCAATTAATTTGAAAAAGTAAAGTAGACATGGGGGGGGTAGGGGGA
>NZ_JBHWVO010000043.1:0-47640 GCF_042736635.1 Streptomyces sp. NPDC060035
GGTCCGCAGGTGCGGACCGCGCCCTTCCTCCGTGCTGTGCTCAGACTCCGGCGTAGGAGTGCTTGCCGGTGACGAAGATGTTGACGCCGTAGTAGTTGAAGAGCCAGCAGCCGAAGGCGATCAGCGCCAGGTAGGCGGCCTTGCGGCCCTTCCAGCCGGCGGTCGCGCGGGCGTGCAGGTAGCAGGCGTACGCGACCCAGGTGATGAAGGACCAGACCTCCTTGGGGTCCCAGCCCCAGTAGCGGCCCCAGGCGTCGCCCGCCCAGATCGCACCCGCGATGATCGTGAACGTCCACAGCGGGAAGACGGCCGCGTTGATGCGGTACGAGAAGGTGTCCAGGGACTTCGCCGAGGGCAGCCGTTCCAGCACCGAGCTCGCGAACCTGCCGGGCGTCCCGCCGCCCGCGAGCTTGTTCTCGTAGCTGTCGCGGAACAGGTAGAGCAGCGTGCCCACGGCGCCGAGGTAGAAGACGGCACCGCAGATGATGGCGGTGGAGACGTGGATCCACAGCCAGTAGGAGTGCAGCGCGGGCACGAGCTGGTCGCTGTCCGTGTAGAGCGTCGTGGTGGCGATGCCGAGGTCCAGCAGGACCGTGGTGATCAGCAGCAGCCCGATCCAGCGGACGTTCTTCCTCAGTGCCAGCAGGACGAGGTAGGCGCCGACCGCCACGGTGGAGAAGGTGATCGAGAACTCGTACATGTTGCCCCAGGGGGCGCGCTGCACCGACGCGGCCCGGGCGACGACCCCGCCGGCCTGGACGGCGAAGGCCACCACGGTCAGGGAGACCGCGATCCGTCCCCAGAGGTCGCCCTTGAACGTGCCGCCCGCCGCTCCGGGGCCGTCCGGGACATCCCGGGTGCCCGCTGCGGAGCGGGTGACGATCCTGGGGCGCTCCAGCACGGCTGTGCCGCCGGCGTTCTGCGCGACCTGGACCTTCACCGTGGAATCGGCGATGGCGGGCCCGGTCAGCGCGGCGGCCGTCCGGCCGACCTTGCTGCGGCTGCCGAACACCCACTCCGCGATGTGTGCGAAGAAGGCCAGGGTGTAGACGGCCATCGACGAATAGATCAGCGTGTTGCTGATGTTCGCCAGATTCTCGTTGGTTGCGGCGGCGAGACTCACTTCTCAGCCCCTTCGGCAGGTTCTTCGGAAGGTTGTTCGGTCTCAGGATCGGGATCGGGTGCCGTGGGCGCCACGGTGTTGAGCGCGACCGCGAGACCGGCCAGCTCCTCGGGAAGTCGCGCGGACTCGCTGCGGCCCAGGCCGGCCATCTCGACCACGGTGACGCCGTCCGTTCCCCGTACGGCCTTCACCCACACCCGGCGCCGCTGGATGAAGAGAGATCCGGCGAGTCCGGCGATGGCGGCGATGGCGCCGGTCAGTGCCCAGCCGCTGGCGGGCTGGCGCGAGATCTGGAAGCTGGCCCATTCCTCGACGCTCTCGAAGGTGACCGAGCCCGCCCCGCCGGGCAGCTTCATGGTCTCGCCGGGACGCAGCCGCTGCTTGAGCTTGTCCCCGTTGCTGTCCTTGAATTCCTTCATCTCGGACGTGTCGAGCTGGTACACGTTCTGCGGCAGTCCCGAGTCGACACCCAGGCTGCCGTAGTAGCCGTTGAGCGCGAGGACCGGGTAGTCGGCACCGGGGAACTGGGAGAACATCGTGCCCTGGCCGTCACCCGCGAACGTCGGGACGAAGAAGGCCTGGAAGCCCAGCTGGGTCTTCCTGCCGTCGGCGCCGCGGTAACCGTCCATCACCTTGATCGCACCGGTCGATGTGACGTTGTTGTCGATGGGCAGCAACGGCACGGCGGTCCTGTAGACCTCCTTGCCCTTGCCGTCCTTGACGGAGATCACCGGGGCGTAGCCGTGCGCGTTCAGGTAGACCTTGGTGCCGTCCACGACGAGCGGCTTGTTGACCTCGATGACCTTCTTCTTCGGCGCACCGTCCGTGCCCTCCGAGTACGTCACGCGGGCCTCGTAGGTCCGGGGCGTGCCGCGCTGGGGGCCACTGCGCTCGTACGTACCGACGAAGTCGTCCAGCGTGAAGCTGAACGGGGCGAGCTCGTCGGTGTCGAAGAGCGAACCGGACTTGAAGTTGTCGTACTGGGTGAGCGTGTTGGAGAAGCCGTCGTCCTCGACGACGAGCTTGCCGCCCTCGGACTTGAAGAGCTGTCCTCCGGCGAAGGAGACCAGCATGACGATCAGCGCGATATGGAACATCAGGTTCCCGGCCTCGCGCAGATAGCCCTTCTCCGCGGCGACGGCGTCAGCCACCGTATGCGAACGGAAGCGGCGCTTGCGCAGGATGGCGAGGGCGGCCTCGCGGACCTGCTCGGGTTCGGCATCGGTGCGCCAGGTGGTGTACGCGGGCAGCCGGGTCAGCTTCTTCGGGGCGCCGGGCGGGCGGCCGCGCAGCTGGCCGACGAACTGGCCCGTGCGCGGCACGATGCAGCCGACGAGGGAGACGAACAGCAGGATGTAGATCGCGGAGAACCACACCGAGCTGTAGACGTCGAAGAACTGCAGCGCCTCGTAGAGCGGGGTGACCGTGGTGTGGGCTTCCTTGAAGGTCTGCACCTTCAGCTCGTCCACGCTGTTCTGCGGGATCAGCGAGCCGGGGATGGCTCCGAGCGACAGCAGGAAGAGGAGGATCAGGGCGACCCGCATCGAGGTGAGCTGCCGCCAGAACCAGCGGACCCAGCCGATGACGCCCATCGCGGGTACGGAGGAGGCGGACTCTTCGCGCGGGGCGGTGGAGAGCTGCGCTCCGGCCTCGCCGAGGTCGCGCTCTTCCCTGGTGTTCGTGTTGCTCATGGACTCAGATCCCCACAGTGAAGCCGTTGGACCAGACCTGCATCTCCTGCATGAGCACGTCCCAGGCGCCCGTCAGCAGGAGCACGCCGGTCGCGATCATCATGCCGCCGCCGATGCGCATGACCCATGCGTAGTGGCGCTTGACCCAGCCGAACGCGCCGAGTGCCTTACGGAAGGCGACCGCTGCCAGCACGAAGGGGATACCGAGTCCGAGACAGTACGCCACGGTGAGTATCGCCCCGCGCCCGGCGGTCCCCTGGTCGATCGCGAGCATGCTGACCGAGGTGAGCGTCGGACCGAGACACGGGGTCCAGCCGATCCCGAAGAGGGCACCGAGCACCGGCGCGCCCATCAGTCCGGTCACCGGCCTCCTGTGGATGCGGAACTCCCGCTGCGTCATCCACGGCATCAGCCCCATGAAGAAGATCCCCATCAGGATCATCAGCACGCCGAGGACCTTGGAGAGCACCTCGCCGTGTTCCTGGAGCCGGTCGCCGAAGTAACCGAAGAGCGCGCCGCCGGAGACGAAGACCGCGGTGAAACCGAGGACGAAGAGCGAGGCGCCGGCGACGATCCGGCCACGCCGGGCTTCCGCCAGATCGGTGCCGCTGACCCCGGTGACGTAACTGAGGTAGCCGGGCACGAGCGGCAGGACGCACGGCGAGAAGAAGGAGACGAGTCCGCCGAGAAGGGCGATGGGCAGGGCGACCAGAAGGGCCCCGCTGAAGACCGTCTCGTTCATTCCGGTGTTCGCGGCGAGCTGGAGCACGGGGTCACTTCTCCGCGATCAGCGGGTCGATCATCTCGCGCAGCTTCTCGGCGTCGAGCGCGGCGAGCGTGCGGGCGGCGATCTTCCCGTCCCGGTCCACGACCACGGTCGACGGGATGGCCTTCGGGTTCAGGGTGCCCTTGGGGAAGCGGAGGAGAAGCTTTCCGGTCGGGTCGAAGAGGCTCGGGTAGGTGACGCCGTAGTCCTGCTCGAAGTTGATCGCGGCGGCCTTCTGGGCGTCCCGGGTGTTGATCCCGACGAACTGGACGCCCTGGTCCTCGGTTTCCTCGGCGACCTTCGCGAAGTGTTTGGCCTCGGCGCGGCAGGGGGCGCACCAGGATCCCCAGACGTTCAGGACGACAACCTTGCCCTTGTAGTCGGCGAGGTCGAGAGCCTTGCCGTCCAGGGTCGTGCCGTCGAGCTTCGGTGCGTTTGTGCGTTCACCCTTGGCCACGGTGGAAATACCGCCGCTGCCGGTGACGAAGTTCGTGTTGCCGCCACCACCGGCCTCGGTGCCGTCGTCGCTGCATGCGGACAGAGTCAGTGCACCGGCCACTGCTGTGGCGGCGAGCAGGGTGAAGCGGCGTCGGGGTGCACGGCCAGAGCTCATGTGAAAAGTTTCGCATGGCAGTTCCAGGGATCTTCCGCGCCCCCCTCGATGCCCGTAAAGCCCCTTGTCAGGCCTGTTTAAAGAAGGTGTTCCAGCCGCCGTCCGGCGACTGGCCGACCTCGAGGGTACGAAGCTTCGCAAGCACTGCCGGGTCCTGTACGTCGAGCCAGTCGACGAACTGCCGGAAGGAGACGAGACGCACATCCGGCTTGTCCGCGATCGTTTTGATCACTTCCTCGACGGCGTCCATATAGATACCGCCGTTCCACTCCTCGAAGTGGTTTCCGATGTAGAAAGGCGCACGGTTCGTCTCGTAGGCGCGCTCGAAACCGGCAAGGTAGGCGCCGGTGGCCTGGGTGCGCCAGCCCGGATAGCGCGACGGCATTCCGTTGGTCGAATTCATCGACTGGTTGGCGAGGATGTTGTAGTCCATGGAGAGAACTTCGAAGCTGTGACCGGGGAATGGCACGCCCTGCAGCGGAAGGTCCCAGATGCCCTGGCGTTTCTCCGGCCACATCTGCCGGCCGCCGGGCGAGCTCGCGTCGTAGCGCCAGCCCAGCTGTTTCGCGGCCGGCAGGAGATTGTCCTGACCGAGCAGACAGGGGGTGCGGGCGCCGACGAGTTCCTTCCGGTAGTCGAACGGCAGCGGATCGAGGTCTGTCCAGCCGGTGTTCGTCCGCCATTCGGTGACGAAGGAGATCGCCTGATCGATTTCACTCTGCCATTGTTCGGCCGACCAGTTGCCGACGGATCCCGAACCACCGCAGAAATGCCCGTTGAAGTGCGTACCGATCTCGTGCCCGTCGAGCCAGGCCCGGCGGACGTTCGTGAGGGTCTGCTTGACGTGATCGTCGGTGAGGTAACCGATGTCGGAGGCGCCCCTGGGATTGTTGGGCGGGCGGTACAGGGACTTCTTCGACTCGGGCAGGACATACAGCCCGGAGAGGAAGAAGGTCATCCCTGCGTCGTGTTCCTTGGCGATTTCGAGAAAGCGGGGGAAGAGACCGTTGCCGACCTCACCGGCCCCGTCCCAGGAAAAAATCACGAACTGCGGCGGTTTCTGGCCGGGTTCGAGCGGGACGGGGGTGGCGGGCTGATTCGGCTGCTTTCCGGTATCGGCGGTGGAACCGTCACCGATGAGCCTGATGTTGTTCTTGGGAGAACCTCCGCCGTTCCCGTGCGTTCCCTTGTCGCCTTTGGGAATCTTCTCGGGACCGGAACGTCCGCCGTCCGACGGGCCGAGGGTGCCGCAGCCGGCCATGGAGAGTGCGGCTGCGGCGCCGAGCCCCGCCCCGAGCAGGTCCCTTCGGTTGATCTCACGCATGGCGTCCCCATCTGCGGTCGTTTTACCTCAAGCCCATACAAACTGGCGAAGGCTTAGATGAGGAAAGCAACACGACGGTTCCACCGATAATCACAAAAGTTGTTACGTGATCAGACCCTTACAGGTGCTGCACATAACGCGGCCGCGAAGGGGCGACGCCGGGGTCGTACCGGGCCCTATGCCCCGAACGCCTTGGACTTCCCCTTCACCGGCTTCGCTCCCGCGAGCAGATGCGCGGGCACCAGATCCCTGGCCGGCTCGGTGTACCCGACGGAGACGATGCTGTCGCCCTGGTACGTGAAGCTGGTGAGCGAGGCCAGCGTGCACTGCCGCTTGCGCGGGTCGTGCCACAGCCTGCGCCGCTCCACGAAGCTCCGCACGATCCAGATCGGCAGCTGATGGCTGACGCACACCGCCTCGCGCCCGCGGGCGGCATCGCGCGCCGCGTCCAGGGCACCCATCATCCGTACGACCTGCTCGATGTACGGCTCACCCCAGGACGGCTTGAACGGATTGGTGAGGTGCTTCCAGTTGTCCGGCTTGCGCAGCGCCCCGTCACCGACCCCGAACGTCTTGCCCTCGAAGACGTTGGCCGCCTCGATGAGCCGCTCGTCGGTGGCCAGGTCCACACCGTGCGACTTGGCGATCGGCATGGCCGTCTCCTGGGCGCGCTCCAGCGGCGAGGCGACGACATGGGTGATGTCGCGCTTGTCCAGGTGCTCGGCGACCCGGTCGGCCATCCGGCGGCCGAGGTCGGAGAGGCTGTAGCCGGGGCGCCGCCCGTAGAGCACGCCCTCCGGGTTGTGCACCTCACCGTGGCGCATCAGGTGGACGACGGTGATGTCCTTGCTGCGCGCGCTGGTCTCGCTCATGCGGTGGCCTCCGATGCGGCACGTGCGGCGGCGGGCAGGGCTGCGGCGATCCGCTCGACTGCCTGCGCGTCGTGGGCGGTGGAGACGAACCAGGACTCGAACGCGGAGGGCGGCAGGTAGACGCCCTGCTCCAGCATCGAGTGGAAGAAGGCCGTGAAGCGGAAAGCTTCCTGCTTCTTCGCGTCCTCGTAGTTGCGTACGGGCTCGTCGGTGAAGAAGACGGAGAACATGTTGCTCGCCGCCGACACGGTGTGCGCGACACCCTCCTTGGTGAGCGCCTCCCCCACCAGGGCGCGGAGCTCCGCGGAGACCGCGTCGACCTTCGTGTACGCCGCGTCGTCGAGCAGCCGCAGCTGGGCGAGGCCGGCGGCGGTGGCGACCGGGTTCCCCGAGAGGGTGCCCGCCTGGTAGACCGGGCCGACGGGGGCCAGGTGCGCCATCACATCGGCACGGCCGCCGAAGGCCGCGGCCGGGAAACCGCCGCCCATGACCTTGCCGAAGGTCATCAGGTCGGGCCGCACCCCGTCGATGCCGTACCAGCCGGCCCTGGACGTACGGAATCCCGTCATCACCTCGTCGGAGATGTACAGCGCGCCGTTGGCGGCGCAGATCTCCTTCAGCCCGGCGTTGAAGCCGTCCAGCGGCGGTACGACACCCATGTTGCCCGGAGACGCCTCGGTGATCACACACGCGATCTCGCCCGGCTGTGCGGCGAACGCGGCGCGTACCGCCTCCAGGTCGTTGTACGGGAGCACGATCGTGTCGCCCGCCTGGGCACCCGTGACACCGGGTGTGTCGGGAAGGCCGAAGGTGGCGACCCCGGAACCGGCGGCGGCCAGCAGTGCGTCGACGTGCCCGTGGTAGCACCCGGCGAACTTCACGATCTTCGCGCGCCCCGTGAATCCACGGGCGAGCCGGATCGCGGACATCGTCGCCTCGGTGCCCGACGACACCAGTCGCACCTGCTCCACGGGTTCGATCCGGGCCACGATCTCCTCGGCGAGGGCGACCTCGCCCTCACCGGGAGTACCGAACGAGGTGCCACGGGCGACCGCGTCCTGGACGGCCGCGATGACCTCGGGGTGGGAGTGGCCGAGGATCATCGGCCCCCACGAGCACACGAGGTCGACGTACTCGCGGCCGTCGGCGTCGGTGAGGTACGGACCCGTACCGGACACCATGAACCGGGGCGTACCGCCCACGGCCCGGAAGGCACGCACGGGAGAGTTCACGCCGCCGGGCGTCACGAGGGACGCGCGGTCGAAAAGCGTCTGCGAAACTGGGGCTTCGTATGAATACGCCACTTTGGTCCTGATCTGCGATTCGAAGTTCGGGGGGCCTGGCCGGAATTCTCGGCCACCGGTGAGCAGGGAGCGTGCTCTCCCCGTATGAGGCTCGTACAACGAAAGGGCTTCAGTCTCCTCGCGTCTGCGAAACTGGGGCGTCATAGGGAAAGCTCACACATGCCATGGTGTCAGAGGCACCGACGGTCTTGCGGACAGGTGTTTCACCGCACGCTCGTGGGGGAGGTCACTGACACGATGATCGGGTTGCGCGGCGGGGGCTGTGTCTCCTAAGAAGTAGTCGGGTGGATGAGATATGCATCGCGGTGGCGGAGTGGGCGAAGGGACCGACGACCTGGGGCCCGAGCCTGCCCGGCGAGGGCGGCACCGGCGTGAGGCCGAAGGTGTACGGGACCCCCGGGCGGACAACGCCGGGAGTCCCGGGAGCAGGAGCAGTGGACTGGTGGGGGTGACCTACAAGTACTTCGGTGCCCCCGACGGCGCCACTGCCGCACGCGTGCCCATTTCGATGCGCCCGGAGGAGCTGGGCGGCGACGAGCTGGGCATGGGCGGCATGTTCAGCAAGATCAAGCCCGAGACGGTGGCGGCCATGGTCCTCACCGGCATACAGGGCATACCCCTCAACAAGGTCCCCCCGCTGGAACTGGTCGTGCTCCACCCCGACTACGCGGTGGTCAAGCTTCCGATGACGGTCGTCGACCCGCTGCGGGAAGTGGGCGAGGAGTCGGTCGGCGCGGCGGCCTTCATCTGGTCCACGGTCCCGGACCGCGGCGGCCCGCGCGACGCGTTCAACGTGTACCAGCTGCTCCACGAGTGGCAGGACTTCTCCCACCGGCTGCATGACGCGGGGCACCAGGCGTACTGCCTGGTCTGGCCCTGAGCCGCGGTTTCGTCGGCCATGGGCGGCCCTCCTCCGGTGCCGGAGGCGCCGGGCATCCCTCCTCAGCAGGAGACAGCCGGCCCCACGTCCGCCGTCACGAGGTCCGGCGCAACGGACAGCGCCAGGTCCCGCCGAGCCACATGAGGGTTCCGGGAACGAAGCCCAAGGAGGCCGGCCTGCTCTCCTTCGAGCGGCGCGGCACCTGGGTCCACCGCCGCGCCGAGCCCTCCGTACCGGCCGCGACGGGGCAGATGCTGCCCACCACCGCGAGCTGAGACGTCAGTGGCCGCCGGTGAGTTCGCCGCTGAGTGAGCTGTGGATGCGTGCGCTCGGTTCGTTGAGCCCGATGATCTCCACGCTCTTCCCGCGCTGTTCGTACGTGGTGGTGATGGCGTCCAGGCTCGCCACCGAGGAGGCGTCCCAGATGTGCGCGGCGGTCAGGTCGATGACGACCCTGTCGGGGTCGTCGGCGTAGGCGAACCGCCCGACCAGGTCGTTGGACGACGCGAAGAAGAGCGCACCGGTGACGAAGTAGACGACCCGGCTGCCGTCCGGGTCGGTGACCGCGGTGACGTCGGCGAGGTGGGCGACCCGCTTGGCGAAGATGACCATCGCGGTGACCGAACCGACGATGACGCCGACCGCGAGGTTCTCCGTGGCGACCACACAGACCACCGTGATGACCATGACCGTGATCTCACCGGCGGGCATCCGCTTGAGGGTCCTGGGCGCGATGGAGTGCCAGTCGAAGGTCGCGAAGCACACCATGACCATGACCGCGACGAGGGCCGCCATCGGGATGTCGGAGACGACCGGCCCGAAAGCGATGCACAGCACCATCAGGAACGTGCCGGCGAGGAACGTGGACAGCCGGGTACGGGCGCCCGAGACCTTTACGTTGATCATGGTCTGGCCGATCATCGCGCACCCGCCCATGCCGCCGAAGAACCCGGTCACGATGTTGGCGACGCCCTGGCCGATGGACTCGCGGGTCTTGCTGGAGCGGGTGTCGGTGATCTCGTCGACCAGCTTCGCCGTCATCAGCGACTCCATCAGGCCGACCAGCGCCATGGCCAGCGCGTAGGGAGCGATCGTGGTCAGCGTGTCCAGGGTGAAGGGCACGTCCGGCAGGCCCGGCACGGGCAGCGACGAGGGCAGCTCGCCGTTGTCACCGACCGTCGGGACGGCGATGCCGGCCGCGACGGTGATCACGGTCAGGATGATGATGGAGACCAACGGGGCCGGGACCGCCCTGGTGATCCTAGGGAAGAGCACCATCATCGCCAGCCCGCCGATGACCAGCGGATACACGGGCCAGGGGACATCGCTGATCTCGGAGATCTGCCCCATGAAGACGAGGATGGCCAGCGCGTTGACGAAGCCGACCATCACGCTGCGGGGCACGAACCGCAGCAGCCTGGCGACGCCGAGCGCCCCGAGGACGATCTGGAAGAGACCGCCCAGGATGACGCCCGCGACCAGATAGCCGAAGCCGTGCTCGCGGTTGAGCGGGGCGATGACCAGCGCCACCGCGCCCGTCGCGGCGGAGATCATCGCGGGCCTGCCGCCGACGAAGGAGATGACGACGGCCATGGTGAACGAGGCGAACAGACCGACCGCGGGGTCGACACCGGCGATGATCGAGAACGAGATCGCCTCGGGAATCAGCGCCAGGCCCACGACGAGACCTGCCAGTGCCTCCGTACGGAAGACCTTCGGGGACAGCCAGGACGGGCGGTGACCACGCAGCAGGCCGGCCGCGGAAAGTACGGAAGAGGGCAAGGGGAGCGACACCTGTCGTACTCGGGCACGTCCGGCAGCACCGTGGGACATGCGTGGACCGCGGAGCCCGGACGGCTTTCCGCGGATCGTCCGCGACGGCGGACGGAAGTTTCGGGGGCAGCAGCGCCGATAGCTGTTGCCGGGGCAGCAGCACCGATGGCTGTTACCGGGGCGGAGTTTTCGCGGCGAGCGGCTGCGTCGGCACACATGCTCCGCCGGCACACGACGTCGCCGGGGGCATCCTCGGCCCCGTCCCGGCGCCTGGGAGCTGAGCAACTCTACCCTAACGTTAGGGTAGAGATCGGAACGCCGTCCGCTCCCGGCCGCGGCGAGAGGCGAGAAGGGCACTCCGCGTGAGCAGCGCGCACATGCAGATCGGCGAGGTCGCCGCGCGTACCGAACTGTCGCTGCGCACGATCCGGCACTACGAGGAATCGGGGCTCGTGGTCCCCTCGGCGCGCTCCCGGGGCGGGTTCCGCCTGTACACCGAAACCGATGTCGCCCGGCTGATGGTCATTCGCCGGATGAAGCCTCTCGGCTTCACCCTGGAGGAGATGCGGGACCTGCTGGAAGCGATCGGTCGCCTCGATCGTGACGAGGACCTCACGGCGGCCGAGCGCGACGCGCTCGTGGAACGGGTACGCACCTACGAGCGCGCCGCGGCCGAGCAGGTGGTCAGGCTGCGGACGCAGCTGGCACGCGCCGAGGAATTCGCCGGGACACTCCGCGCACGCCTGCAACGGACCGGCCCGCCGGAGGCGTAGCGCGCCTCGTCAGCCCTTCTCACCAGCGGCGACGAGGGCCGCGGGGGCGAATTTTTGCCGCCAGGCCAGTGACACGTACACCAACGCGATCAGTACCGGGACCTCGATCAGCGGGCCGACCACGCCCGACAGCGCCTGACCGGACGTGACGCCGAAGGTGGCGACGGCGACGGCGATCGCCAGCTCGAAGTTGTTGCCGGCTGCCGTGAACGCGAGCGTCGCGGTGCGGTCGTAGCTCAGGCCGATGGCCTTGCCCAGCAGGAACGTGCCGAACCACATCAGGGCGAAGTAGACCAGCAGCGGGAGGGCGATCCGGACCACGTCCAGCGGCTGCGAGGTGATCGTCCTCCCCTGCAGCGCGAAGAGGACGACGATCGTGAAGAGCAGCCCGTACAGCGCCCAGGGGCCGATCTTCGGCAGGAACGCCGCCTCATAGGTGTCGCGCCCCATCCGCTTCTCGCCGATGCGGCGGGTGAGGAAACCCGCGAGCAGCGGCACACCGAGGAAGACAACGACGTTGAGGGCGATCTTCCCCATCGAGATGTCGAGCTTGTCGCCGTCGCCGAGACCCAGCCATCCGGGCAGCAGGTCGAGGTAGAACCATCCCAGCACGCCGAAGGCGATGACCTGGAAGACGGAGTTGAGGGCGACGAGCACGGCGGCGGCCTCGCGGTCGCCGCAGGCCAGGTCGTTCCAGATGATGACCATGGCGATACAGCGGGCCAGCCCGACGATGATCAGACCGGTGCGGTACTCGGGCAGGTCGGGCAGGAAGATCCAGGCCAGCGCGAACATGACGGCCGGGCCGACGATCCAGTTGATGACCAGCGACGAGACCATGAGTCTGCGGTCCCCGGTGACGGCATCGAGTCTGTCGTACCGGACCTTGGCCAGCACCGGATACATCATGATCAGCAGGCCGACGGCGATCGGCAGCGAGACACCGCCGATCTCGACCTTCGCGAGCGCGTCGTTCAGCCCGGGGACCAGCCGGCCGAGCCCCAGACCGAGAGCCATGGCGACGAGGATCCACACGGCCAGGAACCGGTCGAGCGTGGACAGCCCGGCGACGATCGAGCCGCTGCCGCCGTCCGGTGCGGGCGTCCGCGCCGGTGAGGCGGTGCCCTGTTCGGACGTGGACATCAGCAGGCCCGCTTCCGGCCGGTCCCGGCCGTCGCACGCGCGGTGGCGGCCAGCTCGCCGAAGGAACCGGCGAGCGCCTCGATGACCTCGGTCCGCAGCGAGTAGTACGTGAACCGGCCGCACGGCTCCGTCTCCACCACACCGGCCTCGCGCAGGACCTTCAGGTGGTTGGAGAGATTCGTCTGCCGGGCACCCGTCTCCTCCACGAGGTGGGAGGTGCACAGGGTCTCGTGGGCGAGCAGGGTCACGATCTGCAGCCTGAGCGGGTCGGCGAGAACCCGGATCAGATCAGTAGTGGCTGATGTCATCATGGACTGATACTTTCACACATCAGTGGTACCTGATATCAGCGGGCGCACTGAAGCGTACGGAGCCCCGATTCCGCCGTGAGACGAGAGAGATCCCTGATGCCCGACAAGCCCTCCGTGCTGTTCGTCTGTGTCCACAACGCCGGCCGCTCCCAGATGGCCGCCGCCTGGCTGACCCACCTGGCCGGGGGCCGCATCGAGGTCCGCTCCGCCGGTTCCGCCCCCGGGGACGCCGTAAATCCGGCCGCCGTCGAGGCGATGGCGGAGGTCGGCATCGACATCTCCGCCGAGACCCCGAAGATCCTCACCGTCGACGCGGTCGAGCAGTCCGACGTCTGCGTCACCATGGGCTGCGGCGACACCTGCCCCGTCTTCCCCGGCAAGCGGTACCTGGACTGGAAGCTCGATGACCCGGCCGGACAGGGCGTCGCAGCCGTCCGCACCGTCCGGGACGGGATCAGGGCTCTGGTCGAGGGCCTGATCGAGGAGATCGCCCCGGCGGGAACGGCCTGAGGGAGCAGCCGGGCGCGCCGGGGCGCTGACCCGACCTCGCACAGGTCACGGCCCCATTCAGCCATTCATTGGCCGAAGAAGGATCTTCAGCCGCCCCGTCGGCCGTGCCGATGCAAGAGGCATCGACGTCGGAGGAGGCCCGGCATGGGCGACATTCTGCTGGCCCTGTCCATCCCGGTCCTGACCTTCGCGAGTGGCATCTACGCGGCATGCGACTGCTGGTGGCGGCGCAGGCATCCGGTCCCGCCGTCCCCGTACACCCGTCACGCGGCCCGTCGCGCCGAACAGGACCTGCTGACACGGGCCGAGGGCATCATCGACCGTGCGTACGCCTCCCTCGGCGGCCTCTACGACAGCCCGCCGGGCATGCCGCATCCAGCCACGGAGGAGGGCGGCCACGTCACGGCCGGGGCGAGCGCCAGCCCGGATCGCGGCCCGTGACAGCCAGTACCTGCTCGAAGGCCCCCGCACCCGGCGGCAGGGGGAACGGCTCGCCGAACACCTTCATCTCCCGGGCCTGCGGCGCCATCCCGGCCAGTCCCGGGCCCAGCTCCCGCACCACGGCCGGGTCGGGCACAAAGTCCTGGCCCGTCGCCCGCGCCAGGTCCCAGGCGTGCACGGTCAAGTCCCCCAGCACCATGAGCCCCACCGTTCTGGCCGGGAGCTCCATGCCGCCCGCCACACCGTCCTCCGCACCCGGCTCGTCCCAGGCCTTCACCAGCCGCTCCGTCCCGTCCGCGAAAGTGCCGCGCCAGTCGCCCGTGACGACATCCGGCGTCCGGGTGAAGTCGACGGGCTCCCGGGCCGCCAGGGCCCGGAAGTTGGCAACCACGAGGAACAGATGGTTCAGCAGGGCCCGCACGTCGTACTCGCTGCACGGCGTGGGAGCCGCCAGGTCCTCGTCGCCGATCCCCCGCACGACGGGACAGGCCTGTGCGGCGGAGACGTCCAGAAGTTCACTGATCTTCTTCATGCTCCCGACGATGCCCCCCGGCCGGGCACGCCGTCTTGAACAAACGCGACAGGTGCACCCGGGGCGCGCCATAGGATCCCGACCATGGCCGGACCCCCACGCGACACACGGGGCATCGTCGACGCCCACGACCTGTTCACGCGCGTGCACTTCCGCCTGCGTGAACCCGACCCCGCGCTGCGCCCCTGGCTGGAGCACTACTGGCTGATCGACTGGGATCTCACGGGGCCGTACACCTCGCATGTGGTCCCCCACCCGTCGGTGCATCTCGTATTCCAGCGGCACGAGTCCGGCAGCGCGGCGGAACGGGCCGGTTTCGCCGAGGTCGTCGGCATCGTCGAGGGGCTGTTCAGCCAGCGGCTCGAGGGCCGGGGACGCGTCTGCGGCGTGAAGTTCCGGCCCGGCGGGTTCCGCCCGTTCGCACCGCACCGGCCCGTGTCGGCGTGGACCGGGCGGCGACTCCCTGCGGACGAGGTGCTTGCTGCACCGCCGGTCGGGGCCGTTCTCGATCCTCGTGAGGAGGACGCCCGGGTGGCAGAACTCGATGCGTATCTGCTGCCTCTCGTGCCCCGGCCGGACCCGCAGGCCGAGCGCGCGATGGCGCTCGTCGAGCTCGTGCGCACGGACCGCTCGCTGCTCCGGGTCGACGCACTGGCCCGGGCCGAGGGCCTGTCGGCACGCTCGCTGCAGCGGCTCTTCTCCACGTACGTGGGTGTCGGGCCCAAGTGGGTCATCCTGCGGTACCGCATCCACGAAGCACTGCAGCGCGCCGAGACGGATCCGGAAACCGACTGGGCCGGGCTCGCCGCCGATCTCGGCTACAGCGACCAGGCACACCTGGTCAGAGACTTCACGGCGACGGTGGGCGTGCCGCCGACGGCTTTCGCACCCCGCTGACACCGGCCCGCAGCCGAGGCCGCGCACTACAGTCGCACCATGGAACGCAACTCACCGGTCCCGCCATCCGTGCGGATCGACCCTTGGTCGGACAATGACCTCGAGCTGCTCAGCCTGGCCAACGCCCCCGAGCTGATGGACCACCTCGGCGGTCCCGAGACCCAGGAGCAGCTCGAAGCCCGCCACGACCGGTATGCGGCACTGAGCGCCGACCGGACGGGCAAGGGCCGCATGTTCCGGATCACCCTGGCCAAAACCGGCGAGGGGGTGGGAACGATCGGATTCTGGGAGCTGACCTGGCAGGGCGAAGAGGTGTACGAGACGGGATGGGCGGTCCTGCCCGGCTTCCAGGGGCTCGGCATCGCCACCACCGCCACCACGGCCGTCGCCGAGCAGGCACGCGCCGAGCGCAAGCACCGCTTCCTGCACGCCTTCCCGTCCGTCGCCAACGCCGCGTCGAACGCGGTGTGCCGCAAGGCGGGTTTCGTGCGCCTCGGCGCATGCGACCTGGAGTACCCGCCGGGCCGCCCGATGGTGGCCAACGACTGGCGGCTGGACCTGCGCCCCGCCGTCTGACCGCGTCGTCCCACCCGGAAACCTCTCGCTGCCGCGCCCCGGGCAATGGCATCCTGACCAGGTGAACGGACCCGAGATCGACCTCGAAGTAGCCCCGGAACTGCGGCTCTTCGTCGCCCACGAGCGCCGCCGGGGGCGCACCGGCGTCATGACCGACGGCTCGTCGACCCTGGGACACGTCGTGGAGTCCCTCGGCATCCCGCTCACCGAGGCCGGACAGCTCCTCGTCGACGGCCGCCCCGTGCCCGTCTCGCACATTCCCGGCGCGGGCGAGCTGGTCGAGGTGCGGGCCGTGCAACGCCCGCAGCAGGTCCCCGGTGCGCCGCTCCGCTTCCTGCTCGACGTCCATCTGGGCACGCTCGCACGCCGGTTGCGGCTCCTGGGTGTGGACGCGGCATACGAGAGCAAGGACATCGGAGACCCGGCACTGGCGGCCCTCTCGGCGAAGGAGCAGCGGGTGCTGCTCTCCCGCGACCGGGGGCTGCTCAGGCGGCGGGAGATCTGGGCGGGGGCGTACGTCTACAGCGACCGTCCGGAGGAACAGCTCCGCGACGTCCTGGGCCGTTTCGCCCCGGCACTCGCACCATGGACACGCTGCACCGCCTGCAACGGGCAGCTCGCTGAGGCCGACAAGGAATCCGTGAGCGCTCGTCTGGAGCACGGCACGCAGGAGACCTACGACGTGTTCGCGCAGTGCACGGCCTGCGGGCGCGTGTACTGGCGGGGTGCCCACCACGCCCGCCTGGAGGCCGTCGTGGCGGACGCCGTGCGCGAGTTCGGCGAGCTCTGCAACGAGGCCCCCGCCACATAGAGGCCCCCGCACCGGACACCACGACTGCCCCTGAGGGCGGCCGCCCGCCCGCCACTGCCGACGCCCGCCCGCTCCGACGGCTGCTCAGCCGTCGGACGGCGCCGGACCGTGGGTGCGAGCCGGCCGACGAACTGCTCCCGGGACATCGGGACGGCGGGTCCGGGCGTCACCGAACGGCACCCGGTCGGCGCCACCACCGCTTCGGCCCCGCTCGTCCACGCGCACTCGACCAGGGACCGCACCGCCGCCACGCTGCTCGTCCGTCCCGACGGATACAGCGCCCGGGCAGGCGGGGCCCCGGCCCCGGAGCGCTGAGCCGCGCCACAGACCGATGACCGCCGCGGAGCGGAGCGGGGCGCGGTGCACCGCATCGCCGGTTCGCAGCGGCCCGGTCCCGCACAGCGCCGTCCGGCCGCCGTGAAACGCTGCCCCCATGGTGGTCGCCCGTTCCGTCGCGCTCTTCGCCGTTGCCGCGCTCTTCGAGATCGGGGGCGCCTGGCTCGTCTGGCAGGGCGTGCGCGAGCACCGCGGCTGGATCTGGATCGGTGCGGGAGTCATCGCGCTCGGCGCCTACGGTTTCGTGGCAACGCTCCAGCCGGACGGGGAGTTCGGCCGCATCCTCGCCGCGTACGGCGGGGTGTTCGTCGCCGGTTCGATCGCGTGGGGCATGGTCGCCGACGGCTACCGCCCCGACCACTGGGACGTGATCGGCGCACTGGTCTGCCTGGCCGGCATGGCGTTGATCATGTACGCACCGCGAAACCACTGAACCCGCGCTCCGGCCGACTGCCTATTCTTGGCCCGTACCGATCAACAGTCCGAGGAGTTCGCCATGGCCGCCACCCCCATCGCCGTCATCACCGGCGCGAGCAGCGGCATCGGCGCCGCGACCGCCCGGCAGCTGGCCGCCGCCGGATACCGCGTCGTACTCACCGCCCGCCGCAAGGACCGCATCGAAGCGCTCGCCGCCGAGCTCACCGAGGCGGGTCACCAGGCAACGGCCTACGCCCTGGACGTCACCGACCGTGCCGCGGTCGACGAGTTCGCCACCGCCTTCCGCGCGCTCGCCGTCCTCGTCAACAACGCGGGCGGCGCCCTCGGCGCCGACCCCGTCGCGACCGGCGACCCCGACGACTGGCGCCAGATGTACGAAACGAATGTCATCGGCACCCTCAATGTCACCCAGGCCCTGCTCCCCGCCCTCACCGCGAGCGGCGACGGCACGGTCGTGATCCTCTCCTCCACGGCCGCGCTCTCCGCGTACGAGGGCGGCGGCGGCTACGTCGCGGCCAAGCACGGCGAGCACGTCCTGGCCGAGACCCTTCGCCTGGAGATCGTCGGCACCCCGGTCCGCGTCATCGAGGTCGCGCCCGGCATGGTCAAGACCGAGGAGTTCGCCACCACCCGCTTCCGGGGCGACACCGAGAAGGCGGCGAAGGTCTACGCAGGCGTCGAGGCCCCGCTCACCGCCGACGACGTGGCCGACACGATCACCTGGGCCATCACCCGCCCCAGCCACGTCAACATCGACCTCCTGGTGGTCCGCCCCCGCGCCCAGGCCTCCAACTCCAAGGTCCACCGCACACTCTGACGCCGGCGAGCTGCAACGGCGGGCGGCGGCGAGCAGCACGCCTGCACAGCTGAGCCCCCGTGCCGCCATGCGGCCCGGGGGCTCTGTCCGCGTTCAGGGATCCAGGGCTCAGCCCTTCACGCACACGACCTGCTTCAGCTTCGCGACGACCTCGACGAGGTCGCGCTGCTGCTCCATGACCTGCTCGATCGGCTTGTACGCAGCCGGGATCTCGTCCACGACGCCGGAGTCCTTCCGGCACTCCACGCCCTGCGTCTGCTCCTCCAGGTCCTTTGTCGAGAAGCGGCGCTTCGCGGCGTTCCTGCTCATCCGCCGGCCGGCACCGTGCGAGGCGGAGTTGAACGACTTCTCGTTCCCCAGGCCCTTCACGATGTACGAACCGGTGCCCATGGACCCCGGAATGATCCCGAAGTCACCGGAGCCGGCACGGATCGCGCCCTTCCGCGTGACCAGAAGATCCATACCCTCGTACCGCTCCTCCGCCACGTAGTTGTGGTGGCAGGAAATGACCGGCTCGAAGGTGACCTTCGCCTTCTTGAATTCCTTCCGGACCACGTCCTGGAAGAGACTCATCATGATCGAGCGGTTGAACTTCGCGTACTCCTGCGCCCAGAACAGGTCGTTGCGGTAGGCCGCCATCTGCGGGGTGTCCGCGATGAAGACGGCCAGGTCACGGTCGATGATGCCCTGGTTGTGCGGAAGCTTCTGCGCCTGCCCGATGTGGAAGTCGGCAAGCTCCTTGCCGATGTTCCGGGATCCGGAGTGCAGCATCAGCCATACCGATCCCGCCTCGTCGAGACAGAACTCAATGAAGTGATTTCCGCTTCCGAGCGTTCCCATCTGCTTTGTGGCGCGTTCCTGTCGGAATTTGACCGCATCGGCGATCCCGTCGAACCGCGACCAGAAGTCGTCCCAGCCCGCGGTCGGGAATCCGTGCAGCTTTCCCGGGTCCACGATGTCGTCGTGCATCCCACGGCCGACCGGGATCGCCTGCTCGATCTTCGACCGGAGCCGCGACAGGTCCCCCGGCAGGTCATTGGCCGTGAGCGAGGTCTTCACCGCGGACATTCCGCAGCCGATGTCCACACCCACCGCCGCCGGACAGACCGCGCCGTGCATCGCGATCACCGAACCGACGGTCGCGCCCTTGCCGAAGTGGACGTCCGGCATGACGGCGAGACCCTTGATCCAGGGCAGCGTGGCCACGTTCCGCAGCTGCTGCATCGCGACGTCCTCGACCGAAGCCGGGTCGGCCCACATACGGATGGAGACCTTCGCACCCGGTACCTCTACATACGACATAACCCCTCAGCTCCCCCGAAAAAGACTCAAAGCGCAAAACCGGTGCCGAGGTCGGCAAACAGGTCGGCCGACCGGCATTCACAGCGGCGCGTGCGATACACATTGTGTCCATCGGCCGCCATCGAGCGGCAACCTGTTTTCGTACCGAAGGGAGCCTGGGACCGTGCGACACATGGCGTACGTACCCGGCGTCGCGCTTCTCGCAGCGCTCGTCGTCGGCTGCAGCGCCGGCTCCGGCGCCGACGACCCGCCCGCCGACCGCGAGCCCGGCAGCCCGACGGTCTCGGCCGCACCCCCCGGCAAGTACCGGACGCTGCCCGAATCCTGCCGTGCCGTGCCGCGTTCCACCCTGAAGGACCTGCTGCCGGGCGCCGCCGAGCTCCCCGAGGAGCAGCAGGACAAGGTGTACGAGGGCACGGCCTCCGTCACCTTCGACACCGACCGCAAGGTCGGCTGCCGCTGGAAGTCGGAGGCCCCGGACGCGTCCCGGAATCTGAGCATCGACTTCGAACGCGTGGTGTCGTACGACCCCGCGGTGAGCGACGACGACCGGGCCCGCGAGCTGTACGCGAAGAAGGAGGGTGCCGCCGGCCTGTCGGCCGCGCCGAGCGGTTCAGCCACCGGGTCACCCAGCGGGACGCCCACCGGGTCACCCAGCGACTCCCCCACCGGCTCCCCCGGCGGATCGGCCTCCGGCACTCCCCCGACCCCGTCCTCCCCGTCCGCCGACGCCGACGCCGACGCCGACGCCGACGAGGATCTGCGGCCACGTGTGCTCGACAGCCTCGGTGACGCCGCATTTCTGGACGATGCGCTCACCCGGGCAGGTTCCACCGCACAGCACCGCACCGTGAGCGTGGTATTCCGCACATCGAACGTCATAGTGACCGTCCAGTACACCGAGCAGTCTGCCCTCATCACCGAGGTTCCCGACAGCAAGGAACTCCAGGAGAAGGCCCAGGCCCTGGCCCGGAAGCTGGCCCAGACACTCAGCGAGTAGCCGGGATCCGGCGGCCCCGCCGGGGCCGTACCGCGCTCCCCCGGGGCATGCGGCCGAGGCGGCATCCCGCCGCCGTCCGTCGTACCGTGGCCCTTCGTAGCGCCGGGCCGCCCGGCCGACGTGCCCGCCCGACCACCCGCACGACCGAGACCGCCGTGCCATCCGAGTGAAGGAACCATGCACCGATCAGCCCCGCGACTGTCCCGCATACTCGCCTGTGCCGCCGTTCCGGTGATGCTCGTCGTCGCCGGCTGCTCGTCGGACTCCGACGACACGAAGGGCTCGGGCTCCGACTCCCCGAGCGCGCAGAAGTCGCAGTCGAGCGTCGAGCCGGCGAAGTTCGCCGCGCTGCCCGACGCCTGCGCGTCGATCGGCAAGAAGACGATCGAGTCCCTGGTTCCGAAGACGAAGAACAAGGGCGGTACGCCGGGCAGGTCCAGCGACACCGCGACCCGCGGCAGCTGCTCCTGGAACGGCCTGGACGACAACGGCGTCAAGGGATCGCAGTACCGCTGGCTCGACGTCGGCTTCACCCGCTTCGAGTCGGACCAGTCCCTCGGCAGCGGTGCCAAGCGGGCGGCGAACGACTACACGAAGCAGATCGCCAAGGCGCAGGCGACCGAGGGCGCCAAGAAGGTCTCGGCCGCGCCCGCCGCCGGTATCGGCGAGCAGGCAACCGCCGTCACCTACGACCTCACCAAGACGAGCGAGGACTTCAAGTACGCGACGATCGTGGCCCGTACGGGCAACGTCGTCGTCACCCTCACCTACAACGGTGCGGGCTACGCGGGCGCCAAGGCCCCCTCCGCCGCCGACATCCTCGAGGACGCCCGGACGGCGGCCAAGGAGGCGGTCGCCGCGGTCGGGGCGGACACCGGCGACGACGCTCCCGCAACGGGGAAGCCCTCGGCCAAGCCGTCCGGCAAGGCCTCGGGATCGGCCGACACCACCTCGTAACCCAAGCCCGGCAGGGACACGAACACACCTGCCCAGAGGCGTCCTTGCGAAGCCCGGTCCTCCCCCGAGGACCGGGCTTCGCACCCTCCCCACGCAACGTTGCTCGCACACATGTGCCAGGCTGTGCCCGCGCCGGATGCCGAAGCAGGGCCGGTCCATCGAAGTCGGGAGGGGAACGCGGGTGGCCGCAATGCAGCTGACACGCACACACCGCGTACTCATCGGGGTTGTCGTCGCCGGTGCTGTACTCATTGCCGCGATCGGGTTCGCGGGCTCCTACGCCGCGGTGCGCGAGCTCGCGGAGGAGAAGGGTTTCGGCCAGTTCTCGATCGTCTTCCCGATCGGTATCGACGCGGGCATCTGCGTCCTGCTGGCGCTGGACCTGCTGCTGACCTGGATGCGCATCCCCTTCCCGCTGCTGCGCCAGACCGCGTGGCTGCTGACGGCGGCGACCATCGCCTTCAACGGTGCCGCCGCCTGGCCCGACCCGCTGGGCACCGGGATGCACGCGGTGATCCCGATCCTGTTCGTCGTCTCCGTCGAGGCCGCCCGGCACGCCGTGGGCCGGATCGCGGACATCACGGCCGACAAGCACATGGAGGGCGTGCGCCTCACCCGCTGGCTGCTCTCTCCCATACCCACGTTCAAGCTGTGGCGCCGGATGAAGCTGTGGGAGCTGCGCAGTTACGAGCAGGTCATCAAGCTCGAACAGGACCGGCTCATCTACCAGGCCCGCCTGCAGGCCCGGTTCGGCCGCAACTGGCGCCGCAAGGCGCCCATCGAGTCGATGATGCCGCTGCGTCTGGCGAAGTACGGCGTTCCGCTCGCCGAGACCGCTCCGGCCGGCCTCGCCGCCGCCGGCATAGAGCCTGCCCTGCTGCCACCGGCCCCGGCAGCCGTCGAGGCGGGGCAGCAGCCCCAGCTCGCGTACGCCCCACAGGGGCCGGAGCAGCAGCCCGCCGGGCCCCAGCAGCATCCGCAGCAGCACCAGCAGCCCGACGAGCAGGGTGAGTGGCCGCCCGAGGAGGGCCCTGGCTCGCACGACAGCCCTTGGTTCGCGGCGCCGCAGGACGCGTACGAGGGCGCGTACAACCCCACGTACGTCGAGGGCCTGGAGCCCGCCCCGGTCATGATCCCCTCGGGTCCCGGTGGCCGGACCCGTCCTCTGGGCAATGTGGGGACGATCGGCGCGTTCCCGCACCCCCGCAGCGCGGAACCGCAGCCCGGCGAGGAGCGGCCGGCCCCTCACCAGGAGCAGTCGGCAGCCCGCCACGAGGCCCCGGCGCCCCGCCACGAGCTGGAGGAGCCCCACGGTGAGGCTCCGGTGGCGGACCCGGCCGAATGGGCCGAGGCCGAGATCGAGTTCAGCGAGATCGCGTACGACGTGTTCACCGCGTACACGCACCAGCACCAGGACTACCCGAGCGCCGAAGTGCTCGACATACACCTCTCGGACGGCCACAACGTCCGGCATCCGCGCAGTGCCGCCCTGCTCCGACGTCTGCTGCCGGGATTCAAGCAGCGCTTCGACAACGAGATGGCCGCGGACCACATCGCCTAGGAATCCGTACAGAGAACCGATCGCCCAGGAATCCGTACGAAGAACCGGGCGGGCCGTCCAGCGGCCCGCCCGGTTCTCTGTGTCCGCGGCTCTATGCGCCGAGCAGCGTGCGTACCCGGTCCGCCCCTACCGCGAGGAGCAGCGTGGGCAGTCGCGGTCCGGTGTCCCGGCTGACCAGCAGCCGGTACAGGAGCGCGAAGAAGGACCGCTGGGCCACCTTCAGTTCGGGCGTCGGCTTGGCGTCGGACTCCAGGCCCTCCAGCACCTTCGGTACGCCGTAGACGAGCGTGGTCAGCCCGTCGAGCGACCAGTGCGAGTCGAGCCCTTCCCGCAGCAGCCGCAGGGACTCGAGCGCCTTCTCGTCGAGGGAGCCGAGCAGCTCCTTGTCCGGCTCGTCGCGGACGATGGTGCGGGCCTCGGCCGGGACCTGGCTGGTGATCCAGTTCTCGGCGCGGTCGAGCCGGGGCCGTGCCTCGTCGAGCGAGGTCAGCGGGTTCTCCGGGTCGAGCTCGCTGAGGATGCGCAGCGTCTGGTCCTCGGCGCCCGCCGTGATGTCGGCGACCGACGCGAGCGTGCGGTACGGCAGGGGGCGCAGGGTGCTGGGGAGCTCGCCTGCGGCCGTACCGATGGCCCGTGCGTAGGCGGCGGCGTCGGCGGGCAGCACCGAGCCGTCGGCGACCTTGCGGGCCAGCGAGTCCCACTCGTCGTACAGCCGCTGGATCTCCTGGTCGAAGGCGATCTTGAAGGACTGGTTGGGCCTGCGGCGCGCGTACAGCCAGCGCAGCAGCGGCGCCTCCATGATCTTCAGCGCGTCGGCCGGGGTCGGCACGCCGCCCTTGCTGGAGGACATCTTCGCCATGCCGGAGATCCCGACGAACGCGTACATCGGTCCGATCGGCTGGACGCCGTCGAAGATCTCCCGCACGATCTGGCCGCCGACGACGAAGGAGGAACCCGGCGAGGAGTGGTCCACGCCGCTGGGCTCGAAGATCACGCCCTCGTAGGCCCAGCGCATCGGCCAGTCGACCTTCCAGACCAGCTTGCCGCGGTTGAATTCGTTCAGCCGGACCGTTTCGGCGAAGCCGCAGGCCGAGCAGGTGTAGTTCAGCTCGGTCGAGTCGTCGTCGAAGGACGTGACGACGGTGAGGTCCTTCTCGCAGTTTCCGCAGTAGGGCTTGTACGGGAAGTAGCCCGCCGAGCCGCTGCTGCCGTCGTCCTCGTCGGCGGCGCCGGAGCCCTCGACGGCCTCCAGCTCGGCCTCGTCGACCTTCTTCTGCTGCGGCTTCTTGCCACCCTTGGCGCCGGCCGCCCCGTCCTTCTTGGTGCGGTAGCGGTCCAGGACGGCGTCGATGTCGGCGCGGTGCTTCATCGCGTGCAGGATCTGCTCGCGATACGTACCCGCCAGGTACTGCTCGGTCTGGCTGATCCCGTCGTACTCCACGCCGAGCTCGTCCAGCGCCTGGGTCATCGCGGCCTTGAAGTGCTCGGCCCAGTTCGGGTACGCGGACCCGGCAGGGGCGGGCACCGACGTCAGCGGCTTGCCGATGTGCTCGGCCCACGACGCGTCGACGCCCGCGACACCGTTGGGTACCTTGCGGTAGCGGTCGTAGTCGTCCCAGGAGATCAGGTGCCGCACGGTGTGACCGCGGCGGCGGATCTCGTCGGCGACGAGGTGCGGGGTCATGACCTCGCGCAGGTTGCCCAGGTGGATCGGGCCGGACGGGGAGAGACCGGACGCGACGACGACCGGTTTGCCAGGCGCACGTCGCTCCGATTCGGCGATGACATCGTCCGCGAAGCGGGAGACCCAGTCGGTCTCGGTGCTGCTCTGACTCTGAGCCACGGTCGGCACGTCCTTCTCTCGTGTAGGACTCGTAGGGGCCAGACCATTCTCCCAGGTACCACCCGTAGCGCGAAAACGGCTTTGCACCGCGTGGGATACTTGGGTGATCCCTTGTCTCCTACGGAAACGGCAGCCGTCTCATGGCTTCGGTCCCTTCCCTCGCTTCCACGCTCCAGCAGCAGCTGGCGGACGCCCTGACGGCAGCCCTGCCGGAGGCCGGCACCGCGGACCCGCTGCTGCGCCGAAGCGACCGGGCCGATTTCCAGGCCAACGGGATCCTCGCCCTCGCCAAGAAGCTCAAGGGCAACCCGCGCGAGCTGGCGTCCAAGGTCACGGCCACCCTTGCGACGGGTGACCTGATCAAGGACATCGAGGTCTCCGGCCCCGGCTTCCTGAACATCACGCTCACCGACGGGGCGATCACCAGGACGCTCGCCGCGCGCGCCGCGGACGGCGACCGGCTCGGCGTCCCGGTGAACGCCGAGGCGGGCACGACCGTCATCGACTACGCCCAGCCGAACGTGGCCAAGGAGATGCACGTCGGCCACCTGCGGTCGGCGGTCATCGGTGACGCCATGGTGCAGATCCTCGAGTTCACCGGCGAGAACGTGATCCGGCGCCACCACATCGGCGACTGGGGCACGCAGTTCGGCATGCTCATCCAGTACCTGATCGAGCACCCGGGCGAGCTGGGCCACAAGGAGGGCGAGGCGGCGGACGGCGAGGCCGCGATGTCGGCCCTGAACCGCGTCTACAAGGCGTCCCGGGTGCTCTTCGACTCCGACGAGGAGTTCAAGACCCGTGCCCGGGACCGGGTGGTGGCCCTCCAGGCCGGTGACCCGGAGACGCTGGCGCACTGGCAGGGCTTCGTCGACGAGTCGAAGATCTACTTCTACTCGGTCTTCAACAAGCTCGACATGGAGATCCGCGACGCCGACATCGTCGGCGAGTCCGGCTACAACGACATGCTGGAGGAGACCTGCCGGATCCTGGAGGAGACGGGCGTCGCCGTCCGCTCCGAGGGTGCGCTGTGCGTGTTCTTCGACGACGTGAAGGGCCCGGACGGCAACCCGGTCCCGCTGATCGTCAAGAAGACGAACGGCGGCTACGGCTACGCGGCGACGGACCTCTCCGCGATCCGCGACCGGGTGAAGGACCTCAAGGCCGACTCCCTGGTCTACGTGGTCGACGTCCGGCAGTCCCTGCACTTCAAGATGGTCTTCGAGACGGCCCGCCGGGCGGGCTGGCTGAACGAGGACGTCCATGCGCACCAGCTGGCGTTCGGCACGGTCCTGGGCAAGGACGGCAAGCCGTTCAAGACCCGTGAGGGCGTGACGGTCCGGCTGGAGGACCTGCTGGACGAGGCCGTCGAGCGGGCGACCGCGGTCGTCCGGGAGAAGGCCGAGAAGGTGGGCCTGTCCGAGGACGAGATCGTCGAGAACGGCCGGTACGTCGGTGTCGGCGCCGTGAAGTACGCGGACCTGTCGACCTCGGCGGTACGGGACTACAAGTTCGACCTGGAACAGATGGTGTCGCTGCACGGCGACACGTCGGTGTACCTCCAGTACGCGTACGCCCGGATCCGCTCCATCCTGCGCAAGGCCGGGGACGCGAAGCCGGCCGCGCACCCGGAGCTGGAGCTGGCTCCGGCCGAGCGGGCGCTGGGTCTGCACCTGGACCGGTTCGGCGAGGTCCTGGCCGAGGTGGCGTCGGCGTACGAACCGCACAAGCTGGCCGCGTACCTCTACCAGCTCGCCTCGCACCTCACCACGTTCTACGACCAGTGCCAGGTGCTCAGCGACGAGAACCCGGCGGAGGTCGTCGAGAACCGGCTGTTCCTCGTCGAGCTCACGGCCCGCACCCTGCACCAGGGCATGGAGCTGCTCGGCATCAGGACGCCCGAGCGGCTCTGACCGCATCCCGACGGCGAAAGGCCCGGCACCCCTCACGGAGTGCCGGGCCCCTGCTGTTCCTACGCACCACCCCGGGTCACTGCGGCCGCCCCAGCGCCCATCCCGACACATCGGCCAGCCGGCCGCGCCACAGCGGCAGGTGCAGGGCGCCCGCACCACCGAGGACGAGTGTGACGTCCCTCAGATGGATCCAGCGCGGCAGTTGTCCCACGCCTTCGCCTGCGACCAGCTCCCTGATTCCCTGGTCCACCGTCTCGGGGAACTCCGCGACCAGGTTGGCGCCCTCGCCCTCGACCTGGCGCAGACTCCTCGCCCAGTCGGCCTTCCACGCCTCGTGACCGATCACGTCCCCGTGGAGCACACCGCCGGTGAGGGTGAGGGTGATCGGCAGGCTCGACCGCAGCTCTCTGTCCAGCAACTGGATCAGCAACTGCAGCTGCAGATCGGGCACGGGTTCCGTGATCACCGCAGTCGTTTCCGGTGGTGCCTGGACGGACTCGCTCATGGCGTACTCCCTTCACCTGACGAACGGCAGGTGAATGCCCGTATGCCCCCGGCCGGGAACGCCACACCCGGCGCGCCCGGACGCGTCCGTCACAGCCAGCGGCGGATCGGCACGACGGCTGCCTCACGCACCCGCTGCACCGGTGAGCGGCGCTTCCACCGGCCACCCTCGATCAGCTCGCTCTTCGTCAGGTCCTGCTCGAAGTGACCGTCCAGGACCGCGGTGAACTCCGGGTCCAGCACGGCGAGCATCACTTCCTCGTCGTGGTCCAGCGAGCGCCGGTTGAAGTTCGTCGAGCCGATCAGCGAGGCGACCAGGTCCACCGTCAGCGCCTTGGTGTGCAACATCGTCGGCTGGTACTGGTAGATCTTCACGCCACAGGCGAGAAGGTCCTCGTAGTGGTGCTGTCCCGCCAGCTGGCAGACTCGCTTGTCCGTGTGCGGTCCGGGCAGCAGGATCTCCACGGTGACGCCCCGCGCCGCCGTGGCGCAGAGCAGCTCGACGAAGTACGTGTCGGGCGCGAAGTACGCCGTGGTGAGCCGCACCCGCTCCTCGGCGGACTCCAGGACGACCCGGAGCAGGGTCTGCATGTCCTGCCAGCCGAAGCCGGCCGAACCCCGCACCACCTGCACGATCGCGTCGCCCTGCGGCCGGAGCTCGACGAAGCGGTCGCGCTCGGTGAACAGCTCGTCGTGGCACTCCGCCCAGTTCTGGGCGAACGCGGCGGCGAGACCGTCCACCGCGGGGCCGCGCAGCTGCACATGGGTGTCGCGCCACTCGCGCTCGTTACGGGCGTCGCCGCACCACTCCTCCGCGATGCCGACACCACCGGTGAACGCCGTCTCCTCGTCGGTCACCAGGACCTTGCGGTGGCAGCGGTGGTTCTGCTTGAGCGGCGACAGGTACAGCGGCTTGCGGAACCACGCCACCTCCACCCCGGCCTCGTCCATCATCGCCAGCTGGTCCTTCTCGATCAGCCGGCTGCCGAACCCGTCCAGGAGCAGCCGCACCCGCACTCCGGCGCGGGCCCGCTCCGACAGCGCCTCGGCGAAGTCACGGGCTATGTCACCGCGCCAGTACACGAACGTCATCATGTCCACGGTGTGCTCGGCGTCACGTATCGCGCCGAGCATCGCGGCGAATATCTCGTCGCCGTTATGGAGGGGGACGAGGGCGTTTCCCTCGGTCGCGGCGATGCCGATGAGCCGCTCCAGCCGTCGCCGCAACCGCAGGATGCGCTCGGGGTAACCGGCGTCCCGTCTGTTGTCTGTGTCACTGGACATGGGTCACCTGGCCTAAGTGAGGGGGTGGGAACCCGGCGACTGTACTCCCCCACCCGGTCAGTAATCGGGTTCCACCCACTGGGCCGTATCCGCCCGATAGCGGTACTCCGGCCGGCCCGTGATGCTGCTCGTACGGAACGGCTTGCCGTTGTCGTCGATGCGCAGGGTCCCGCTCCGGCCGCCGCTGCTCCACTCCAGCTCCAGGTACCAGGTCACGTCGTGTCCCTCCACATGCGCGTCGAGGTGGAACACCTCCACGTCGGTGGAGCTCACCCGGTACGGGAAGTCCTTCGCCGGGACGACGACACCGCCGTCCTGCCCCGCGACCGGCTGCGAGCGCGGCCGGCTCTCGTCCAGGTCGATGTCGAAGCTCTGCGGGGTGATACCGCTCCCGCAGCCCTCCGCCATCGAGTACGCGGACCAGGCGAGCGCAGGTTCGCGCCCCAGTACCCGCACATGCAGGCCCTTCAGCACGACCGCTTCCTGCGACGCCCCCTGGAGGGTGAGTTCGAGCATCATGTCGCCCCCGTCCACGCCTCCGAGCGCCTTCGCCCAGCCACGGGTGTCCTGGGGCACGGGCGGCGGCGGTACGGTGCCGGGCTCACTGTCGAGCAGGTAGTACTGCCCGCAGGGCGCCTCCCAGTTGTACGAGCTGATGGTGGCGCTCACGGGGACGCCCCGGTCGTCCGCCCCGCCGCCCTGCCGTGCCCGTGCGCCGGAAGAAGCGGAGGGCGTGGCGGGGGCGCTGTCCCCGGCCGACGGTGAAGCCGGCCGGCTCGGCGTCGCGGACGCGCTGCCGCTGGCGCCGCCGCTCCCGCTCCCGCTCGCGCTCGGCACGACCGGGGCCGTCCCGGTGGCCGCGTCGGTACGTCCGCCGCCGGACCGGTCGTCCTCCGTGAGGCCGTGGATGGCGAAGGCGGCGGACACGGTGAGCGCGACGACGGCGGTCGCGGCGAGCAGGACGCGCAGCCGCCGGGAGGGCCGCCGTCCGGGGGCGGGGCCGGCCGTGGTGCGGGGCGCCTCGGGCGGCGTCACATCCTCGGCTTCGACCTCGGGCTCCGGTCCTGATTCCGGTTTCGGCGCGGCGTTCTCCGACGGAACGGGTACGGGCTCCGCCGGTACGTCGGCCTCCGCCTTCCGACCTCCCCGCCGCTTCGCCTCGTCGGCCAGGATCCACTTCCGGTGCAGTGCGACCAGCTCGTCGGCCGACGCCCGGCACACCCGGGCAAAGCGTTCGACCGGCGCGTAGTCATGCGGAACGGCGTCGCCGTTGCAGTACCGATGGACCGTCGACGTACTCATGTGCAGCTTCTGGGCCAGCGCTCCGTAGCTCAGCCCGGAACGCTCCTTGAGCCCACTGAGCTCTGCTGCGAAGTCCTGGATCTCCGTACCCACCCCGACCGTTCCTCCCTCTGATCCATCCCGGAACGGCGTTCCAGGGGGGCCATGTTTCACCAGGTCAGAAGGCATTCAACCGTTCCAGCGTCCCGTGCCGTCCGGCAGCCGTTGCCACCGGAATCCAGCCCCGCACAAAATATGGACACACCGCCGGACCCCACCTCGTCCACCCCGGGAGACGCAGTGCGTACCCGCTTCGAACTGAGCCTTACGGATGCGGTTGCCACAGGAGTGCTGATCGCCTCCACGGCAACCGTCATCACGCTCCTGTGGCACCTCTGACCACTCGTCATTGTCCAGTACATCCAGCTCCACCCGGCGCGCCAACGCGGCGCCCCGGACACGACAGACCTTTGAACGGGGAGAACCACCTCATGAGTAACCGTCACTTCCGCCGCGCCGCCCGCACCTCCGTCCTCGGCACCGCCGCACTGCTGGCCGCGCTCACGCTGACCGCCTGCCAGGAGGACGGCCAGGCGGCAGCGGGCACCTCCACCCCGGCACCGGCCGCCCCGTCCGAGCAGTCGACGGACAGCCCGAAGGCGCCCGCGGACCAGGGGAAGGGGTCCAGCGATTCCGGTTCGAGTTCCGCTCCGGACTCCGGTTCGTCCGGTTCGACCGACGCGGAGCCCACCGCACAGCAGCCGAAGGACACCGGCGACGACAGCGGCCCCGCCACCCTCGCCTGCAGCGGCGGGAACTCCAAGGTGACGATCACGGCCGTGCCCCGCCCCGTCAACCACATGCTGCTCACCGTGACCAACACCGGTTCGAAGGCCTGCAACGCCTACTACTACCCGTTCCTGAAGTTCGGCGAGGCGCAGGCCGCCCCCCAGGCCTACGAGGAGAGCAAGCCGCAGGCCGTCGTCACCCTCAGCCCCGGAGAGTCCGCCTACGCCGGCATCATGACCGCCTCCGCCGACGGAAGCGGCACGGACGGCTACTCCACCAAGGACCTGACGGTCAGCTTCCAGGGCCGCGAAGGCTCCGGTTCCAGCGGCCCGTCCTCGGACGTCCCGCTCACCAAGGCCGTCTACGTCGACAGCACGCTGGCCGTCACGTACTGGCAGACGGAGATGGACGACGCCCTCACGTACTGACCGCCCCGGTGACGAACGGGTGGCATCCGCGCGGGTGCCACCCGTTCACCCGTGCCGCGTGAACGCGCACCACACGACCTTGCCGGGGTCCCGCTCCCCCACACCCCACCGGCCGGCGGGCGCGTCCACGAGCAGCAGCCCGCGCCCCGACTCCCCGTCGGGCCGCTGCACCGCCGGCACCCCGCCCCCGCTGTCGTGCACCTCCACGAGGTCGCCGCGCACCCGTCCGCCATTCACGTCCGCGACTCCAGGACCCCCGAAGGTCCCACCTTCACCGTCGCCCCCACCACCTGGTCGGCCTTCGCCGCGTTCGCCGCCCGGGGCTGAACAGGGCGTTGTCAGTGGGGACTTCTAACATCATCTGTATGGCGACGCTTCCTAATCCCCTGCCCCTGCTGGCCCTTCCGCCGGGCACGCTCGTGGACACCACGAGCGGCGACCCGTGGCACGAGCCCCTGCTCTGGTACGCCGACGAGCCGGCGCAGCCGGGCACATGGGCCCGGCTGAGGGCGACCGGCCGGCCGCTCGGCCTGCTCCCGGTGCTGATCGACGGCGGGCGGCGCCACCAGTGGCCCGAGGACTGGGACCTCAACCCGGCCGGGACCTCGTATCCGGGTGACCACGACGCGGAGGACATCCTCAGCGAGTTCTGGGAGGAGTACGCCCCCGACGAGCTGGAGGACGGAGCCGAGTGGCCCGGCCTGGCGCCCGCCCCGTCCGCGAGCGCGTCCGAGGCCCCGGACGAACTGGCCGCGGAGATAGCCGACCAGCTCACGCAGGGCGCGCGGACGGCGCTCGTACCCGCCCGCCGCAGCGCGGACATACCGGCAGCGATCGGCTGGTCGGGCCCGCTCAACTACGAGAACGACGTGGCCCGGCTCTGTGCGGTGCTGCGGTCCTGGGAGGACCGCTTCGACATCCGGGTCGTCTCGCTCGGCTTCGACACCCTGACCGTGTCCGTGGGGCGGCCTCCCGCCACCGCGGCAGAGGCCCGGGCGCTGGCCGCCGAGCACTTCGCGTTCTGCCCCGACACCATCGAGGCGGCCCCTCCGAACGGTCTGGACGCCTACGCCGAGAAGTACCTCCTGGGTCAGGAGACGTGGTCGTTCTGGTGGGACTGAGTAGGAGCGCCCATGTGCCCGGTCCTTAGGGCGCGTTGAATCGAGCGCATGCCCGATGACATGCCCGATCCACTCAACGCCCGTACCCCGAAGGCCTGGATAGGCCCACTGGTCTCCACGGTCGCCACACTGCCGGCAGCCGGTCTCACCCTGTTCTTCGGCGGGCTCGCGCCCATGGCCTGCGACTCGTGCGAGGGCGCCCAGGAAGACCGGTTCACCCGCAGTTTCGACTCCGGGTGGGCGGTGCTGTGCACGGGCCTCCTGCTCGCGCTGGCCGTGCTGGTCGCGAGCTGGGCCCCGGCCGTGGCGCCAGCAGCACGCCGCGAGACGCGTGTTGCTGGCGGTGACCGCGCCTGCCGTCGTGTTCTGCTCCTTCATCGCGTTCGTGGCCCTCATCGACTGGCCCTGACCCAGGCGGTCAGGGGGCTTTGAGCAGATCACGAGGCCCGGCGACGGCTGCCCGTAGAGCGACCGCGCGCAGGGCCTGCACCTCGCTGCGGAACCGGGTGCGGAACTCCGGCTGATGCACCAGCGAGGCGTGCACCACCTTGATCGCCACGGACCGCCCGCCCGGCGAACGGCCCAGGAACACCTGCCCATCCCGCCCGCGCCCAGGCGTCCCACCACCTGGTAGTCCCCCAGGGAACGCGGATCTCCCGGTTCCAGCGGCTGCACCACGACAAACCCCTCCCACGCCCACGTTCACAGCCTCCCGCAGCGTACGGGCCCCTCGGACACACCGGCCGACGACCGAACCGCACCCACACCCAGGGGACTTGTCCCCCATGCGAGCTACGCGCAGGTGTCCACCATGAGGTGACGATTCGAAGCCGCCCGATCCGTAGCGTTCGAAGCGCCGCGGCACCCCGGCCGCGGCTCCCGCAAAGGAGCGTTCATGAGATTTGTATGGCAACTGGCGGCAGTCGTGGCGGTCTCCTTCGTCGGCAACCAGGCCGTCGCAGCCGTACAGGACGACCCGTGGCTCAGCCTCGCCGTGGGACTCCTGGTGTCCGTACTCGCGGTACTCGTCTACGGCTGGGTGGTGCGGCGGACCGAACACCGCCCCTCCACCGAGGTGGCCCGAACCGGCGCCGGTCCCGCGATCGGCCGGGGCGCACTGATGGGCGTCGCCATGTTCGGGGCCGTCATAGCGAACATCGCCCTCCTCGGACACTACGAGATCGACGGCCTGGCCTCCGTGCAAGGCGCAGTCGGGCTGTTCGGCTTCATGGCGGTCGCGGCCGTGACGGAGGAACTCCTCTTCCGCGGCGTCCTGTTCCGGATCGTCGAGGAGTACGCCGGCACGTGGATCGCACTGACGCTGACCGGAACGCTGTTCGGCCTCATGCACCTGCTGAACCCCCACGCCGACCTGTGGGGCGCCATCGCCATCGCCATCGAGGCCGGTGGCATGCTCGGCGCCGCCTACGCCGCCACCCGCACCCTGTGGGTGCCGATCGGCCTCCACTTCGGCTGGAACTTCGCGGCGGCCGGCATCTTCAGCACCGAGGTCTCCGGCAACAACACCCCTCAGGGACTGCTGGACACCGTGACCTCGGGACCGAAGCTGATCACCGGAGGCGACTTCGGCCCCGAAGGAAGTGTGTACGCGGTGCTGGCCGGCGTCCTGATGACGGCCGCGTTCCTGTGGCTCGCCCACCGGCGCGGCAACCTGGTGCCCCGCCGCAGGCGCGCCGACAAGGCCGCCGCCCCCACTACACTTCCCCGATGAACGGTCCTCGGCGGCTCCGGGAACTGTGGCGCCGCTCGGGCACCACCGGCTGGTACCTCCCGCTCGCGCTGGTGCTCTTCGCCGCGTCCTTCCTCCCGGTGCTCCGCAGCAACGGAACGGAGGTCGGTGGCCTGCCGAACCGCCCCTACGACGCCCTGGCCGTGGCGGCCATCGCCCTGCAGTGCCTCCCGCTCGCCGGGCGCCGGCGGTGGCCGGCCGTCTCCCTCACCCTGGTGTCGCTCGGGTTCGCCGTCGACCAGCTCCGCGGCTACCACTCGCTCGCGGGCGCCGCGCTGGCCGTCGCACTGGTGAGCGTGGGATCCCGCCTGGAACACCACCGGCGCGCCACCGCGATCCTCTTCACCACGGCGTACGTGTCGCTGGCGGTCGCGCTCCACCAGCTCGGCCCGGGTGATCCGCCGAGCGAGTTCGTGACGTTCTACCTGCTCCTGGCCCTCACGTGGGCCGTCGGGACGTGGTACCGCTCCACCCGGATCGCCGAGGCCGAGCACCGCCGCCGCGTCGCCGAGGACACCCGCACCGCCGAACGCGCCCGCATCGCCCGCGAACTCCACGACGTGGTGACCCACCACGTGACGGCGATGGTCGTACAGGCCGAGGCGGCACGCTACCTGACCGCCGCGCCCGACCGTCTCGACCAGAGCCTGACGGCCGTCACGGAAACCGGCCGTGCGGCCATCACCGATCTGCGGCACCTGCTCGACCTGCTCGACCCCGGCCACGGCACCGAGCCCAGGACACCGCACGCCGGGCGGCTCCTCACCCTCGCCGAACAGACGCGGCAGGCCGGGCAGCCCGTGGAGTTCACGGAGGAGGGCACCCCGGCCCGGTCGGCCGGCAGCGCCGACCTCGTGGCCTACCGGGTGGTGCAGGAGACTCTGACCAACGCCCTCAAGTACGCCCAGGGCAGCCGCACTTCGGTCCGGGTGCACCACGACGAGAAGGAGATCACCGTGGAGGTCGGCACGGACGGCCCCGGCCCGAAGGCGCAGGGCGCGCTCCCCGGCGGAAGCGGGCGGGGCCTGGCCGGTCTCCGCGAACGGGTCGACGTCCTGGGCGGCGACTTCCACGCGGGCCCGCACCCGGACGGCGGCTTCGTCGTCCGGGCCCGAATACCCGCCGGGAGCCCGTCATGACCACACCGATCCGGGTCCTGATCTGCGACGACCAGGTACTGGTGCGCACCGGACTCTCGACGATCGTCGACGCCCAGCCGGATCTCGAGGTCGTCGGCGAATGCGGGGACGGGCAGACCGCCGTCGACCTCGCCGGCCGGCTGCTCCCCGACGTCGTGGTCATGGACATTCGTATGCCGGTCCTCGACGGCATCGAAGCCACCCGCCTGCTGGCCGGCGCCGGAGTCCGACAGCCCGTCAAGGTGCTCGTGGTGACGACGTTCAACCTCGACGAGTACGTCTACACGGCGTTGCGCGCCGGCGCGAGCGGCTTCCTCCTCAAGGACGCACCGCCCTCCCAGCTGCTGCACGGTATCCGGACCGTGGCCTCCGGCGCCGCCCTGCTGGACCCCGAGGTGACGCGACGGCTCGTCGGCAGGTACGCGGCCCGCATCCGGCCCTCCGATTCCACAGAACCCGACAGCCCCCTGACCCCCCGTGAACAGGAGGTCCTGCGCCTCATCGCGGACGGCCTCTCCAACAACGAGATCGCCGCGACCCTCGTGATCAGCCGTGAGACGGTCAAGACCTTCGTCTCCCGCATCCTCACCAAGCTCGGCCTCCGCGACCGCGTCCAGGCGGTCGTCTACGCATACCGCCACGGCCTGGTGTCCTGAATCATCAGGATGTCACGCTCGGCCGACGAGGTCGCATGAACGCGCACCACACGACCTTCCCGGGATCCCGTTCTCCCACGCCCCACCGGTCGGCGAGCACGTCGACGAGCAGCAGCCCACGCCCCGACTCCCCGTCAGGCCGCCGCGCCGCAGGCATTCCGCCTCCGCTGTCGTGTACCTCCACGGACAGGGACCGCCCCTCCGCCTCCAGCCGCAGCCGGACCAGATACCTACGCCCGCCGCCCCTCAGAGGAACCGTGAACTGCCCACCGGCCCCGGCGACCGCAGTCGGGCCCGGTCACCCTGGAGCCAGGTGCCGCGCACGGCCGAGACGAAGTCCGTGAGCTTCTCGACGGGGTCGGCAGGCGTCTCCCCGTCCCCTCCGTCCGGCGTCGGATCGGCGCCCACGATATCGGCGGCGATCTCCGCCTCCGGCCTCCCGTCGGCCTCCCCGCGCTCCGCTTCTCCGTCGTCGCCCAGCCGAAGGACCTCACCCCACGGAGGCACGACCGACTGATGGAGCAGGGTGACGCTGTCGGCGGCGATGACGGGCGGGTCGGTCCAGCAGCTCGCGTGCTCGTGCAGCACCTGTCCCGGCGCCCGGTGGAAGAGCTGCCCGAGCAGTTCGGGGCCCTGGTCGGCACCTGCGGTGTCGTCCAGGTCGTAGGCGATCACGACGGTGTCCTCCCGTCCTGCCTCGAAGGGCTCCGCGGCCAGGCCCAGCACCTCGGCGGCTGCCAGGCCCAGGATCCTGCTCCCCCGGTCCGGCAGCAGGGACACCGAACGCGGCCGCACCCCGGCAGCGGCAAGCACCGACTTCAGCCGCAACAGGCCCTGCAGGCACTGGTCGTGGGAGTCCTGGAACCAGGCGTACCGACCGGTCATCCCCGCGTCGTACCCGTGCGGGGACAGCGTGCCCAGCACGGTGCCGCCCATGACGTACTGCCAGCCGCGGAGATCGGAGTGGTCCAGCGGGGTCACCGGCCCGGCGGTCCCGGCACGCTCCAGGACGCGGTTCTGCCGGTCCCGCGCACCGAGCCAGGTGTCGTCGGCAGGGGCGGCCAGACGAGCGTGCTGACGGCGGGCCAGCTCCAGGTCACCCGCCAGGACGGCGTTGAAGACCAGGAGATAGCGATCGGGCCAGTCGGCGAGGCCGTCCTCGTGCGCGAGCAGGGCGTCGACGGCATCGCGGTGCCGCCCCTCGTCCTCGCAGGCGGAGACCAGCTCGCGCAGCATGCCGGAGGAACCCGGCTGCAGGCGCAACGCCTCGCGCAGGGCGGGTATCGCCAGATAGGACACGCCGCGTTCCACGCAGGCGTAGCCGTAGTCGTAGAGCGGTCGCACCCGATCGGGGTGCGCGGCCAGCGCCGTGGCGGACGTGTGGAGGTCGTCGAACCCCGCCGCCCGGGCAGCACGGCCGACGACGACCGCGACCTGCCCCAGCGGCGCCGCGGGAGCCGTCCGCAGCGCGCGCAACGCGCCCGGGACGTCACCTCCGTCGAGGCACTCCCAGGCCGCGGCCAGTTCGGGGGACGGGGGACGACGATTCCTGCGCGAGAACATGTGCACGATCTTCGCGGTAACCGGGCCCGCCCTCAATCGAATTGATCACCGACGAGGACTCCTGCCGACTCGGCCCGGGGCCCTGCCCCCGACTTCGGCGAGCAAGCCCGGCACAGGAGAGCGGGCCACGGCACCCGCGGCCCGCTCTCCCGCGACGACCGGCCTCAGCGGCCGAGCCGCTGCGCGACCTCCGTCGCCCAGTACGTCAGGATCATCTGCGCACCCGCGCGCCGGATCCCCGTCAGGCTCTCCAGGATCGCCGCGTCCCGGTCGATCCAGCCCCTCTCCGCGGCGGCCTCGATCATCGCGTACTCACCGCTGATCTGGTACGCCGCCACCGGCACGTCCACCGCGTCGGCGACCTTCGCGAGGATGTCCAGGTACGGTCCGGCGGGCTTGACCATGACCATGTCGGCGCCCTCCTCCAGGTCGAGCGCCAGCTCGCGCATCGACTCGCGGCTGTTCGCCGGGTCCTGCTGGTACGTCTTTCGGTCGCCCTTGAGCGAGGAGCCCACCGCCTCACGGAACGGCCCGTAGAACGCGGAGGAGTACTTCGCGGTGTAGGCGAGGATCGACACGTCCTCGTACCCGGTCTGGTCCAGCGCGTCGCGGATCACTCCGACCTGGCCGTCCATCATGCCGCTGGGGCCCACCACATGGGCGCCCGCGTCCGCCTGGACCTGGGCCATCTCGGCGTACCGCTCCAGCGTGGCGTCGTTGTCGACGCGGCCGTCCTCGGTCAGTACCCCGCAGTGACCGTGGTCGGTGTACTCGTCCAGACAGAGGTCGGACATGACCACGAGGTCGTCACCCACCTCTTCCCGTACCGCCCGCAGGCCGACCTGAAGAATGCCGTCCGGGTCGGTGCCCGCGGTGCCACGGGCGTCCTTCTTCTCGTCCAGCGGGACGCCGAAGAGCATGATCCCGGAGACCCCGGCCGCGACCGCGTCGACCGCGGCCTTCCGCAGGGTGTCCAGGGTGTGCTGCTGCACGCCGGGCATGGCCGAGATGGCGACCGGCGCGTCGATGCCCTCGCGCACGAACGCGGGCAGGATCAGATGCGCGGGGTCGAGCCGGGTCTCGGCGACCATGCGCCGCATGACGGGCGTCGTCCGCAGCCGCCGGGGCCGCGAGCCGGGGAAGTTTCCGTACACAGTCATCCTTCGAGACTAGACCCGTACACATCACCGGCTTACCGACACCCGAACCGGAAAAACGGACAACGAAAAGCAGGGGCCCGGCCGCTTCACGACGAAGCAGCCGGGCCCCACACATCCGTTCCGACCGTCAGGTGGTCGTCCGGCGGCGTCTCGCACCCGGGCGGCGCTCGCTCGGACGCGTCACCGGATCACCGGCCTCCTTGGCCGCATCCCGGCGCTGCGCACCGAAGTCCGCCAGCGCCTGGGCCAGCTTGTGGACCGACGGCTCCGGGGACAGCACGTCCACCCGCAGGCCGTGCTCCTCGGCGGTCTTCGCCGTGGCGGGGCCGATACACGCGATCACCGTCACGTTGTGCGGCTTGCCCGCGATACCGACCAGGTTGCGGACCGTCGAGGACGAGGTGAAGAGCACCGCGTCGAAGCCGCCGCCCTTGATCGCCTCGCGGGTGTCGGCCGGCGGCGGCGAGGCGCGGACCGTGCGGTACGCGGTGACGTCGTCGACCTCCCAGCCCAGCTCGATGAGCCCGGCCACCAGCGTCTCCGTGGCGATGTCCGCACGCGGCAGGAACACCCGGTCGATCGGGTCGAAGACCGGGTCGTACGGCGGCCAGTCCTCCAGCAGACCGGCGGCGGACTGCTCACCGGACGGCACCAGGTCCGGCTTCACACCGAAGTCGACCAGCGCGGCGGCAGTCTGCTCGCCGACGGCCGCGACCTTGATCCCGGCGAAGGCACGCGCATCGAGCCCGTACTCCTCGAACTTCTCGCGTACGGCCTTGACCGCGTTCACCGAGGTGAAAGCGATCCACTCGTACCGGCCCGTGACCAGGCCCTTGACCGCGCGCTCCATCTGCTGGGGCGTACGCGGCGGCTCGACGGCGATCGTCGGGACCTCGTGCGGCACGGCACCGTACGAACGCAGCTGGTCGGAGAGCGACGCCGCCTGCTCCTTCGTCCGCGGTACGAGCACCTTCCAGCCGAACAGCGGCTTGGACTCGAACCACGACAGCTGGTCGCGCTGGGCGGCAGAGCTGCGCTCCCCGACCACGGCTATGACGGGCTGGTGCCCGTCCGGCGAGGGGAGGACCTTGGCCTGCTTGAGGACCTGAGCGATCGTCCCGAGCGTCGCCGTCCAGGTGCGCTGGCGCGTCGTCGTTCCCGCGATCGTCACCGTCAGCGGGGTGTCGGGCTTGCGGCCCGCCGAGACGAGCTCGCCGGCGGCCGCGGCCACCGAGTCGAGCGACGTGGACACGACGGCCGTCGCATCGCTCGCGCCGACCTCGGACCAGCAGCGGTCCGAGGCGGTACGGGCATCGACGAAGCGCACATCGGCACCCTGCGCATCACGCAGCGGCACACCGGCGTACGCGGACACGCCGACGGCGTTCGCCACACCGGGCACGACCTCGAAGGGCACGCCCGCGGCAGCGCAGGCGAGCATCTCCACGCCCGTGTTGCCGTCCAGGCCGGGGTCGCCGGCGACAGCACGGACAACCCGCCTGCCACCCTTCGCGGCCTCCATGACAAGATTGGCGGCGTCCCTGAGAACGGGTACCCCGACGGCTGTTGACGACATGTCAACAACCGTCAGCTCAGGGGTGCTTACCCCTGCCCGCGCATGGCAGCGAACGACGTCGAGAACGTCGGGTTCGGCCACAAGGACGTCCGCGCTCGCGAGCGCCTCGACGGCGCGCAGAGTCAGCAGTCCCGGGTCGCCGGGACCGGCGCCGAGGAAGGTGACGTGCCCTGCGGACAGGACCGGAAAATCGGATACGGCGGGGCCGGTGGGGCTCAAAGTGCTCGCTCCCCCATAAGACCGGCCGCACCCTTGGCAAGCATCTCGGCCGCGAGCTCGCGACCGAGGGCCGCCGCGTCGTCGTGCGACGTGGGGACGGGACCGGTGATGGACAGCTGCACCAGGGAAGTGCCGTCGGTGGAACCGACGACACCGCGCAGGCGCAGTTCGTTGACAGTCTGCCCGTCGACCAGGAGGTCGGCCAGCGCACCCACAGGTGCGGAACAGCCGGCCTCCAGGGCGGCGAGCAGGGCGCGCTCGGCGGTCACGGCGACCCGGGTGTACGGGTCGTCGAGCTCGGCGAGTGCTGCGGCGAGGTCCGCGCTGGTTGCAGCGCATTCGATCGCCAGTGCTCCCTGACCGGGAGCAGGCAGGACGGTGTCGACCGGCAGGAAGTCGGTCACTTCACCGGTCCGGCCGAGGCGGCTGAGCCCGGCGGCGGCGAGTACCACCGCGTCGAGCTCTCCGCTTCGTACAAAACCGATACGCGTATCGACATTGCCCCGGATCGCCACGGTCTCGATGTCGAGGCCGTGCGACCGGGCGTACGCGTTGAGCTGCGCCATGCGGCGCGGCGAGCCGGTGCCTATACGGGCACCGGACGGCAGTTGCCCGAAGGTCAGCCCGTCCCGCGCCACCAGTACGTCGCGCGGATCCTCGCGCTCCGGTACGGCGGCCAGGACGAGGCCCTCCGGCTGTGCGGTCGGCAGGTCCTTGAGCGAGTGGACGGCGAAGTCCACCTCGCCACGCAGCAGCGCCTCGCGCAGCGCGACGACGAACACGCCGGTCCCGCCGATCTGCGCCAGGTGCTCCCGGGAGATGTCTCCGTACGTGGTGATCTCGACGAGCTCGACGGCGCGCCCGGTCACCTCACGGACAGCCGCGGCAACCATGCCGGACTGCGCCATGGCGAGCTTGCTGCGCCGGGTGCCGAGCCGGAGCGGCTTCGTGGTCTCCCCACCCAGGGGTGAGTTGTCGGTCATGACCGCCCTCTATTCGGGTCGTTCAGGTCTGCCCGGGAGACGGCGGCCACCGTCTGCGGGTCGAGGTCGAAGAGTTCCCGCAGCGCATCGGCGTACCCGGCGCCACCGGGCTCGCTGGCGAGCTGCTTGACCCGCACGGTGGGCGCGTGCAGGAGTTTGTCGACGACGCGGCGCACGGTCTGCGTGATCTCGGCGCGCTGCTTCTCGTCCAGGTCGGGAAGGCGTCCGTCGAGCCGCGCGATCTCGCCGGCCACCACATCGGCGGCCATGGTGCGCAGGGCGACAACGGTCGGGGTGATGTGGGCGGCACGCTGGGCGGCGCCGAAGGCCGCCACCTCGTCGGCGACGATGGTGCGCACCTGGTCCACATCGGCGGCCATCGGGGCGTCCGCGGACGCCTCGGCGAGCGACTCGATGTCGACGAGGCGCACACCGTCGATGCGGTGGGCCGCTCCGTCGATGTCCCTCGGCATGGCGAGGTCGAGCAGGGCGAGCCGCACGGGTCCGGTGGCCGGAGCCTGCACGGGCACCCGGCGCACGGCCCGGTCCTGTGCGGCAGCGGTGGCGGAACCGTTCTCCACCCAGGCGGCGTGCTGGTCCAGTTCCGCGGGGGCTGCGGCGCGGGCCGCAGGCGGCTGCACCGCGGTGTCGAAGTCGACGCCGAGCGCCTCGGCGACGGCCTCGGCGGTCAGGACGAGCCCGGTCGCGCCGGTACACGAGACCACCACATCGGCACGTGTCAGTTCGTCCGCCACTGCGGCCATTTCCACAGCGCGTGCCGTCGCCACGCCGCTCTGGGCGAGGATCTCGACGAGCCGGTCCGCACGGCCCCGGGTCCGGTTGGCGACGACGATCTCGGCGACGCCGGTACGGACCAGGGTGGCAGCGGCGAGGGAGGACATCGAGCCCGCACCGATCACCAGGGCGCGCTTGCCCGCGGCCCATTCGGTGACCTCGGTACCGTCCGCGAGCTGTTCGAGACCGAACGTGACGAGCGACTGCCCGGCCCGGTCGATCCCGGTCTCGCTGTGGGCGCGCTTACCGACCCGCAGCGCCTGCTGGAACAGGTCGTTCAGCAGCCGTCCGGCGGTGTGGAGCTCCTGCCCCAGCGCGAGCGCGTCCTTGATCTGGCCGAGGATCTGGCCCTCGCCGACGACCATCGAGTCCAGCCCGCACGCCACCGAGAAGAGGTGGTGGACGGCACGGTCCTCGTAGTGCACATAGAGATAAGGAGTGAGCTCGTCCAGCCCGACGCCGCTGTGCTGCGCGAGCAGCGTGGACAGCTCGGCGACACCCGCGTGGAACTTGTCCACGTCCGCGTACAGCTCGATGCGGTTGCAGGTGGCCAGCACCGCTCCCTCGGTCGCGGGTTCCGCGGCGAGGGTGTCCTGCAGCAGCTTCGTCTGGGCCTCGGGCGCCAGCGACGCCCGCTCCAGCACGGAGACGGGGGCGCTGCGGTGACTCAGTCCTACGACAAGGAGACTCATGCCGGCATCACGGCGGGCATGTCCCCGTCGGGTCCCTTCCGGCTCACGGGGGTGGCACGCATCGGCGGCGCCTCGTCCGCGTCGTCGTTCGCGGCCGCGTTGCCTTCGGCGGCGGCTCCTTCGCCGGCCTTGCGCTGCTCGTGGAAGGCGAGGATCTGCAGCTCGATCGAGAGGTCGACCTTGCGCACGTCGACGCCTTCGGGCACGGAGAGCACGGTCGGCGCGAAGTTCAGGATGGAGGTCACGCCCGCGGCGACGAGCCGGTCGCAGACCTGCTGGGCCGCGCCGGGCGGGGTGGTGATGACGCCGATGGACACACCGTTGTCGCTGATGATCCGGTCCAGATCGTCGGTGTGCTGGACGGCGATACCGGCGACGGGCGTACCCGCCATGGCGGGATCGGCGTCGATCAGCGCGGCGACCCGGAAACCACGGGAGGCGAAGCCACCGTAGTTGGCGAGCGCGGCGCCGAGATTACCGATACCCACGATGGCGACCGGCCAGTCCTGGGTGAGCCCGAGTTCGCGGGAGATCTGGTAGACGAGATACTCGACGTCGTACCCGACACCACGCGTGCCGTAGGACCCCAGGTAGCTGAAGTCCTTCCGCAGCTTGGCGGAGTTGACCCCCGCCGCCGCCGCGAGTTCCTCGGAGGACACCGTGGGCACCGAGCGCTCGGAGAGCGCGGTCAGTGCGCGGAGATACAGCGGAAGCCGGGCGACGGTGGCCTCGGGAATTCCTCGGCTACGGGTCGCCGGTCGGTGAGTTCGGCCAGTTGCCACGGTGCTCCTGCGGGATGAGCGGGGCTGCAGGCGGCCGTATGTTCCAAGACCGCCCCGTCGAATGCAGGCTATGTCTTTGTGAACGCGTGCACAAAGATGGTGTCCGTTTTGTCTGGTCAAAGTGACCGGGGTCACGCATATTCCTCGCGCGGTCCCGGAACCTGGGACCGCATCAGCCCGTTGCGGGCTCGAAGGGGGCAAAGCGGTACACACTCCTCATGTCCACGCCCCCGAGACCACTCAAAACGCCCATGATGTTAACCGGGTTTCGTCTAGGTACCCAGTGCCGTGCGCAACCTCGCCGGGTCCACCCGCCAGAACGTGTGCTGTTCGTCATCGATCAGGACCACCGGGATCTGCTCCCAGTACTCCTTGTACAGCTCCTCGTCCTGCGTGATGTCCTTCTCCACCCAGGACGCGCCTGTCTCCTCGCAGACGGCGCGCACCACCAGGCGCGCATCGTCACAGAGGTGACAGCCGGGCTTCCCCACGAGGGTCACCACCCGGTCGGCGGGCTTCTTCTTCGTACGCCGCAGCAAGGCACTCATGCCTCCATTCTGCGCCGCCCCCGAGGCCACCCGTTTAACACTCCGGTCCCGGAGAGTTCACACTTCCGCATCCCGCCAGGTCGGGAACGGCCGAACGGAATCGCTATGCTCACGGCATGGCCGCTCTTGGATGGCTCACACCCCGCAGGCGCCCCGCGACAGCACGGAGCGTGCTGGCAGGCGAGGCAGCAGCCGAGGCAGCGCGGAAGTCGACGCTTCCCGCCGACGAGTCCCTTCTTCCCGCAGACGCCGCGGATCTGCTGACCGCGGCCGAGGGCGTCGGAGAGCCCGCGTTCCCGGTGGCCGGGGACGACCGGGCCGCCGCCTTCTTCGACCTCGACAACACCGTGATGCAGGGCGCCGCGATCTTCCACTTCGGACGCGGCCTCTACAAGCGGAAGTTCTTCCAGCGCCGCGAACTGACCCGCTTCGCCTGGCAGCAGGCCTGGTTCAGGCTGGCCGGCGTCGAGGACCCCGAACACATGCAGGACGCCCGCGACAGCGCCCTGTCCATCGTCAAGGGCCACCGTGTCGCCGAGCTGATGTCCATCGGCGAAGAGATCTACGACGAGTACATGGCCGACCGCATCTGGCCCGGCACGCGCGCCCTCGCCCAGGCCCACCTCGACGCGGGCCAGAAGGTCTGGCTGGTCACGGCCGCCCCCGTGGAGACCGCCACGATCATCGCCCGCCGCCTGGGCCTGACCGGCGCACTGGGTACGGTCGCCGAATCGGTGGACGGCGTCTACACCGGCCGCCTGGTCGGCGAACCGCTGCACGGCCCGGCCAAGGCCGAGGCGGTACGCGCACTGGCGGCGGCCGAAGGCCTGGACCTCGACCGCTGCGCGGCGTACAGCGACTCGCACAACGACATTCCGATGCTGTCGCTGGTCGGCCACCCGTACGCGATCAACCCGGACACCAAGCTCCGCAAGCACGCCCGAGCCCTGGACTGGCGCCTGCGCGACTACCGCACCGGCCGCAAGGCCGCCAAGGTCGGCATCCCGGCCGCGGCGGGCGTGGGCGCCCTGGCCGGCGGCACGGCAGCCGCAGTCGCACTCCACCGCCGCCGCCGCTGACCTCGGGGCACCGCCGACCTCGGGGCACCGCTGACCTCCGGGCGTCACTGACCTCCGGGCGTCACTGACCTCGGGGCGCCGCCGACCTCCGGGCGTCACTGGCCTCCGGGCGTCACTGACCTCGGGGCGCCGCTGACCTCCGGGCGTCACTGGCCTCCGGGCGTCACTGACCTCGGGGCGCCGCCGACCTCCGGGCGTCACCGACCTCCGGGCGAAGGCCGCGGGCCACGCCCGGGGCGTTCGGCCAATCGGGAGGTGAGAGCCGCCCGGGCCCGCTCACCCCTCCGGCCAGTCGGATTGACGTCGAGCGACCACAACCCGTCGCCCTCGCAGGCAGATCACGAAGTAATTCGATCAATAACCGGTCACGATGTGCCACTTGATCCGTCACTTAGAGGTTACAGAAGCGACGGAATCGATGATTTGAGCAACTGGGTGTAGCACGGCCTGTACGAAGCGTTATTCTCCTCAGACGCATAAGGAGCCCGCCACCCGCTACCACGAGTGACGGTTTTCGAACTGAACGTGATGGAAGCTCTGCCTCTGGGAGTCCCGTGTACCCACACGTCGGGGTTGACACCTCGGGCCTGGCTACGCTGCGCGCAACGGTCCTCGACCACTTGCGCGGCTTCGTCCCCACCGCGTACGCCGTCCCCGCATTTGCCACCCCTGCACCTGCCGGCCCTTGCTACGCGTTGGCCGAACGCAGCGCGGCGGTCGGAAGACGCAGTAACCGCGGCGCCACGACGACGTCAGCCGTTCGCCGGCCCACAGCCGACAGCGACAGCGCGCGCATGATGGATCTTGTCGAGCGCGCACAGGCCGGTGAGGCCGAGGCCTTCGGCCGCCTGTACGACCAGTACAGCGACACCGTGTACCGGTACATCTACTACCGCGTGGGCGGGAAGGCGACAGCGGAGGACCTCACCAGTGAGACCTTCCTGCGCGCCCTCCGCCGCATCTCCACCTTCACCTGGCAGGGCCGGGACTTCGGCGCCTGGCTGGTCACCATCGCCCGGAACCTGGTCGCCGACCACTTCAAATCCAGTCGTTTCCGACTGGAAGTGACCACCGGCGAAATGCTCGACGCGAACGAGGTCGCGCGCAGTCCCGAGGACTCCGTCCTGGAGTCCCTCTCCAACGCCGCGCTTCTGCAAGCCGTGCGGCGACTCAATCCACAACAGCAGGAGTGCGTCACCCTCCGGTTCCTCCAAGGTCTCTCCGTCGCCGAAACGGCCCGCGTCATGGGCAAGAACGAGGGTGCGATCAAAACCTTGCAGTACCGCGCCGTCCGCACACTCGCCCGGCTCCTGCCGGACGACGCCCGCTGAGATCACCATTGGTGACGGGTACGTGACACACTGGTCCGATCATCTTTCGTCCGTAACCCAACTGCCGCGCCACTCGTTGTGCCGGATGCAGGCCCCCTGTCGTCGCACTCCGACCGTATCCACTCGCTCGATCGTGTGGAAACGCGTCTGGTGCGCAACCTTCCGGACGCTCAGGGGAGTCGACCGTCATGACGAGAGGAGGTGCCGCCAGTGATCGCAAACGTTTCGGCACACCGGCGGGCGAACGCCTTCGCCCAGGCCCTGGAGGAGCAGTCGCCCCAGGGTGCGGCGGCCGTACAGCCCGAGGAACCGGCCGAACCGGCCGACCACGGAACGCTGTTGGCCCTGGCGAACGGCCTCGGTGAGCTACCGAAGCCCCAATTGGATCCCGAAGTCAAAGTGGTGCAGCGAGCCCAACTCGTCGCGGCCATGGAGACCATGTTCGCCGAGGGCGGTGCGTCCACGGGCCCTACCGTGCCCGAACAACGGGGCAAGGGGGCCCACCGGGCCTCCCCGCTCCGGAAATTGCGCCCCCGCTCCCGCTGGGCGAAGGGCCTCACCGCGGGCGGACTCACCGTCGGTGTGGCCGCGGGAGCTTTCGGCGGAGTGGCCGCTGCCAGTTCCGACGCCCTGCCGGGTGATTCCCTGTACGGGCTGAAGCGCGGCATCGAGGACATCAATCTCACCATGGCCAACGGCGATGCCGACCGGGGCGAGGTCTACCTCGACCAGGCATCGACGCGCCTCGGCGAAGCCCGCCGCCTCATGGAGCGGGGCCGCGCGGGCGAGATGGACCACGAATCGCTGGGGGAGGTCAGACGCACGCTCAACGGCATGACGCACGACGCCACCGAGGGACACCGGCTGCTCCACTCCGCATACCAGCGGGACGGCTCCATCCGGCCGATCCAGACACTGGATTCCTTCTCCCGCGCACACCGCGAGAGCTGGAGCAGCCTCCGTGACCGGCTGCCCGTCCAGCTGACCGACATAGGCGACAAGGTCAGCTCGGTCTTCGACGCCATGGACCAGGAGGTCGCGCCCCTGCAGTCCCTGCTCCCCCGTACCCCGGGCACGAGCGAGGAATGGACACAGTCCGAAACCCCGGACGGCACCGGCCCCTCGGGCACGGACCGCCCGGCGCCCTCCTCACCCACCGCCCCGGACGGCAGCCCGGCCGGCAGCACCGCACCGAAGCCGTCCGGATCCGGCAGCACGCCGGCCGACGACCTGGGCAACGGCGGTACGGACGGTCTGCTCGACGACCTCCCGACGGACGACGGCACCCCGTCGTCCCCGGCGGGCGGCGGAGACGGCTCCCCGGCACCGGACGTGACCCTGCCGCCCCTGCTCCCCGGCCTGCTCCCCGGCCTGGGCATCGAGGGCGAGGACTTCAGGCCGTAGGCGAAACGCAGTGGACCGCATGTGAAGGGGGGCCGTCCGGATCCGGACC
>NZ_JBHWVO010000044.1:0-45564 GCF_042736635.1 Streptomyces sp. NPDC060035
ACCCTCCTGTGTTGTGCTCTGAGGTTTTTAGTCCGGCCGCCCAGTGGGCCGTGCCCCCCACCGTCGGGGGGGGGGGGTGCTGGGCTCGCCCCCCCCCGCCCCCGCCACGGGCGGCGGTTCCTGCGGTCAGCTCGTGCCGCCGACGACCAGTGAGGTCGAGTACGGATCGTCGTAGTCGTAGTCATCGCTGCCGGACTCGTCATTGGCGACGGCCCAGATCAGGAATCCGAGGAACACCGCGCCGATCAGAACGGCGATCGAGCCCAGGATGATCCCGGCGAGCGCCATGCCGCCGTTGGTCGCTTCTCCCCGCTTGGCGCGGCCTCGGCCGATGATGCCGAAGATCAGCGCGAGGATCCCGAGAATGACGCCGAGTCCCCACATGCAGAAGCCGACCACCGCGATGATGCCGAGCACCATCGCCGCGATCCCGAGCCCGTTCGCGGGCGCCGGGCCCCAGGCCGGCTGGCCGCCGTAGCCGGGGTATCCCGGGTAGCCGCCGTACGGAGCGGCGGGCGCCACGGGCGCGGCCGGGTAGCCGTACTGTCCTGCGGGCGGCGGGGTGGGCTGCCCCGGTCCGTTCGGAGCGATCGGCGGTGGCGGTACGTCGGCCTGCGGCGGCCCGAAGCCTCCGCCTGCCCCGGGTATCTGCCCGGTTCCCGGATCGACACCCGGCATGGACGTGACCGTCTGCTGGTCGTGCACGCCCGGCGGACGGGGGTCGGCGGCCGGCTTGCCCAGCTCCACCCTGCTCTCCGGCGGTGCCCATGGATCGCGCGGCCCGCCCCCGGGCTGCTGTGTGTTGTCTGACATGGGCCTCCCCCATCGTGGTCCCGCCATGCTACGGCCCGCCGTCGGGCGGCCGGGCCCCGCCTACGATGATCGGTGCAGCCGGTGCGCCCGGCCGATATCCGAGATCCGGGAGAATCCGATGAACAATCTGCACCCCTTCATCGCGGGGCTGCCCAAGGCCGAGCTCCACGTCCACCACGTCGGTTCCGCCTCGCCCCGCATCGTGGCCGAACTGGCGGCCCACCACCCGGACTCCAAGGTCCCCACCGACCCGGAGGCGTTGGCGGACTTCTTCACCTTCACCGACTTCGGGCACTTCATCGACGTCTACCTCTCGGTGGTGGACCTGATCCGCACCCCCGAGGACGTCCGCCTGCTGACGTTCGAGGTCGCCCGGGACATGGCACGGCAGAACATCCGGTACGCGGAGCTGACCGTCACCCCGTTCAGTTCGACCCGTCGGGGCATCCCGGAGCAGGGCTTCATGGAGGCCATCGAGGACGCCCGGAAGGCCGCCGCGGCCGAGCTCGGAGTCGTCCTGCGCTGGTGCTTCGACATCCCGGGCGAGGCCGGTCTCGAGGCCGCCGAGGAGACCGCCCGGCTCGCCCTGGACCTGCGGCCCGAGGGGCTCGTCTCCTTCGGTCTCGGCGGACCCGAGGTCGGGGTGGACCGCCCGCAGTTCAAGCCCTACTTCGACCGGGCGATCGCCGCGGGCCTGCACTCCGTTCCGCACGCCGGGGAGACCACGGGCCCGCAGACCGTCTGGGACGCGCTCACCGCACTGCGTGCCGAGCGCATCGGCCACGGCACCAGCTCCGTCCAGGACCCGAAGCTGCTGGCCCATCTCGCCGAGCACCGCATCGCGCTGGAGGTCTGCCCGACGTCGAACATCGCCACCCGCGCCGTCGCCGACATCGAACTGCACCCTGTGAGGGAGATGGTCGAGGCGGGTGTCCTCGTCACGATCAACAGCGACGATCCACCGATGTTCGGCACCGACCTCAACAACGAGTACGCGGTGGCGGCCCGGCTGCTCGGTCTGGACGAGCGCGGAGTGGCCGGCCTGGCGAAGAACGCGGTGGAGGCCTCGTACCTCGACCCGGCGGGCAAGCGGACACTGGCCGCCGAGATCGACACGTACACGGCGAACTGGCTGGAGACTCCCGGCCGGTGACCTCCGAGGTCACAATGGACGCATGGCCACCACCGTCACCGCCGTGGGACATCGCGGCGATCCGTACCGTGCCCGCGAGAACACGCTCCCCTCGATCCGCTCCGCCCTCGAACGGGGGGCGGACGCGGTGGAGATCGATGTCCGCGTCACCCGTGACGGAGTACCCGTCCTTCTCCACGACGCCACCCTGGAGCGTCTGTGGGGTCACGACATCCGCCTGGACCGGATCGATCACCGGGAGCTCGTGGAGGTGACCGGCGGCGGGGTCCCCACCCTGCGCGAGGCGCTGTCCGCCGTCGGTGCCCACCGGGTCATGGTGGACCTGCCCGGTTCCACGGACGCATCGGTGCGGGCGACCGTCGGTGCGGTCCGTGAGTGCGGGGCGGGCGAGCGTGTGTACTACTGCGCCGGCCCGGCGGCCATGCTGCGGGTGCGCGCCGCGGATCCGTCCGCCGAGATCGCACTGACCTGGACGTCGCTCGCACCGCCCCGCCCCGTACTGCTGGACGCCGTGAAGCCGCACTGGCTGAACTACCGGTTCGGTCTGGTGGGCGGTGAACTGACGGACCGCATCCACCGGGACGGGCTGCTGGTCTCCGCCTGGACGGCCGACACCAGGCGCACGATGCGCCGGCTGATCGCGTACGGCGTCGACTCGATCACCACCAACCGGATCGACGTCCTGCGCGCTCTGCTGGTCAACTCTTCGCCTGGCGACGCTTCTTGATCGGTCCGGCATCATGGGTGCCGCATCATTCGTGATGTCCCCACCGGCGCCCGAGGAGCAGACGTGACCGACCCCCGCACGGCACCCGCCCGTGTCCGTTCCGACATCGCCCACAACGCCCGCGTGTGGAACTACTGGCTGGGCGGCCAGGACAACTACCCCGTGGACCGGGTGGTCGGCGACCGGGTCACCGGCATGTATCCGAGCATCGGCGAAGTGGCGCGCGCCGACCGCGCGTTCCTCGGCCGGGTGGTGCACCATCTGGCCGGGGACGTCGGCATCGGCCAGTTCCTGGACATAGGCACCGGCCTGCCGACCGTGAACAACACCCACGAGGTCGCCCAGCACACGGCTCCCGACGCCCGCATCGTCTATGTCGACAACGACCCGGCCGTGCTCGCGCACGCCCGTTCCCTGCTCACCAGCTCCCCCGAAGGAGCCACCGAGTACCTCGACGCGGACGCCCGCGATCCGGAGCGCATCCTGAGCGCCGCGGAGCGGACCCTGGATCTGGGGCGCCCGGTCGCCGTGATGATGCTCGGCATCCTCAACTTCGTCCTGGACACGGACGAGGCGCGGTCCGTCGTGGCCGGGCTGATGGACCCGCTGCCGTCCGGCAGCCACCTGGTGCTCACCCACCCCACGCTGGAGCTGGGTGGCGAGGGCAACGAGGCCGCGATGCGATTCTGGAACAAGAACGCCACCCCGCCGATCACGGCCCGCAGCCGCTTCGAGTTCGTCTCGTTCCTCGACGGCCTGGACATCCTGGACCCGGGCATCGTGTCGTGCTCCCGCTGGCGCGCCGACGGCCGTACCGGAGGCCCCGAAGTCGCCCAGTTCGGCGCAGTGGGCCGGAAGCCCTGATGCGGATACCGGGGCGCCGGTGGCTTCCACGCCGGGCGTGGGCCGTCGACGTCGGCGTCGCCCTGCTGGTGCAGGCCGCCGTCACCATGCCGTTCGTGGTGCCCCGCTCGGCCGACCTCCCCGCGGCCACCTGGCCCTCGTACGGCCTGACGACGCTGACCGTTCTGCCGCTGGTGGCCCGCCGGCGGGCCCCGGTCGCCGTGCTGCTCCTGGTGCTCGCCGCCGGCGCCCTGTACAAGTTCTCCGTCGACGGTCCGGGACAGCCCCTGCCGTACACCGGACTGGTGGCCTTCTACACCGTGGCCGAGCTGTCCTCGCCGCGGCGGCGGGCGGCAGTGGCGGCGCTGGTCCTCGCGGCGGTGTTCCCGTCGGTGGCGCGGAACACCGGTGAGGCCAGGGAGCTGCTGTTCTCGCTGTTCGTGTTCGCGGCGGCGTACGCCTTCGGGCGGTTCACCCACACCCGCAAGGCGTACATCCGGGCGATGGAGGACCGGGCGCGGCAACAGGAAGCGACCCACCGGATCGAGGCGGAGCAGGCCGCCGCCCGGGAACGGGCCCGGATCGCCCGGGAGATGCACGACATCCTCTCCCACGCGGTGAGCCTGATGATCGTGCAGGCGGAGGCCGGCCCGGTGGCGGTGCGTACGGCGCCGGAACGTGCGGAGGCCGCGTTCGACGCCATCTCGGAGACCGGCCGGGACGCGATGGTGCAGCTGCGCCGGATGCTCGGCGTGCTGCGGGAGGACGGTCCCGGACAGCCGCCCCCACCGCGTTCCCCGCAGCCCGCACTGGCCGAGCTGCCGGGTCTGCTGGAACGGGTACGGGCCGGGGGACCGGCGGTGGCGTACACGACGACGGGGCAGCCGCGGCCGCTTCCGGCAGACTCGGAGGCCACGGTCTACCGGATCGTGCAGGAGGCGCTGACGAACGTGGTCAAGCACGCCCGAGCGCACCGCGCACATGTCGAACTCGAATACTCGAGGACGGGGTTGACCATCACCGTCACGGACGACGGGCGAGGCCCGGGGGGCACGACCGGGCTCGGGCTGGCCGGCATCCGGGAGCGGGCGGCCGCGCACGGCGGCACGGCCCGGGCCGGGGTGGGCCCCGGGGGCGAGGGGTTCCAGGTGCTCGTCGCCCTGCCCCTTGTAACCTCCCCCGAGGGGGTGGGGAGTTGACGATCCGAGTGGTGGTGGCCGACGACCAGGAGCTGGTACGCAGCGGCTTCGCGATGATCCTGGACGCGCAGCCCGACATCGAGGTCCTCGCCGAGGCGGGGGACGGCGCGCAGGCGTTGGACGCGGTGCGCAGGCTGCGGCCGGACGTCGCACTGCTGGACATCCGGATGCCCGTCATGGACGGTATCGAGTCCTGCCGGGCCATCAGCGCCCAGACCGCCTGCCGCACGGTCATGCTGACGACGTTCGACTCGGACGAGTACGTCTACGAGGCCCTGCACGCGGGCGCGAGCGGCTTTCTGCTCAAGGACGTCCGGCGCGACGACCTGGTGCACGCAGTACGGGTGGTGGCGGCAGGGGACTCGTTGCTCGCCCCGTCCGTGGCCCGTCGGCTGATCGCCGAATACACCTCGCGCCCGGCGGTCCGGCCCGCGCCGGAGCCGGAACGGCTGGCGGCGCTCACCGCCCGCGAGCGGGAGACGCTGCTGCATCTGGCGCGTGGCCTGTCCAACGCGGAGATCGCGGCCGCGCTCGTGGTCAGCGAGCACACGGTCAAGACCCACGTGGGCAATGTGCTGTCCAAACTGGGGCTGCGGGACCGCATCCAGGCGGTCATCTGCGCGTACGAGACGGGGCTCGTCGCTCCCTCGCCGGAGGGAGGGGCCGCTCCGCCCTCCCCCGCACAGGGGAGGAGGTCTCCCCCGCAGGACCCCTCGGGCGGGTGATCCGCGGAAGGCCGGGGACGAACAGGATGGATCCGTCGAGCAGTTACGGATTCCACTCCCCCGGAGGCACCGATGAACACCCGCACCCGCACGCTTCTCGCCGGAGCCCTCGTCCTCGCTGTCGTGACGGGCCCGGCCGCACCCGCCCTCGCGAGCAACCCTGCCGCTGCGGCCCGCTCCGGCGCACGCTCCGACGAGATCCCCGAGGCGGCGGCGCTGCGCGCGGCGATCTCCGAACTCCCGACCGAGGACGCCACCGCCGCACTCGTACGGGTGGGCGGCAGCGCCGGCACCTGGCGCGGCAGCGCGGGCGTGCACGATCTGACCTCGAACCGTCCGGCCGATCCGCGGGCACGGTTCCGGGCCGGATCGGTGACCAAGGTCTTCACCGCGGCCACGGCCCTGCAACTGGCGGGCGAGGGGAGGCTGGACCTCGACCGGACGGCCAGGCACTACCTCCCGGATCTGATCCCCGCCGCGTACGGGCAGGTCACCGTCCGGCAGCTGCTCAACCACACCAGCGGGATACCGGCCGCGACGGGGCCCGGCGAGACCATCGAGGAGTGGTACGCGCACCGCTTCGACCTGCACACACCGCGCGCCACGGTCGCCTCGGCCACGGCGAAGGACCCGGAGTTCGCACCCGGCCGGAGCCAGCACTACCTCAACATCAACTACACGGTGCTGGGGCTCCTGATCGAGAAGGTGACCGGCGACTCCTACGCTCACCAGGTGAGTGCGCGCGTCCTGCGCCCGCTGGGTCTGCGCTCCACGTCGTTCCCCGGTACCGATCCGCGTATCCGGGGCCCGCACAATCACGGCTACCAGGCGTTCGGCACACCCGGCGGAGGAACGGAGCTGAGGGACGTGTCGGTGTGGGGGGCCACCGACGCCTGGGCGGCGGGGGACATCATCTCGACCACCGCCGATCTGGAGCGCTTCACCACGGCGCTGTTCCGGGGACAGGTGGTGCGCGGTCCGCTGCTGGAGGAGATGTTCACGCTGCCCGACTCCTCCGTACGCACGTACAGAACCGGCGAGCCCGCCCAGTTCAGCGCGGGTCTGAGTGTGATGACCCTGGGCGGGCGCCAGGTCTGGGGGAAGACGGGTGGCCGCTGGGGGTACAACTCGGTGGTGGCGGCCACCCGTGATCTGTCCCGGACGCTGGTGTACAGCATCAACTCGACGGACGCGAAGGGCCAGGACGTGAATGCCACGGCAATGGACGTCGTCGTGGCGGCGTTCGGCGCCCCGTCGGCCGGGTGAGCCGTCAGCCGGTGGAGTCAGGCAGGGTGAGTCGGGCCGGCACCGGCACAGGCGCCTTCTGCACCGCTTCCAGTCCCTTGATCATGCGGCGGACGACGAGCAGCGGGAGGATGCCGAAGACCCCGAAGGACATGTCGATGACGGTCCACCAGAAGGGGATGTCCCGGATCGGTCCGCAGATCAGGGCCAGCGGGATGATCCCGGCGCAGGCGATCATGCCGAACTCGATGACCCAGATGTTGCGGACCGGATCGCGGTAGGGACCGTAGAAGGCGACCGCGATGACCAGGTGGGCGAAGGCCAGCCAGTCGGTGCCGTAGAGCACGAAGGGGTAGTTCGCGTCGGCCTCGTCGAGGCCGGTGCGGACCCTGCTGATCCACTCCATCAGGGCCGGAAAGTGCTCGGGGACGGGAGAGGCGGATGACCTCAACAGGTCCTCCACCCAGTGGAGTTCGTGCACCAGCGGGAAGGCGGTCAGACCGCTCAGCACCAGGCAGACGATGAAGAGGACCAACCACACGCGTATACGCCGCAAGAGGGCTCGCTCGCTCATGTCCGCAGCGTACGCCCATCATGAACATGTTCAAAAGCCGGGGTGACACGTCAGGAACGGCCCTCCTGGCAGCTCGGTGGCCGCTCAGAGGCCGACGATGGAGTTCCACCTCTTCGCGAAGCCGGTGCGCTCCTCGGAGGTGATGTCGCGGGCGACAGCCAGCCGTTCCCGTATCGCGCCGTCGGGGAAGATCAGCGGATCCTCGGCCAGCGCGGCGGTCTCCTCGTCCTTCGAGGAGGCCAGGACCTCGCGGGCGGCCGGCACCGGGCAGACGTAGTTGACCCAGGTGGCCAGTTCGGCGGCGACCTCCGGCTCGTAGTAGTAGTCGACGAGCCTCTCCGCATTGCGCTTGTGGCCGGCCAGGTCGGGGATCATGAGCGACTCCGCCCAGAGCTCGGCCCCCTCCTCGGGCACCACGAACTCGATGCCCGGGTTGTCGGCCTGGAGCTGGATGACATCCCCGGAGTACGCCTGGCAGGCGAGCACATCGCCGTTGGCCAGGTCCTTGATGTAGTCGTTGCCGGTGAAGCGGCGGATGTGCCGGGATCGCACACGCCTCTCCACCTGCTCGCACACCCGGTGGAAATCGTCGGCGGTCCACCGGGTGATGTCGGCCCCGTTGCCCTGCATGAGCAGGGCGAACGCCTCGTCGAGCCCGGAGAGCAGCGTCACCCTGCCGCGCAGATCGTCCGCCCAGAGCTCGCTCGTGTGCCGGATCTCCCGGCCGAGCTTCGCGCGGTTGTACGCGATGCCGGTGATCCCGGACTGCCATGGCACGCAGTGCAGCCGCCCCTCGTCGAACGCGGGTGAACGCAACTGCGGGTCCAGGTACTTGGCGACATTGGGCTGCTTCGCCCGGTCCATCTCCTGCACCCAGCCGAGACGTACGAACCGGGCGGCCATCCAGTCGCTGACGACGACGAGGTCCCGGCCCGTCGACTGGTGGTTCATCAGCGCCGGGCTGATCTTCCCGAAGAACTCGTCGTTGTCGTTGATCTCCTCGGTGTACGTGACGGAGATCCCGGTACGCCGGGAGAACGCGTCGAGCGTGGGCCGCTTCGACTCGTCCTCGTCGTCGGTGTCGATGTAGAGCGGCCAGTTGGCGAAGTGGAGCGAGCGGTCGCTGTCCGAGCGGTCGCGTCCGGAGCGGTCACCGGGCTCCACATAGGCGGCGGGCACTCCGCAGCCGGCCAGGGTGGCACCGGCCGCTCCCCCGCCGAGGGCGCGCAGCAGGGAACGACGGGGCATGAGGTGTTCCGGAATCGAGCGCACCCGCGCAGGATGCCGGTACGGCACGGCGGCGGGCAATGGACCAACCGTCCAGCGGAAGCCGCCCCGTACGCACATCATGTCCATGACGCGTGCCCCGCTCGCAGGCTCCCGGGACGCCGAACGGCCCCGGGCCGGAGCCCGGGGCCGTCGCGCGCGGCTCCGTCAGTCGTCGAGCGACGTCATGACGTGCTTGATCCGGGTGTAGTCCTCGAAGCCGTAGGCGGAGAGGTCCTTGCCGTAGCCGGACTTCTTGAATCCGCCGTGCGGCATCTCGGCGACGAGCGGGATGTGGGTGTTGATCCACACACAGCCGAAGTCGAGGTTCTTGGACATCCGCATCGCGCGGCCGTGGTCCTTGGTCCACACCGAGGAGGCCAGCGCGTACTCGACGCCGTTGGCGTACTCGAGCGCCTGGGCCTCGTCCGTGAACGACTGGACGGTGATGACGGGGCCGAACACCTCGTGCTGGATGATCTCGTCGTCCTGCTCGAGGCCGGAGACGACGGTCGGGGCGTAGAAGTAGCCCTTGTCGCCGACCCGGTGGCCGCCCGCCTCGACCTTGGCGTGCGCGGGGAGCCGCTCGATGAATCCGCTGACCTGCGCCAGCTGGTTGGCGTTGTTGAGCGGGCCGTACAGCACGTCCGCGTCGTCCGGCAGGCCGGTCTTCGTGTCGGCCGCCGCCTTGGCGAGCGCGGTGACGAACTCGTCGTGGATGGACTCGTGGACCATGACGCGGGTCGCGGCCGTACAGTCCTGGCCGGCGTTGAAGTAGCCCGCGACGGAGATACCCTCGACGGCCTTGGCGATGTCGGTGTCCTCGAAGACCACGACCGGGGCCTTGCCGCCGAGCTCCAGGTGGACGCGCTTGACGTCCTTGGCGGCGGACTCGGCGACCTGCATACCGGCCCGTACCGAGCCGGTGATGGAGGCCATCGCCGGCGTCGGGTGCTCGACCATCGCACGGCCGGTCTCGCGGTCGCCGCAGATGACGTTGAAGACTCCCTTGGGAAGGATCTGCCCGATGATCTCGGCGATCAGCACGGTCGACGCCGGGGTGGTGTCGGACGGCTTGATGACGACGGTGTTGCCCGCGGCGAGCGCCGGGGCGAACTTCCAGACGGCCATCATCATCGGGTAGTTCCACGGGGCGACCTGCGCACAGACGCCCACGGGCTCGCGGCGCACGATCGAGGTGAGGCCCTCCATGTACTCGCCGGCCGAGCGGCCCTCGAGCAGCCGGGCGGCACCCGCGAAGAAGCGGATCTGGTCCACCATCGGCGGGATCTCTTCGGTACGGGTGAGCTCCAGCGGCTTGCCCGTGTTCTCCGACTCCGCCGCGACGAGGTCCTCCGCCCTCTCCTCGAAGGCGTCCGCGATCTTCAGCAGCGCCTTCTGGCGCTCGGCGGGCGTCACGTCGCGCCATGCGGGAAACGCGGCGGCGGCAGCGTCCATGGCGGCGTCGACGTCGGCCTGTCCGGAGAGCGGGGAGGTCGCGTAGACCTCTTCCGTCACCGGGTTGACCACGTCGATGGTCCGCCCGTCCGCGGCGTCCCGGAACTCTCCGTTGATGTAGTTGCGCAGACGGCGCACGTCGGTGGTCACAACCACCACTCCTGTCGGCTGTCCGATGGGTGAGACTTCCACCCTAAACGCTGCGGTGACGCTTTCGACATACCCAACCGCCGGGAACTTCGGATTCGGTGATATCAGGGCACCCAGACAACGAATTTCATCGATTCAGGCTTGCCAGACAGACGAGTCGGGGTGCAGAGTGGATGCGTGGCCAGTCGTAGCGCAGACTCCAGGACCGGGAACGGATCGTCGCCCGCGGTCGATGCCGTATCCCTCGCAATCATCGAGCAGCTCCAGGAGGACGGCCGTCGGCCGTACGCCGCCATAGGCAAGGCCGTGGGCCTGTCCGAAGCGGCCGTGCGCCAGCGCGTCCAGAAGCTGCTCGACCAGGGCGTGATGCAGATCGTCGCCGTCACCGACCCGCTGACCGTGGGGTTCCGGCGCCAGGCCATGGTCGGCATCAACGTCGAGGGCGATGTCGACCCGGTGGCCGAGGCACTGTCGGCGATGACCGAATGCGAGTACGTGGTGATGACCGCGGGCTCCTTCGACCTGATGGTGGAGATCGTCTGCGAGGACGACGACCACCTGCTGGAGACGATCAACAAACGCATCCGGGCCATACCCGGGGTGCGCTCCACCGAGAGCTTCGTCTACCTCAAGCTAAAGAAGCAGACCTACATGTGGGGAACCCGATAGCCGTGAGCAAGGACCTCAGCCGCACCGCGTACGACCACCTGTGGATGCACTTCACCCGCATGTCGGACTACGAGAACGCGCCCGTTCCCACCATCGTGCGTGGCGAGGGCACCTACATCTACGACGACCAGGGCAAGCGCTACCTCGACGGCCTGTCCGGCCTCTTCGTGGTGAACGCCGGACACGGCCGCCATGAGCTCGCCGAGGCCGCGTACAAGCAGGCGCAGGAGCTGGCCTTCTTCCCGGTGTGGTCCTACGCCCACCCGAAAGCCGTGGAGCTGGCCGAGCGCCTCGCCGTCCACGCACCGGGTGACCTCAACAAGGTCTTCTTCACCACCGGTGGCGGTGAGGCCGTCGAGACCGCCTGGAAGCTGGCCAAGCAGTACTTCAAGCTCAAGGGCAAGCCGACCAAGTACAAGGTCATCTCGCGTGCGGTCGCCTATCACGGCACTCCGCAGGGCGCCCTGTCGATCACCGGCCTGCCGGCCCTGAAGGCCCCCTTCGAGCCGCTGGTCCCCGGCGCCCGCAAGGTGCCGAACACCAACATCTACCGCGCGCCGCTCTTCGGCGACGACCCGGAGGCCTTCGGCCGCTGGGCCGCCGACCAGATCGAGCAGGAGATCCTCTTCGAGGGCGAGGACACCGTCGCCGCGGTCTTCCTGGAGCCCGTGCAGAACGCCGGTGGCTGTTTCCCGCCGCCGCCGGGCTACTTCCAGCGCGTCCGCGAGATCTGCGACAAGTACGACGTGCTGCTCGTCTCCGACGAGGTCATCTGCGCCTTCGGCCGGCTCGGCACGATGTTCGCCTGCGACAAGTTCGGCTACGTACCGGACATGATCACCTGCGCCAAGGGCATGACCTCGGGCTACTCCCCCATCGGCGCCTGCATCATCTCCGACCGCCTGGCCGAGCCGTTCTACGAGGGCGACAACACCTTCCTGCACGGCTACACCTTCGGCGGCCACCCGGTCTCCGCCGCGGTCGGTCTCGCCAACCTCGACATCTTCGAGCGCGAGGGTCTCAACCAGCACGTCCTGGACAACGAGAACGCCTTCCTCACCACGCTCCAGAAGCTGCACGACCTGCCGATCGTCGGTGACGTCCGCGGCAACGGCTTCTTCTACGGCATCGAGCTGGTGAAGGACAAGGCCACCAAGGAGACCTTCACCGACGAGGAGACCGAGCGCGTCCTGTACGGCTTCCTCTCCAAGGCGCTGTACGAGAACGGCCTGTATTGCCGGGCCGACGACCGCGGGGACCCGGTCGTCCAGCTTGCTCCGCCGCTGATCTCCGACCAGTCGACGTTCGACGAGATCGAAGGCATCCTGCGGGGCGTCCTGACGGAGGCCTGGACGAAGCTCTGACCGACGCTCCGGCCACCGGCCGGACCGCTTCCGGCAGTCATTTCATACGGTCCACGCGGCCCGGATACACCCGTTCGAGTGAGAAGGGGTGCATCCGGGCCGCGTGCTGTCCCGACACCCCGGTCCGACTCCCTAGCGTGCCGAGTGACCGATCGGCCCTGACTTCGTTCCCCCGTACGGGGGACGGGAAATCTGATCTGAACCGAGGTGTACGCCATGGTTGCCCCGCCGGACAACGACGTGATCTGGGCACGTTCCCTGCACCACTCCCACAATGGATCACCGGGGCTCGTCGGTGTCTCCCTGAACGTCCGCGACGGTGAGGTCGTCGCCGTGACAGGCCCCCGGGGCAGCGGCAAGACGACGCTGCTGCACTGCCTCTCCGGCCAGTTGGTGCCCCAGCAGGGCGAAGTCTGGTTCAACAGCGTCCCCGTCCACACCATGGGCCCGCGGCTGCGCGAGCAGCTTCGCCGCGACCGCTTCGGCTGGATCGCCGCCGAGCCCCAGCTCGTCCCGGAACTGACCGCCTGGGAGAACGCCGCCCTCCCGCTGCTGCTGCGGGGCGTCTCGCACCGGGCGGCGAAGAAGGCCGCGACGGAGTGGCTGGAGCGGCTCGACATCGGCATGCTCGCCAAGAAGCGCCCGCACACGCTGCTCCAGGCGCAGCGTCAGCGGATCTCCGTGGCCCGTGCGCTGACCGCGTCACCGTCCGTGATCTTCGCGGACGAGCCGACCGCGACCCTCCACCGCCCGGAGCGCACACAACTGCTGCGCACCCTCACCACGGCGGCACGGTCCCACGGCATCACGGTCGTGCTCGCCACCCATGACGCCGAGGTCGCCACCCTCGCCGACCGTGCGGTCTCCCTGCTGGACGGCCGCCGCGTCACCACCGTCGCCCTGCCCGCCGTACCGGATACAGAAGGCCGCTCGGCGTGCTCGCTCTCCGTCTGACGCGCGGTTCCCATCCCCTGGTCCTGACACGGCGGCTGCTCGTCGCCGCCGCGTCGGCCGGGGTCGGCTTCCTGCTCCTGTGCACCCTCGGGTACGCCTCCGCGCACCCTGCGCACGCCTCGACCTCCGTGCTGAGGCTGCTGTGGTGTGCCGTTCCGCTGGCCACGACGGTGCAGTTCGCGGTCGCGGTGGCTCGTACCGATCCGAGCACACGCCCGCGCCCGGGACTCTTCGCCGCCGGTCTCGGGCCGGTCCGGCTGAGCGTGCTCGCCGCCGTGTCCACCGCGGTGTCCACCACGCTGGGATCGATGGTCGCCCTGCTCTTCTTCCTCCACGTGCGGGGCGATCTGACCGGGCTGCCGTTCGACGGCGGAGCAGCCGAACTCCTCGGCGCCGAGGCCCCGTTGCCGCTGGCGGCCGCGCTCGTGCTGCTGTCCCTCGTGCCACTGGCCTCGGCGGCGGCGAGCGGGCTCGCGCTGCGCTCCCGGCCGGTCGCGCCTTCCGAGGCCCAGGCGGCGGAGGAGGCTCTCGCCCCCGCACCGACGCCGACGGGGCTGCCGTGGGGAGTCGCGCTGACGGCCGCCGGCCTCGCTGTCGAGGCGTACGCGAGCCGCGGCTCGGCGGGCAGCCCCCTTCCGCTGCCCGGGAAGCTGGACTCCACTCCGGCGAGCGTGCTCGTGGGCTGGACCCTCACGGCGATCGGTCTGGCCATGGCCGGTCCCGGCCTGACCCATCTCTGCGGACGGCTGCTCCAGGCGGTGCGACCCGGAGCCGTACGTCTGCTGGCGGGAAGGGTGCTGATGAACGAGGCGCGCCGCATCGGCCGTCCGCTCGGGGTCGTCTGCGCGGTGTTGTCCGGGGTGATCGCGGGGTCGGTGCTGTACAACGGGGGGCCGCGCCCCTTCGGCCCGCTCACCGCGCTCGGCGCCGCACTCGTCCTGGGCTGTACGACGGCGACGCTGCTGACCTCCGCTCTGGAGGCCAAGCAGGCCCGGGCCCGTACGGCCGAGACCCTGCTTCGGCTCGGCGCCCCGGCCTCCTCCCTCCGCACCGCCGCCGCCCTGCGGGCGCTGGTGCTGCTGGCCGTCTTCACCCCGCTGACCTGGGTGATCGCGGTGCTGGCGGCCCAGCCTCTGACGAAGTGACACCCGCCGCCGGGGCGGTACGTAGCATGGCGGCGTGGAGAATCCGGACGAGAGCACGTACGCACCCGGCGTCGAGATCGAGACGCTCACCGCATTCGACCTGGCCGTCGCTGCCGGAACCCTGGCCGGCCATCGTGTCCAGTCCGTCGACCTGACGGACCGGGGTGAGACACTCCTCGCGACCGACACCCGGGGCGCGGTCTTCCTCGGCTGCCGCATGGGGCACCGTGCCGAGGCGAAGATACGGGCGGACGGGGCCTTCGTCTTCCCGCCGGTGCCGGGGCTTCCTTTCGACCCGTACCGCGGACTGCTCTACACCCCCGACGCGCTGTACGAGGGCCTTGCGGAGGGCGGTTACGAGTCGACGCCGGACGCGCGGGCGTACAGCTGGTTCCAGCTGACCAAGTCGGACGGCGATGTCTTCGCCTCGATGCTGCGGGCCCTCCACGACGACGCGGTCTCCGACGCCCTGGACGAACACCTCGCCGGGGCACGGGTGGTGGGCGTGATGGGCGGCCACGCGATGGCCCGCGGTTCCCAGGCGTACCGCGGTGCCGCCACGCTCGGCAGGGAGCTGGCCCGCAGCGGTCTGACCGTGGCGACGGGCGGCGGCCCGGGTGCCATGGAAGCGGCCAACCTCGGCGCGTACGCCGCCCCGCACTCCGACGCGATGCTGCTCAAGGCCTGCGAACTCCTCGCCTCGGCGCCGTCGTTCAGTACCTCGGTCACCGACTGGGCGACGGCAGCCTTCGCCGTACGGAGTCGCTGGCCCGACGGCGGATCCTCGGTCGCGATCCCCACCTGGTTCTACGGCCACGAGCCGCCGAACGCCTTCGCGGACCACATCGCCAAGTACTTCGCGAACGCTCTGCGCGAGGACGGGCTGCTGGCCCGCTCGACCGCCGGTGTGATCTTTCTGCCCGGCGCCGCCGGCACCGTACAGGAGATCTTCGACAACGCGACGCCGAACTACTACGAGTCGCGTTCCGCGCCCACGCCGATGGTGCTGGTGAACCGCGCGCACTGGACGGAGAAGCTGCCCGCCTGGCCGCTGCTGAGCGCGCTCGCTGCGGACCGGGCGATGGAGTCCCGTATCGCGCTCGTCGACACGGTGGAGGAGGCCGCCGGGGCACTCGCCCGGCTGACGGGCTGACCCGGCTCGGCGGGCGGCGTGCTCAGCGGGTGGCGAGCCGGACGTCGAGGGCGTCGAAGAACGCCTCCCAGCCGTCCTCGGCCGCCGCGTACTGCTCGGGCGTGAGATCGCCGCCGCGCTGCTGGAAGACCATCTCCGTGGACTTCCTGCTGCGTTCGGTGAAGGTGACCGTGACGATCTCGCCCTCCTCGTCCGCGGGCGCGAGCCTGTCCTTCAGCGTGAAGACGAGGCGCTCGGGCGCGGACACCTCCCGGTACACGCCGTGGAACGGCATCTCCGCGCCGGGCACGACGATGACCAGGCTCCACTCACCGCCCGGAGTGACATCCAGCGACACCCGGTCCAGCGGCACGTCCGCGTCGCCGCCGTACCAGGCGGCGAAGTCCTCGGGGACCGTCCAGGCTGCGAAGACCCGATCCCGCGGTGCCTCGACGACGCGGGTGATGTCGATGCCCTCGCGCGCTGACTCAGTCATGATCCCTGTCCTTTTCGACGATCCCGTGTCCAGGGGATCAGGCTCCGGGGAGCACCGCCAGCCGGAAGGGTCAGACCTCGTCGGCCGGGGACAGGACCACCGTCTCCGCCGCGTCGAACGTCACGCCCACCGTGGCACCCTCCTGCGGGGTGTCCCGCAGCCCGCATTCCGCCTCCAGCACGGGCCCGTCGCCGGGGTGCAGGGTCACGGCGACATGGTGGCCCCGGAAGGTACGCACACCCACCGTGCAGCGCAGCCCGTCCTGCGCGCCGCCGATCCGTACCCCGGCCGGCCGGACCAGCAGTTCGCACCCGCCCTGGGGCGAACCGTCCGGCACCGGCACCGTGCCCCAGGGCGTGTCGGCGGCCGCACCGGTCACCGTCGCGTCCACCACGTTGTCGAAGCCGAGGAACCGGGCGACGAATGCGGAGGCCGGGCGCTGCCAGACCTCCAGAGGGGTCCCCGCCTGGGCGATCCGGCCGTCCCGCATGACCACCACCCGGTCCGCGAGGGCGAAGGCCTCGCCCTGGTCGTGGGTGACGGCGAGCACCGTCGTACCGAGCCGGCCGAAGAGGGTGCGCAGTTCGACGACGAGCCGTTCGCGCAGACTCCGGTCGAGCTGCCCGAGCGGCTCGTCCAGCATCAGCAGTTTCGGGCGGGGTGCGAGCGCCCGGGCGAGGGCCACGCGCTGCTGCTCACCGCCGGACAGGGCGGCGACGGCCCGTCGTCCGGCGCCGGGCAGGCCGACGAGGTCGAGGAGCTCGTCGGCCATGCGGTCACGCTCGGCCCGGGAGACGCCGTGCATCCGCAGCCCGAACGCGACATTCGCGCCGACGTCCCGGTGCGGGAACAGCTGGTGGTCCTGGAACATCAGCCCGACCCCGCGCCGGTGCACGGGCACAGAGGCCTGGTCGGCGCCGTCCAGGAGCACCCGGCCGCCGTCCATCGGCTGCAGCCCGGCGACGACCCGCAACAGCGTGGACTTGCCGCTGCCGCTCGGTCCGAGGACACAGACGATCTCGTGGTCGGCGACCTCCAGGTCCACCGCGTCCAGCGCGGTCCGCTCGCCGAAGCGGACCGTGGCCGAATCCAGTGCCAGCATCTCTAGAACTCCCCGGATCGGTCGGTGCGGATTCGTTCGAGCAGGAGCAGCGACGCCGCGCAGACGAGCATCAGGATCGTGCTGAGTGCCATCGCCTGCCCGTAGTTGAGCTCCCCGGACCGCCCCAGCAGCCGGGCCACGGCAACCGGCAGTGTGGGGTTGTCGGGGCGTGCGATGAACACGGTCGCGCCGAACTCACCGAGCGACACGGCGAACGCGAAGCCCGCGGCCACGAGCAGCGCCCGGCGCACCAGCGGCAGATCGACTTCGCGCCAGGCCCGCAGCGGCGAGGCACCGAGCACCGCCGCCGCCTCCCGCAGCCGGTCGTCGACCGCGCGCAGGACGGGCAGCATCGTCCGCACGACGAAGGGGACGCCCACCAGCGCCTGGGCGAGCGGAACGAGAATCCAGGACGTCCGCAGGTCCAGCGGCGGCTCGTCGAGCGTGATCAGGAAGCCGAAGCCGACGGTGACCGCGGACACCCCGAGCGGCAGCATCAGCAGCGCGTCGAAGCCGCGCACCAACGGTCCCGCCCGCCTCGTGAGGGCCGCCGCGGCGAGACCGCCGATCGCGAGTGCGATCAGGGTCGCGACCAACGCGTACCCCAACGAGTTCCAGATGGCTTCCAGCGGCGGGACCAGGAAGGTGGAGCCGCTCGCATCGGCGGACTGCAGGGCGCGGTAGAAGCCGAAGCCATAACCGCCGGAGGTGTCCAGGGAGCGTTCCACCAGCACACCGAGCGGCACCACGATGAGCAGCGCGACAGTCAGCAGTACCCCGCCGAGCAGCGCCCGCTGCCCGGCCCCGCGCGGTCGGCGGGCGGTCTGCGCCGGGTCGACGAGCTTCAGCGCGGTCTCCCGGCGCCGTACGGTCCACGCGTGTACGGCGAGGATCCCGCCGACCGCGGCGAACTGCACCAGGGTCAGCACGGCGGCCGTCGGCAGATCGAGCAGCTGGGCGGTCTGCCGGTAGATCTCCACCTCCAGCGTGGAGTACGCAGGACCGCCGAGGATCTGGACGACTCCGAAGGAGGTGAACGTGAAGAGGAAGACCATCAGGGCCGCTGCGGCCACGGCCGGGGCCAGCGCGGGCAGGGTCACCCGCCGCCAGGCCGCGAGGCGTCCGGCGCCGAGCACCCGGGCAGCCTCCTCCTGACGGGGGTCGAGCTGCGACCACAGGCCGCCGACGGTCCGTACGACGACCGCGTAGTTGAAGAAGACGTGCGCGAGGAGGATCGCCCACACCGTGGTGTCGAGCCGGACGCCCCACAGCTCGTCGAGGAATCCGCCACGTCCCAGCAGGGCCAGGAACGCCGTACCCACGACGACGGTCGGCAGGACGAACGGCACGGTCACGACGGCACGCAGCAGTTGCTTGCCGGGGAAGTCGAACCGGGCGAAGACATAGGCGCCCGGCAGCGCGATCAGCAGGGTGAGCGCGGTCGACGCGAGGGCCTGCCAGGTGGTGAACCAGAGGACGTCGAGGATGTCCGGCCGGCTCAGCACCTCGCCGATCCGGCCGAACTGCCAGACGCCGTCCGCCTTCAGCCCCCGTCCGACGATCGCGACGACGGGGTAGGCGAAGAACAGCGCGAAGAACGCGACGGGCACGGCCATGAGCCCGAGCCGCACCGCGTTCCCCCTCCACGAGGGCCGAGCGGCTACTTCACGACGAGCGAGGACCACGACTGGACCCACTGCTCACGGTTCTTGGCGATCTTCTCCGGGTCCACCGTCGCCGGCTTGTCGACCGTCGCACCGAACTTCGTGAAGAGTTCCGGCAGCGCCGCGTCCTTCGCGACCGGGTTCACGAACATGTTCAGCGGCATGTCCTCCTGGAACTGCTTGCTGATGAGGAAGTCCAGCAGCACCTTGCCGCCCGCCTCGTTCTTCGCACCGTTCAGCAGGCCGGCGAATTCGATCTGGCGGAAGCAGGTTCCGGTGGCGACACCGGTCGGTGCCTCGGTGGGCTGCGGCTCCGCGTACAGCACCTCGACGGGCGGGCTGGAGGCGTACGAGACGACGAGCGGCCGGTCGGCCTCGGTCTTCTTGCCGCCCGCGGAGCCGGAGAACTCCTCGTTGTACGCCTGCTCCCAGCCGTCGACGACCTTGACGCCGTTGCTCTTCAGCTTCTTCCAGTAGTCCTGGTAGCCACTCTCGCCGTAGGTGGCGACGGTGCCGAGGAGGAAGCCGAGGCCGGGCGAGGAGGTCGCGGCGTTCTCGGTGACGAGAAGGTTCTTGTACGCGGGCTTCAGCAGGTCGTCGAACGACTGCGGCGGCGCGAGCTTCTTGTCGGCGAAGTACTTCTTGTCGTAGTTGACGCAGATGTCGCCGGTGTCGACGGGCGTGACCCGGTGCTTGTCCGCGTCCAGCTGGGTGTCGGCCGCAACGCGGTCGAGGCCCTTCGCCTCGTACGGCGTGAACAGTCCGTTGTCCAGGGCACGGGAGAGCAGCGTGTTGTCGACGCCGAAGAACACATCTCCGCGGGGGGAGCCCTTGGTCAGGATCTCCTGGTTGAGCGCGGCACCGGCGTCACCGCTCTTCAGCACCTTGACCGTGTATCCGGTCTCCTTGGTGAACGCCTTCAGAACCGCGTCCGAGGCGTTGAAGGAGTCGTGGCTGACGAGGGTCACGGTCTTGGAACCCTTGGAGTTCCCGGAACCGGAGGCGTCGCCCTCGGATCCGCCGCAGCCCGCGAGCACGGTGACGCCGAGCGCGGCGGCAAGCGCCGTCGCGGCGCACTTCGTGGTGGTGTTCATGGTGATTCCTCCTGGAGGTGACCAGGAAGAGACGCGGCCCTGCCCGCTCGGTGAGCGGGCAGGGCGCAACAGCTTGAGTAAGGTCCGAACTTCCTACCCGGAATGACCCGGGCGAGGTTCAGAGGGTCTGCGGCCGACCTGTCCTCGGTGCCGCACTCTCAGCGCTGTGGCGCTCCCCTGTCGGAATATGAAGTTGATTTTCGGACCAGGCTACACCGGCGCGATCAAGCCGGTGCACCGCCTGTACCGGGCCGCCGTACCGCCGGTAGCGGTCGGTCTCAGCGCTCGGAGGCCGCGAGCTGTCCGCAGGCACCGTCGATCTCCTGACCACGGGTGTCACGGACCGTGACGGGCACACCATGAGCGGCGATAGCCTCGACGAACGCCTTCTCGTCCTCGGGCCGCGAGGCGGTCCACTTGGACCCGGGCGTCGGGTTCAGCGGGATGAGGTTGACGTGCACACGCTTACCCTTGAGCAGTCGGCCGAGCCGGTCGCCCCGCCATGCCTGGTCGTTGATGTCACGGATCAGCGCGTACTCGATGGAGATACGGCGGCCGGACTTGTCCGCGTACTCCCACGCCGCGTCCAGCACCTCCCGGACGTTCCAGCGCGTGTTCACGGGGACGAGGGTGTCGCGCAGCTCGTCGTCCGGGGCGTGCAGCGAGACGGCGAGACGGCATTTGAAGCCCTCGTCGGCGAAGCGCAGCATGGCCGGCACCAGGCCCACCGTGGACACGGTGATCCCGCGCTGCGAGAGCCCGAGGCCGTCCGGGTCCGGATCCGTCAGCCGTCGGATCGCTCCGACCACCCGCTTGTAGTTGGCCAGGGGCTCACCCATGCCCATGAAGACGATGTTGGACAGCCGCGCGGGCCCGCCCGGAACATCACCGTCGCGCAGCGCCCGCATTCCGTCCACGATCTGGTGCACGATCTCGGCGGTCGAGAGGTTCCGGTCGAGGCCGGCCTGCCCGGTCGCACAGAACGGGCAGTTCATCCCGCACCCGGCCTGCGACGAGATGCACATCGTCACCCGCTCCGGATACCGCATGAGGACGGACTCGACGAGCGTCCCGTCGTGCAGCTTCCAGAGCGTCTTACGGGTGGTGTCGTCGTCACAGCTGATGTGGCGCACCACGGACATCAGGTCGGGGAAAAGCGCCTCGGCGAGCTTGTCCCGCGAACCGGCCGGGATGTTGTTCCACTGGGCCGGGTCGTGCGCGTACCGCGCGAAGTAGTGCTGCGACAGCTGCTTGGCGCGGAAGGGCTTCTCGCCGATCGCGGCGACTGCTTCCTTGCGCTCGTCGGGCGTGAGGTCGGCGAGGTGCCGCGGCGGCTGCTTGGCTCCGCGGGGCGCGACAAACTGGAGTTCTCCGGGCTTAGGCATGGTTCCTCCAGTGTCGCAGACACGCCGTGGTACCAGAGGTCGTCGCCGGACCGGGTGCAGTGGGGCGCGACGGCGTCCGGTCGCTGTCGGCCGACGTCGGCGGCCCTGTGACGGCTCACGGACCGTCCCGGCCGTGGGTAGGACCGTGACCGATCGCACGGAAGAGGGCAGCTGTATGCGGTGCGGCCACCCCCACCATAAATCGAACACACATATGGATTTTGCGTCCGTGCCCGACCTCACCCGCCCCATGGGTGCAAGTTACACGTATCACCTGCGACCACTGAGATAAAAGTGGATCTCACTCGCTTGCGGCGCCGGTTGCAGCGATAACCTGCGGCCAGCGGTCCGTCCTTACCGGCTGGTCACTTGTCCGCACCCATCTATCTGCGCCGGGGGTTGAAATGTTCGAGGGCCTCGGGATCGGACCCGACCAGGAACAGGTGTACGTGACGCTCGTCGCCCGGCCTGCGGCCGACGCACGAGAACTGGCCGATCGCACCGGCCTCCTCGAACCGGATGTCGAGCAGGTCCTCGCCGAGCTGGAACTCAAGGGCCTGGTGACGAGTCACCCCGGGCAGCGGCACGGCCTGAGGGCCGCCCCGCCGGACATCAATCTGAGCCTGATAGCGCTGCAGCGCATGGACGACGTACGCAAGGCGCAACTCGCCATTGCCCAGCTGACCCAGAACTACCGGGGCGACGGCCCAGGAGCCGGCACCGCCGAATCGGTCGAGGTCATCGAGGGCGGGGACGCGATCGCGGAGCGGTACGCCCAGGTCCAGCGGGCCGCCCGCGAGGAGGTCCTTTCCCTCATGAGCAGTCCCGTGATGGCCGTCCCCGCCTCCGCCAACACCGGCCAGCGGGATGCCATGCGCGCGGGAGTGCGATACCGGTCCGTCTACGAGAGGGACTCACTGGACCTGGAAAAGTCGGACACTCCGCTACTGCTCGAGGAATGGGTCGAGTTGGGCGAGGAAATGCGAATCTCAGTGGACATTCCACTGAAAATTTCCATTATCGACAGGAAACTCGCTTTCCTTGCATCGAGGGAGTACCTGTCCGGCGAACCGACCGCCCTGGTGGTGCGCAACAGCGCCCTGCTGGACGCCCTCGGCTGGATCTTCGACAGGGTCTGGGAGTCCGCCCTCCCGCTCCCTGTCGCGCTGGCGGCGCGGGGCGGCGAAGGGCCCTTGGCCGCCGACGACCGGCATCAGCAGGACGTGAGCCTGCGCACCGTCCAACGGCGGGTCCAGCGACTGCTCGCCCTCGCCGGGGCGCAGAGCCGGGTGCAGCTCGGCTGGCAGGCCGCGCGCCGCAACTGGATCTGAAACACGGCGCATACGGGCCGGAAACCTCCCTGACCTCTGGGGAGGGGATCGCCGCACGAACCCTTGGCGTTTCTACGACAAGACATCAAACCGCCACGTCCAGTGGCTGATCGGCGGGTTCCCCGGGTGGCACGGTGTCGCTATTCGACACGCCCCTTGAAACAAAAGGAACCTGATGTTCCGTCGCAGACCCCTCTCTTCGTACACGCCCATGCGGACCGCAGCCGCCATAGCCGCCGTCCTGGCCGTCGCCGGCGTGCCCCTGATCTCCGTACCGGCAAGCGCGGACACCGCGAACGCGCAGTCCGCCACTGTTGACAAGCTCGGCGACCACGACCGGGCACTGATAGCCACGTACGCGAAGCAGCACCGGGCCCGCAGCTTTCTCGCCCGTGCCGAGCAGGCGGTCCCCGACTTCGTCACCCTGATGCTGGCCGTCAAGGACGGCCGTGCGGAGGAGACGGGCCAGGCCCTGACCGACCTCGGTGCCGTGGTCACCAGGACCGACTCCGAGATCGGCTACGTCAAGGTCAACGTGCCGTTCGCCGACGTCGACAAGGTCCTCGCACTCGACAGTGTGCTGCGGGTGGACGCCGACGAGCGCCTCGCGCTGGAGGACACCCGGGCCGATTCCTCCGGGACGGACGCTCCCGGGCGGCCTGCAGGCGGCTCGGACGGTCTCCCCGCGGCACCGTCCGCGAAGACACGCGACGACAACCCGTACATGCCGACCAATGAGACCGGGTCCGTCGACTTCAAGGACGAACACCGCACCTATGACGGCCGGGGCGTGACCATCGGCATCATTGACAGCGGGATCGACCCGACCCATCCTGCGCTGGCCAGAACTACGACCGGTGAGCGCAAGCTGGTGGACACGGTCACCGCCACCGACCCCAATAACTTCGTCGACCTGCTCTTCGACCGCACCTGGAGGAACTTCACCGCGACCAGCGTCGTCACGGAGCCGACCGTCGTCAGGAACGGCGTCACCTGGACGATGCCGGCCGGCGAGGACCTGCGCCTGAACACCCGGATACTCAGCGCGACCAGCTACGTCGACCCCGCCCTCGCGGGCAGCCACCAGGGCACGGTGTACCGCCCCTCGGACGGTGCCATTTTCGTGGACACCGACTTCGACCACGTCTTCTCCGAGGACGAGCTGATCCGGCCCTACAAGGTCGCCCACGAGATCGGCTACATCGGCACCGACAACCCGGACACCGAGCTCAACGAGCGGCAGCCGTTCACCGTCGAGTTCAGGCAGTTCTCCGCGACGTTCTCCGGCGTGAACATCAACACGATCGACGCGGCCCACGGTACCCACGTCGCCGGAATCACCGCCGCCCATGGGATGTTCGGCGGCAGGATGGACGGCCAGGCACCCGGCGCCAAGCTGGTCTCGGCGCGGGCCTGCTCCGACGCCGGCGGCTGTTCCAGCGCCGCCCTCACCGACGGCATGATCGACCTCGCCACCAACCACGGTGTGGACGTCATCAACATGTCCATCGGCTCCCTCCCCGCCCTCAACGACGGCCAGAGCGCCAGATCGCTGCTCTACAACCGCCTGATCGACGAGACCGGCGTCCAGATGTTCATATCCGCCGGCAACTCCGGCTCCGGCACCAACACCCTCGGGGACCCGACTGCCGCCGACAAGGTGGTCAGCGTCGGCGCCGCGGTCTCCAGAGAGACGTGGTGGTCCAACTACGCCTCCGAGGTGGGGTTCAAGGACGGCATCTTCCCCTTCTCCTCGCGCGGCCCGCGTGAGGACGGCGCCATGAAGCCCGACATCACCGCACCGGGCTCGGCCGTCTCCCCCACCCCGGACTGGATCGCCAGCAGCTCCGTCCCCGAGACCGGCTACACGCTGCCGGCCGGCTACTCCATGATGAACGGCACCTCGATGTCCTCCCCGCAGGCCACCGGTGCCGCGGCGCTCCTGCTGGGCGCCGCCAAGCGGGCGGGCGTCAGCGCCACCCCGGCCGAGCTGCGCAGGGCCATCTACTCCTCGGCCGACTACAACCGCGACGTGGACGCCATCGCCCAGGGCAACGGCCAGTTCGACGTCGAGAAGGCGTGGAGTTTCCTGCACAAGGGCGTCTCCACCAGTGAGGACGTCAGCGTCTCCGCGCCGGTCTGCACCGTGCTCTCCCAGAAGCTGATCACTCCCCACGCAGGCAACGGCCTGTTCAACAGCTGCGCCCCGGGCAGCGGCGGCCAGGGCGTCGGCGAGTCCCGTACGTACGACGTCACCCTGACCCGAACCGGCGGCAAGGACGGCGCCCAGTCCTACGACCTCGGCCTCAAGGGCAATGACGGCACCTTCTCCGCGCCCAGGCGCGTCACCCTGGAGAAGGACGTCCCGACGGTGATCAAGGTGACCGCCGATTCCAAGAAGCAGGGCACCCACAGCGCCGTCCTGACCATCGACAACGACCGCACCCGCGGCGTCGAGCAGTCCACGCTCCTGACCGTCGAGGCGGCCACCCCGTTGACCGCGGAGACCACGTGGTCGGCCGAGGGCAGCGTGAACCGCAACGAGACCGTCCACTACACCGTGGCCGTTCCGGCCGGCACCACGAGCCTGACCGTGAACCTCTCGGGCCTCACCGACGGCAGTCAGACGCGCTGGTGGGCCTTCACCCCCGAGGGCCTCAGCGGCGAGACGGCCGCCGCCGGCACGACCTTCTGCTACGCCGGCTACCTCGACGGCAACGGCTGCGCCCCGGCCACCCGCACCTACACCAACCCCAAGCCGGGCGTGTGGGAGTTCGTGGTCGAGGCTCGCCGCACCAGCCCTCAGCTGAGCAACCCCTTCCACCTGGAGTCGTCCATCACCCAGTGACCGGGTGATACCCACCGGACCGGCTGAGGGCCACCCGCCCTCAGCCGGTCCTTTGCGTGGAACGACGCAGGGCACCGCCCACAAGGTTTCCGAGCCGAAGGTCCGGGGCCACCAGGAACCCCCGAATGGCCGAGGCCTTCCGGTTCGTCCCTCCGTGCTCGGCGGGCGCGCCCCTGCCCGTTCCCGGCCGGGTTCTCCGGGCTCAGTCCTGTCACAGACAGACGAGTGAGGGCCCGCCGCCCCGTGGGCAACGGACCCTCACTCGAAGGAATCGCAGGTCAAGCGGTGTCCATAGGGAGTCGGATCAGCCGGATCCGACGAACAGCACCAGCAGCAGCCAGACCACCGGCGCGGTCGGCAGCAGCGAGTCGAGCCGGTCCATGATGCCGCCGTGGCCCGGCAGCAGTGTGCCCATGTCCTTGATCCCGAGATCCCGCTTGATCATGGACTCGCCCAGGTCGCCGAGGGTGGCGCTGGCGGCGACTGCGAGGCCCAGCAGCAGACCCTGCCACCAGCTGCCGTCGTCGATCAGGAACTGCATGCACAGCGCTCCGGCGACCATCGCGAAACCGATCGCGCCGAACAGGCCCTCGCGAGTCTTCCCCGGGCTGATGCGAGGTGCGAGCTTGTGCGTGCCGAAGCGCCAGCCGACGGCGTACGCACCGGTGTCGGCGACCACGGTGAGCAGCAGGAAGGTCAGCACCCGCCACGGACCGTCGTCCGCGGTGAGCATCATCGCGACGAACGTCGCCAGGAACGGCACGTAGAACACGGCGAAGACCCCGGCCGTGACGTCCTTGAGGTAGCCCTCGGGCGACTCGGTCATCCGCCAGACGAGCACCGCGAGCGCGGTGAGTGCCATGGCGACCCAGGCGCCCTCCGCGTCCCGCACGTAGCCGGCGACGACCATGGCGGCGCCTCCGACGGCGAGCGGCACGAGGGGGGCGTTGATCCCCTTGCGCTCCTTGAGGCGTGAGGTGAGCTCCCAGAGCCCGACCACCACCGCCAGCACGACCACACCGACGAAGACGGCCTTGACGACGAAGAGCGAACCGGCGACGACCAAGCCGAGTCCGAGGCCGACCCCTATGGCAGCGCGCAGATCACGCCCTGCTCGCTTCTTCTGCGGCGGGGACGACGGCAACGGGGTGGACATGGGCTCCTGCGGCTTCTCGTCACGGAACAGGGGGCCGCTGACGCGCGCGGCTTCCCTGTCCCGGTTGTCGCGGTCGTCTGCGTCTCTACCTGCATCGGGAACGTCCGGCACGATGGGCATGGGCCGAGTCTGCTGGGCGCCGTACACATCGTGGGCAGGACCCGCCGGAGCGGCCCCCATCTCGGGCGCACCCCAGTAGCCGGCTCCCTGCGGGGCGCCCCAGGAAGAGTCGTTCATCAGACTGCGAGCAGCTCGGCTTCCTTGTGCTTGAGCAGCTCGTCCACCTGTGCGACGTACTTCGCAGTGGTGTCGTCGAGCTCCTTCTCCGCGCGGCGGACCTCGTCCTCGCCGGACTCCTTGTCCTTGACGAGCTTGTCGAGCGACTCCTTGGCCTTGCGGCGGATGGAGCGGATCGAGATCTTGGAGTCCTCGGCCTTGGTCTTGGCGACCTTGATGTACTCCTTGCGGCGGTCCTGCGTGAGCTCGGGGAACGTCACACGGATGATATTGCCGTCGTTGCTCGGGTTGACGCCGAGGTCGGAGTCGCGGATCGCCTGCTCGATGTTGCGCAGCGCGGTCTTGTCGAACGGAGTCACCACTGCCATGCGCGGCTCGGGAACCGAGAACGAGGCCAGCTGGTTGATCGGGGTCAGCGCGCCGTAGTAATCGGCGACGATCTTGTTGAACATCGCCGGGTGCGCCCGGCCGGTACGGATCGCCGCAAAGTCCTCTTTGGCGACCACGACGGCCTTCTCCATCTTCTCCTCGGCCTCGAGGAGGATTTCTTCGATCACCACGTGCTCCTGCGTGTCTTGAGTGGACCCGGCATCGTCGGGCCCTGCGGATCCTGCGTCGCGTCCTCACCTGCACGGTGTCCGACCGGCAGGCCGTTGTCCATCCTTTGGGCCGTCAGGCCCGGGTGCTCTCGCCACTCACGAGCGTGCCGATCTTCTCACCCTTGACCGCGCGGGCAATATTGCCCGCCGTGGTCAGCTCGAAGACGAGGATCGGGAGCTGATTGTCGCGGCAGAGCGTGATGGCGGTGGCATCGGCGACCTTGAGGTCACGTGCGAGCACCTCGCTGTACTCCAGCGCGTCGAACTTCACCGCGCCCGGGTTGTTCTTCGGGTCGGAGTCGTAGACGCCGTCCACCCCGTTCTTGCCCATCAGCAGCGCCTGCGCCTCGATCTCGAGGGCGCGCTGGGCCGCGGTGGTGTCGGTGGAGAAGTACGGCATGCCCATGCCGGCGCCGAAGATGACGACGCGTCCCTTCTCCAGGTGCCGTACGGCACGGAGCGGGATGTACGGCTCCGCGACCTGACCCATGGTGATGGCGGTCTGGACGCGTGAGTCGATGCCTTCCTTCTCCAGGAAGTCCTGCAGCGCCAGGCAGTTCATGACCGTGCCGAGCATGCCCATGTAGTCGGACCGTGCCCGGTCCATGCCGCGCTGCTGGAGCTCGGCGCCACGGAAGAAGTTGCCACCGCCGATGACGACCGCGATCTCCGCGCCGTCCCGTACGACCGCGGCGATCTCGCGGGCAATGGCGTGCACGACATCGGGGTCGACACCGAGGCCCCCACCACCGGCGAACGCCTCGCCGGACAGCTTCAGCATGAAGCGACCGGAAATCTTGCCGTCGTCGCGCTTGTGGTCACCCTGGGGGGCGTCTGCGTCCTTGTTCATGGAGATTCTCCTCGTACACATACGAAGAAGGCCATTGCCGTGGGTCCGGTGTCCCTCAGCGGCAATGGCCTCCTCGTCAGTTCTGCGGTCGTCCGGCATGAGTGCGGCCGACGACTGCACCAGACCCTATCGGGGTCCGCCGTTGTTCGCGGACGGACTCAGATGCCGACCTTGATGCGCGCGAAGCGCTTCAGGCTGACACCGGCCTCGTCCAGGACCTTCTGGACGGACTTCTTGGCATCCTTGGCGAACGCCTGCTCCAGGACGACGACGTCCTTGAAGAAGCCGTTGACGCGACCCTCGACGATCTTGGGGAGGGCGGCCTCGGGCTTGCCCTCCTCACGCGAGGTGGCCTCGGCGACACGGCGCTCGTTCTCGACCGTCTCGGCGGGGACCTCGTCGCGGTTGAGGTACTTGGGGGCGAAGGCAGTGATGTGCTGCGCGACGTCCTTGGCCACCTCGGCGTTGGGCTTGTCCAGCTCGACCAGCACGCCGACCTGCGGCGGGAGATCGGGCATCGTGCGGTGCATGTACGCAGCCACGTAACCGCCGGTGAACTGCGCGAAGCGGTCCAGGACGATCTTCTCGCCGAGGTTGGCGTTGGCCTCGTCCACGTACGCCTGGACCGTCTTGCCGGGCTCGATCTCCGAGGCGAGGAGCGCCTCGATGTCGGCCGGGGAGGTCGCGGCGACGTGCGCGGCGAGCGTGTTGGCGACGGTCTGGAACTTCTCGCCCTTGGCGACGAAGTCCGTCTCGCACTTCAGCTCGAGCAGGACGCCGGAGGTCTTGTCCTCGGAGATGAGGGAGACGACGGCACCGTTCTCGGCAGAACGGCCTTCGCGCTTGGCGACGCCCTTCTGGCCCTTGATACGGAGCGCCTCGACGGCGCCGTCGACGTTGCCGTCGGCCTCGTCGAGCGCCTTCTTGCAGTCCATCATGCCGGCGCCGGTGAGCTCGCGGAGCTTCTTGACGTCAGCGGCGGTGTAGTTCGCCATGAGTCTGTTTCTCTCTCGAAGTCTGAAAGATCTACGGGTGAACGGCGGGGGCGGTGCCTGCGCACCGGCCCCCGCCGTCATTCAGCCGTGACTGACGGGTGTCAGGCCTGCTCGTCCGTGGCCGGAGCCTCGGCGGCGGGGGCCTCCGCGGCCGGAGCCTCGGCAACCGGAGCCTCGGCGGCCGGGGTCTCGGCCTCCTCGGCAGCGGCGACGGCCGGCTCGGCGTCGGCGGCCTTCTCGGTCTCGGCGGAGGACTGAACCTCGGCGTCGTCCTTCTTGTCGCCCTCGAGCAGGTCTCGCTCCCACTCGGCGAGGGGCTCGCCGACGGCCTTCTCGCCCGGCTTCGAGTCACGGGTCGCGGCACCGGAACGGGCGATGAGGCCCTCGGCGACGGCGTCGGCGATCACACGGGTGAGCAGGGTGACGGAGCGGATCGCGTCGTCGTTGCCCGGAATCTTGTAGTCGACCTCGTCGGGGTCGCAGTTGGTGTCGAGGATCGCGACGACCGGGATGTGGAGCTTGCGCGCCTCACCGACGGCAATGTGCTCCTTCTTGGTGTCGACGATCCAGACGGCGCTCGGCACCTTCTGCATCTCGCGGATACCACCGAGGGTCTTCTCCAGCTTGGTCTTCTCGCGGGAGAGAACCAGGAGCTCCTTCTTGGTGAGGCCGGAGGCGGCCACGTCCTCGAAGTCGACGAGCTCGAGCTCCTTCAGACGCTGAAGGCGCTTGTAGACGGTGGAGAAGTTGGTGAGCATGCCACCGAGCCAACGCTGGTTGACGTACGGCATGCCGACGCGCGTCGCCTGCTCGGCGATGGCCTCCTGGGCCTGCTTCTTCGTACCCACGAACATGATGGAGCCGCCGTGGGCGACGGTCTCCTTGACGAACTCGTAGGCGCGGTCGATGTACGACAGCGACTGGAGCAGGTCGATGATGTAGATGCCGTTGCGCTCGGTGAAGATGAAGCGCTTCATCTTCGGGTTCCAGCGACGGGTCTGGTGACCGAAGTGGACGCCGCTTTCCAGCAGCTCCCGCATCGTGACGACGGCCATGGCCGTACTCCTTGAGGTGCTCGGTTATCGCGACCGCAGGTTTGCTGTCGCGCCTGACGCCCCGACGCGCCGTGCCACGAGGGACCGAGGAGCGCGGCCACCTCCATAGAGGGAGGTGGCGGGGCGTGCGAAGTCGACCCGGTGACCCGGATCGCCAAAAGAAGTGTACGGGACCCGTCGAGTGCCGGGTGACGGCGATGTCCACAACCCGTCGACTGTCCACAGATCCGGTCCATGATCCCCGCGGAACCGCCCACCGGGAGATCGTTCCGCCATGTACCGCACTTCTGAAGCGACCGTACGCCGGATCCGCGCTGTCCTGCCGCCGGTCCTGCTGCCCGTGCTGTGCGCGCTGTGCGCGCTCCTGACCGTGCTGCTGGGACGGTCCGGTGCCTGGGCAGCCCCAGGGCCCGCACCGGAGGGTGACCGTGCCTGGCCGCTCGCGGGCAGGCCTCTGGTGGTACGCGGATGGGAGCCGCCCGCCGGTCCGTACTCGCGGGGCCATCGGGGCGTCGACCTCGCCGCACGGCCGGGCACCCCGGTGCGGGCCGCTGCCCCGGGCCGGGTCTCGTTCGCGGGGCCGGTGGCGGGGCGCGGGGTGATCTCGGTCGAGGTCGCCGGAAGCGGCGAACCGCCGCTGCGCATCACCTACGAACCCGTACGGGCCCGCGTCGCGAAGGGAGACGAGCTCGTTGCGGGCCAGGTGGTCGGAGTGACCGGGCCGGGCCCGTCCCACTGCGCGTCCGGCTGTCTGCACTGGGGGCTTCGGCGGGGGGACGCCTATCTGGATCCGCTGTCGCTGCTTCCCCCGTCACTGCTGCGCCGAGGGCCCTCCCGCCTGCTGCCGGTCTTCGGCGTACCACTGACCGGGCCGGGGCAGAAGCCGCAGTCCGGGACCGTGCCGGTCCTCGGCGTTTCACCGCGGAGTACGGAGCCTGTACCGCGGACCCGGCCTGCCGCCTCGGTCGCGGCGCGGCCGACCGGTTACGGCACGGGCGGTGCGGGCGGCTACGGGCCGGTCGCGCTGCTGCTCATGGAAGGAGCTGTCACCCGCCGCAGGGGGCCCAGCAGGCGATTCAGCCGCGTACGCCGCGCAGGACCATCGCCACGGCCGTGTCCGCGACCACGCCGGGCTCCTCCGCCGCGCCCAGCTCGATCCGGCGCACCGCCGCGTCCACGGAGCCCTGCAGAAGCATCGCCGCCAGCCTCGGCTGGCCATGGCCCAGATCTCCGAGCGCCTCGACGATCATGGAGATCAGTCCGCCGTGCGCGGCCCTGATCTTCTCCCGCGCACCCGCGTCCAGCTCGCTCGCGGAGATCGCGGCAACCGCACGGTGCCTCCGGTCGCCCACCAGATCGAGCTGCCGGCGCACATAGGCCTCGATCTTCTCCTCGGGTGTCCCGGCCCGGTCCATCGCGTTCTCGACCTCGGCGGCCCAGACGGGAAAGTCGACGGCGCAGAGCTCCTCGACAACAGCCGCGCGGGAGCGGAAGTACTCATAGACGGAGGACCTGGCAAGGCCGGTGCGCTCGGCGAGGGCGGGGAAGGTCAGCGCCTCCGTACCGCCCTCGGACAGCAAGGAGCGTGCGGCGTCCAGGAGGGCGCCGCGCTGCATGGTCCGGTGCTCGGCCACGGAGGCCGCTCGAATCCTGGGCACGCCTCCACTCTACGGCGGCATCTGTTCGAGAGGGGGTGCGCGGCTGGGATCGAGTGGCCGAAGCCGCCCCGGCTCAGCGGCCGGCGTCCGCCAGTTTGGCCCGGAGCTGCAGCACGGACTTGGTGTGGATCTGACTGACCCGGCTCTCGGTGACTCCGAGGACGTTCCCGATCTCGGCGAGGGTGAGGCCCTCGTAGTAGTAGAGGGTGACCACGGTCTTCTCGCGGTCGGGCAGCGTGTTGATCGCGCGGGCGAGCAGCCGTCTGAGCTCACGGTCCTCGGCGACCTCGACCGGGTTGTCGGCTGCGGTGTCCTCCAGAGTGTCCATCAGACTCAGCCGGTCACCCCCCTCACCGCCGACGTGCAGGAGCTCCTCCAGAGCCACCACATTGGCGAGCGACAACTGGCTGAAAACAGCGTGCAGTTCTTCCAGCGCGATACCCATCTCCGCGGCGACCTCGGCCTCCGAGGGCGTACGCCGAAGCTGCGCCTCCAACGTGGCGTAGGCACGCTCGACGTTGCGCGCCTTCTGCCGCACCGACCTCGGGATCCAGTCCAGCGCCCGGAGCTCGTCGATCATCGCGCCGCGGATCCGGGTGATCGCGTACGTCTCGAACTTGATGGCGCGTTCGATGTCGAACTTCTCGATGGCGTCGATCAGCCCGAAGACCCCGGAAGAGACGAAGTCAGCCTGTTCCACATTGGACGGCAGCCCCACGCTCACCCGGCCGGCGACGTACTTCACCAGGGGCGAGTAGTGCAGGATCAGCTGCTCCCTGAGCCGCCCGTCGCCGGTGGTCTTGTACGAACGCCACAACTCCTCGAGCGAGGAAGGGGCGGGAGGGCGCACAGTGCCACGCGCAGCCGGTGGTACTGCCGCGCGGTCAGACCCGGAGGTGTGCTGGGGCATGTGGTGCCTTGAGCCGTTCTGCTGTGAAGTACTGGGGACGTGTCTCTGGGGCGGATTCCTTGTGAGCGTAGCGTGACTGAAGTGTTGCGGTGCGCGCAGGACGGCGGATCCGTGCTGTGCGATTCCGTTCCATATCCCACGCCCTCGGACATGACCGAGGGCCGGGACCGTCACCGCGCGCACCGGCCCCGGAGGCCCGACCAGGCACTGCCGAGGTCGTCGGCATCACCTTTTCACCCGAATACTCCTGGTCAAGTACCGCCTCGCCGCGCGTCGCCATGACGTGTCGGTCCCACTGTCAACCGCCATCCGTCGCCCTCACGTTCGACGAACCCCAGTGAGTGCAGTTCGTACAACCGCCCGAGTGCCTCATCAATGCTGGTTCCGGCCGTACGGGCCACGTCGCGCCCTTCCATTGCGCCCCTGCGGGGCAGCGCGTCCAGCACCTGGCCGGAGACGGCGTCCAGCAGGTCCCGCGGCAGGACCGGGCCTCGCCGGGCCGGAGCCAGATCGCCGATCTCCCCCACCAGTTCGGCGATTTCGGAGGCATCCGTGACCAGGACGCCCTCACCGCGCAGGAGTTCATGGACCCCTGCCGACAGGCCGCTGGTGGCGGGACCCGGTACCCCCATGGTGAAGCGGCCCAGCCGCTGTGCGCTCCTGGCGGTGACCAGTGAGCCGCTGCGGTACTCGGCCTCCACCACGACGGTGCCTCTCGTCAGGGCGGCGATCACCCTGTTCCGGAGGATGAACCTGCTGCGCGTGGGGTGGGCGGAGGGCGGCAACTCCCCCATGACCAGACCTTGTTCGACCATGCGTCCGATCAACTCGGCGTGCCCCCGCGGATAGGCGACGTCCACCCCGCAGGCCAGTACCGCCATGGTCGCCCCGCCGGCGGCCAGGGCGCCGCGATGAACCGCACCGTCCACCCCGAAGGCCGCACCGGAGACCACCACCCAGCCCCGTTCGGCCAGGCCCGCACCGATACTCGCCGCCATGTGCGCCCCGTACGGTGTGCAGGCACGGGCTCCGACCACAGCGACCGAGCGCAGCGCCCACAGGCGCAGGTCGGGCCGCCCCCGAACCCAGAGGCCGATGGGCCGCGCGTCCGACAGGTCGTCGAGCTGGCTCGGCCACTCCGGGTCGCCGGGACAGACGAACCGCCCCCCGGCCGCGGCCATGTCCGCCAGGTCCCGCTCGGGATCGGCACTCGAGGCCCGTAGGCGGTAGCCGCCCAGCCGTGTCGCGGTCATGCCCTTCAGCGCCTCTGCCGAGCCATCCGCGACAGTGAGGCGTCTCATCAGCTCGACGGGCCCCACCTCGCGGAGCCAGCGGCCTGCACGCTCGTCCCCCGGTTCGAAGATGCGGGTCAGCGCGGCACGCGCCGGCCGCTCCCGCCCGGCGCCGGCCGACGGGCCGTTCACGATGCACCGGCCCGCATGGGAACCCCCCGGTGAATGCCCGTCCGCAGCTCCAGGGCCGTCGCGATGTCCGAGGCGTCCGGGCGGTCGGCGCCTCTCAGGTCCGCCACCGTCCACGCGACCCGCAGCACCCGGTCCAGGCCCCGGGCAGTGAGGTTGCCCCGCTCCATGTCGCGCTCCGCCGCCAACAGCGCACCGGGCGCCGCGAGCAGCCTGGTCCGCAGCTCATGACCGGGGACTTCGCTGTTGGTGGTCCAGGGCGTGCCCGCAAGCCGGTCCGCGGCCCGCGCCCTGGCCTCCCGCACCCGGGCGGCGACTTCGGCCGAGGTCTCCCCCCGGCCACCGCGTCCCATCAAATCCTCCCGGCCCACCGGCTCGACCTCGACCCGCAGGTCCACCCGGTCCAGCAGCGGCCCCGAGAGCCGCGCCTGATAGCGGCGGACCGCGGAGGGCGGGCATTCGCAGCCCGCGCCGGTCAGTGTGTGCCTGCCGCACGGACAGGGGTTCGCGGCCAGCACCATCAGGAACCTGGCGGGCAGCCGCACCACCCCGGCCGCACGTGCGACCACCACATGTCCGGATTCCAGGGGCTGGCGCAGCGCGTCCAGCGCCCGTCCGGAGAATTCCGGAGCCTCGTCCAGAAAGAGAACGCCTCTGTGCGCCAGGGAGACAGCTCCGGGCCTCGGCAGCCCGTTGCCCCCGCCGACGAGCGACTGCATCGTCGCCGAGTGGTGCGGTGCGCAGTACGGTGCTCTGGTGACCAGTGGTTCACCCGGTGGGAGGATGCCCGCCACCGAGTGCACAGCCGTCACTTCGAGGGATTCCTGCCGGGTCAGCGGCGGCAGGATCGCCGTGAGGCGTTCGGCCAGCATGGTCTTGCCGGCACCGGGCGGTCCGGAAAGCAGCAGATGGTGTCCGCCTGCCGCGGCGACCTCCAGGGCCTTGCGCGGTCTGGGCTGCCCCGCAACGTCCGCCAGGTCGGGACGGTGCCCCGCACCCTGCGCGCCGAACGGCGCAAGGCCCGTACCGACGCCGGCGCCCGGCATCATCAGCCCGGCCAGCATGGGGTCGGGGCGGCCCCTGTCGGCAGCCGGCTCGTCGGGCACGGGCTCGTCGCCGAGCACCGCGATCAGCTGCCGCAGGCTCCGCACCCCGAGGACCGAGACGCCCGGCACCAGCGCCGCCTCCCCCGCGGTCTGCTCCGGAACCACGACCTGCCGGTAGCCCGCCTCTGCCGCTGCGAGGACCGCGGGGAGCACCCCGCGCACCGGTCGCACCCGGCCGTCGAGGCCGAGCTCCCCGATCATCACCACATCGGCGATGGCCGCGGGGTCGATCCGCTCCGCCGCACCGAGCACCGCACACGCCACGGCCAGGTCGAAGCCGGAGCCTCCCTTGGGCACGGACGCGGGAGACAGCCCCACCGTGAGCTTCTTCTGCGGCCACTCGGCCCCGGAATTGACGACTGCGGCCCTGACCCGGTCCCGGCTCTCCACCAGGCTCTTGTCCGGCAGTCCGACCAGGGTGAAGGCCGCCACACCCGGTTCCAGATCGGCCTGGACCTCCACCACCACGCCCTCGACGCCCACCAGCGCCACCGAACACGCCCGTGCGAACCCCATCAGGCCACGCCCCGAACATGCTCGGCGACCGGGGCTCCGCGCCGGGGCAGGATCACACCGACCAGATCGATCCGGGCCCCGCCCGCGGGCGGTCCGCCGTGCCGTTCGAGCCAGACCTCGGCCAGACGGCGCAGCCGGTCCGCCTTGGCGGGTGTGACGGCCTCCATCGGATGCTCGAAGCATCCTGCCCTGCGGGTCTTCACTTCACAGAACACCACCGCGTCGCCGTCCCTGGCGACGATGTCGATCTCTCCTGCGCGACAGCGCCAGTTGCGCTCCAGTACGGCCATACCGGCGTCGGCCAGCAGCCGCGCCGCCAGGCCCTCTCCGTACCGCCCGAGTGCCCCCCGTGCGTTCATGTCGGCACCACCTCCGGTACCGACTCTGACGCGCACTGCCCGATCTATTGGATCTTGGTGGACAACTCACTCGTTGTGAATATTCCGGCCACCCGGACGAGTGAACCGGGAGCGGTACGCCTGCGGATCATCCGCCCGGAAGCTCGAGGTCGCTCTTGTTGAGCTCCTCGATGTTCACGTCCTTGAAAGTCAGCACGCGGACCTGCTTGACGAACCTGGCGGGCCGGTACATGTCCCAGACCCACGCGTCCGCCATGGAAACCTCGAAAAAAACCTCACCCTGGACCGAGTGAACCTGCATCTCGTAGTCGTTGGTGAGATAGAAGCGCCGTTCGGTCTCGATCACATATTTGAACAGACCGACGACATCGCGGTACTCCCGGTAGAGCTTCAGCTCCATCTCGGTCTCGTACTTCTCGAGGTCCTCGGCGCTCATGGCATGTTCCCCTTCAGCCGTGCGTCCCCCTATTGTGCGTCAGCCTCACGCACCCCTGGACGATTAGACGATTTCGGGGGCGAGAACCAGCGGATCGCGTGGAGGACCCTCGTCGAGCAGCGTGCGCAGCAGCTCGCCGAGCCTGGTCGGATACACCGTCTCACGCGCCGCGAGAAGTTCGGCGGAAGTCCACCACCTCAGCCCGGCAACGCTGCGGAGCTCCAGCTCGGTGAGCCCCTTCTGGTCGGTGGCGGTCTGCGTCGTTCGAGCCAGGAAGTACCACTCGTCCTGGTCCCAGCGCCGCCCGTCGAACGGGAAGGAGCACATCCGCTTCCAGAGCACCGGGCCCAGAACAACGTCCGTGATTCCGGTTTCCTCGGTGAGCTCGCGCAGCGCGGCCTCGGCCCTGGTCTCGTCACCCTCCAGACCGCCACCCGGCGTGAACCACCAGTGCGTCGCCGGGTCGCCGGGCTCGAACCCGTGCAGCAGCAGAATGCGGTCGTCCGGGTCCAGGAGCACAATGCGTGAGACCTTGCGCCTCTCAGCGGGCACCGGCGGAGGCCCCTGCCCGCTTGTTCCCGCGTGCGGAGCGCGCCGCGAGCGCACCCAGGGCGGACCCGCCCACGATGAGTACCACGCCGGCCACCAGCGCCCCGATCTGCAGAAGCAGCGGTCCGCTGGACGACACCCCGCCCGGCAGAGCCGCGTAGGCCTCCGGGCGGTCGATCATGCCGTTCATGGGCCATGCGACGGCATCCACCCGCGCCCGCACGGCGCTGCGCGGCACCGAGCCCTGACCCGGATCCTTGAGATGGACCCTGGAGTCCAGCGAGCCGGTGCGCTCGTCACCGAGGAGGAAGAGCTGCCCCTCGGGGACCTCGGCCGTGAAGTCCTGGACGGAAGCAGGGGCCTCGCCGTCGGCCGAGACCAGCGACGCCCCGCCCTTCGCCTGCAGATACGGTTCCTCGATGGGCTTGCCGTTGATGGTCAGTCGGCCGTTCTTGTCGCAGCAGGCGACCTTGTCACCGCCGACACCCACGACCCGCTTCACCATCGGTACATCGCCCCACGCCGAATCCGTGAAGACGACCACATCACCACGCCGCACGTCGGCGCCGTCGATCCGCTCCGCGAGCACCCGGTCCCCGGCGTTCACCGTCGGGGTCATCGACTCGGTCGGCACCGTGTACGGCTGGTACACCACCGCTCCCCAGGCGAATCCGCCGAGGAAGAGCACACAGCCGACGGCCACGGCCAGGTTCGACAACACAGTGCCGAGCCGGCCGCGGCCATCATCCGTACGTCCTATTCCGCTCATCCCAGCGCTCCCCCATCGGAGATCGACAATCGCTGATCCGAGTCGGCACCCTACCCGGCGGTACGCCCGTTGGTCAGCCTCCGGCGACGCCAGAACACGAGGGGCAGCGCTCCGGCTACACCGAGTGCTGCCGGAGCAGCGGCAGCCGCCTTGTTCAGCCCGGGCTGGTCGAACGTGCTCGGGACCGGCAGGGTCGCCCAGCGGTTGACCGGCCAGGCGATGACGATGGCCCGTCCGACCACCTCGTCCGTGGACACGGTTCCCTGTCCGGGCAGCTCCTGGTGGTAGCGGGAGTCCAGCGAGTTCTGACGGTGGTCGCCCATCACCCAGATCCGGCCCTCGGGGACATGGATCGGCCCGAAGGGCTCGTCATCGCACGCACTGTTGCCCTCGAAGATGAACGACTTGTCGTCCAGCGCCTTGCCGTTGACCGTCACAGGGCCGTTCTTCTTGCACTGCACCGTGTCGCCACCGACGGCGATGACCCGCTTGATCAGGTCCTTCTCCTCGGCGGACGGCATCAGCCCGATGAAGCTCAGGAACTTCTGCACCACGTTCGGCTCGGGAACAGCGGCATCCTCGAGCCAGCCGCCCGGATCGTGGAAGACCACGACCTCGCCGCGCTCCGGCTCCGAGCCGAACCACGGCGTCAGTTTGTCGACCAGCACCCGGTCGCCCCGCTGCAGCGTGTTCTGCATGGAGTCCGAGGGGATCGAGAACGCCTGTACCAGGAAGGTCTTGATCAGCAGCGCGAGAATGAGCGCGATACCGATGAGGAGCGGCAGCTCCTTCCAGAACGAACGCGGCTTCTTCTGCGCCGTACTGCCGCTGCCCGGAGAGTCGTCATCCGGAGAGCCGTCACCCGGAAAGTCGTCGCCCGGGGCGACGCCGTCACCCTCCGCCGGGATCCCGCCGCTCGAAGGCCGGTCCTCGGGTTCGTCGTGTCCGGATCGTGCGCCGACCGCCAAATCCCCCACATCCACTCCTCACTCCGTGCCACCACCCACGACCGATTCGGCGCAGGCCCACCACTCCCATAACGAGCGGGAGTTCCGCAGGGGTCGGGAGCAGGATCATTCCGTTGCGATCCTGGTAGGACACACTATTCGACGGACCGCTCGCTTCCGTCGCCCCGGCACGCGCATCGGGCACCGAGGCGTACGTTCCGGGTTCCTCCAGCTTTCGCCAGTGGCCGAACGGCCAGGCGATCACGACCGCCCGTCCCACGACCTCGTCCTCCGAAACTGTGCCCGTGCCCGGTTCGTCGAGGTGGAAGCGCGAGTCCGCGGAGTTCGAACGGTGGTCACCCATCACGAAGACGCGCCCCTGCGGGACCTCTACTTCGAATGTGAGAGTGGATGGCGCGTTGTCGGGATGCAGGTACGGCTCGTTGAGTGCCACGCCGTTGACGGTGACCTTGCCGTCCGTGCCGCAGCACTTCACGGTGTCGCCCCCGACGGCCACCACACGCTTGATCAGATCCTGCTCGTCGTCGGAGGGCAGCAGTCCGATGAAGGTCAGCAGTTCCTTGACCTGCTTGACGCCGACCGGCGGGTCCTCCTTGGCGACGTTCTCCTGCTGCAGCCAGCCACCAGGATCCTTGAAGACGACGACGTCGCCGCGCTGGGGCTTGGAGCCGAACCACGGTGTCAACTTGTCGACCAGCACCCGGTCGCCGATCTTGATGGTCTGCTCCATCGACCCGGAGGGGATGACGAAGGCCTGCACCAGAAAGGTCTTCAGCACCAGCGCGATCAGCAGCGCAACCAGGACGAGGAGAGGAATTTCCTTGATCGCGGACCTGCGCCTGCGCCGCTTGACCTTGCGGGCCAGCTTGCGGCGCTCCGCTCTCGTCGGCAGTGAGCGGGCCGTGGTCGGCCGGGTCCCGGTGGGCAGCGGAACGGCAGCGTCCGGCTCTCCGCGCCTGCGGCCCCGGTTACCCATGGGCTGCGTCCGGCGGCCGTATGCCGGTGAAGGCGTCGGTCCCGCCCAGGGAGCCGATCCTGCCGAGCGGCCAGCCGATCCAGTCGGCCCGTCCGATGACCCGGTCCACGGGCACCATGCCGCCGCCGGGCTGCCCCAGGTGATCGCGGGAGTCCCGCGAGTTGCTGCGGTGATCGCCCATGACCCACAGCGTGCCGTCGGGCACCACGATGTCGAAGGCCACTTCGGACGGGTCGTCGCCCGGGTACAGATACTCCTCGTGCACCGAACGGCCGTTCATCTCGAGCCTCCCCCGCTTGTCGCAGCAGACCACGCGATCGCCCCCCACGCCCACCACCCGCTTCACGAAGTCGGTCTCGGCGGGTTCGGCCAGCCCCAAGGACGAGGCCGCCCCACGCAGCAGCGCGGTGACGGGGTTCTCCGCGGGCGTCTCCTGGACGAAGGAGCCGGTGCCGTCGAAGACCACCACGTCGCCGCGCTGTGGCTCGGAGCCGAAACGGTACGCCAGTTTGTTGACGAGCACCCGGTCCCCCACCCTCAGCGTGGGCTCCATCGAGCCGCTGGGGATGAGGAAGGGCTGCAGCACGAACGCGCTGAACAGCAGGAGAGCGGCCGTGCAGAGCATCCCCAGGAAGGCGGATCGCCCCCAGGACATCGAGGCGTCCGACCGGTCCGGGACATGCGTGGAGCGCGACCCCTCCTCCGGCCCTTCTTCAGGGGCGGAGGAGCGATCGCGCTCCGTGTGCTGTGCTTCCGTGTCCATCGCGGCCGAATCCTATCCGGCCGCGCTGTGGACGCCGGCGCTGAATCAGCGGTCGCGCTTCTCCTTGATCTTCGCGGCCTTGCCGCGCAGCTCACGGAGGAAGTACAGCTTGGCGCGGCGGACGTCACCACGGGTGACGAGCTCGATCTTCTCGAAGATCGGGCTGTGCACCGGGAAGGTGCGCTCGACGCCGACGCTGAAGGAGACCTTGCGGACCGTGAAGGTCTCGCTGACGCCCGAGCCCTGGCGGCGGATGACGACGCCCTTGAACTGCTGGATACGGGAGCGGTTGCCCTCGATCACTCGCACGTGGACGTTGACCGTGTCACCCGGGCGGAAGGACGGGAGGTCGGTACGCAGCGTGGCGGCGTTGACGCCATCGAGCAGGGAAGTCATGTTGTCTGCTTTCTTCGCCGATGCCACAGGTCATCGACGGGAGAGAGGGAAAGTTCGGGTGCTGATCACATCGGGCGGGCGTCTTTCCCCCTGTGGCAGGGGCGCACGCCGGACGTACAGCGGGCCTATTCTTCCACGGCCTGGGGCCTGCGCCAAAATCGGCCGCCCGACTCCGGGGACCAGCCCAGGATGGAGAGGATCTCGCGGTCCTTCTTGTCGAAGCCGGCCGCTTCGCAACGCTCAATGAGGTCGGGCCTGTTGAGGGCGGTACGACGGAAGGCTTCGTCCCGGCGCCACCGCGCGATCCTGCCGTGGTGGCCGCTGAGCAGCACATCCGGGATGCCGCGCCCGCGCCACTCGGGAGGCTTCGTGTACACGGGCCCCTCGAGCAGATCGGCCATGGCTCCGGGCGCGAAGGAGTCGTCACGGTGCGATTCGGCGTTGCCGAGGACTCCCGGCAGGAGCCGGGCCACAGCCTCCGTGATCACCAGGACGGCAGCTTCCCCGCCGGCCAGGACGTAGTCCCCGATGGACACTTCCACGACCGGCATACGGGTGGCGTACTCGTCCATCACCCGGCGGTCGATGCCCTCGTACCTGGCGGGAGTGAAGATCAGCCACGGCCGCTCCGAGAGCTCGACGGCGAGCTCCTGGGTGAAGGGCCGCCCACTGGGTGTGGGCACCACGAGCACCGGGGAGTGCGCCCCCGCCTCGTAGCCGTCGGCCAGTGCTTCGTCCAGGGCCTCGCCCCAGGGCCCGGTCTTCATGACCATGCCCGGACCGCCGCCGTACGGAGTGTCGTCCACCGTGTTGTGCCGGTCGTACGTCCAGTCCCGCAGGTCGTGGACGTGTACGTCGAGGTGCCCTCGGGAGCGCGCCTTGCCGACGAGCGAGACGTTCAGCGGTTCCAGGTACTCGGGGAAGATCGTGACGACGTCGAGCCGCATTACGAGTCGCCCTTCGCCGGTTCGGCGGAGGCCTCACCGGTTTCCTCGCCGGCCGCCTCGTCGGCGGCGTCGCGCGTGGAGGCGACCACGGCCTCGCTCTCGTCGATCAGACCGGGCGGCGGGGTGATGACGGCCCGCTGCTCCTCGAGATCGATCTCGCTGACGATCTCCTCGACGAACGGGATCATCACCTCGCTGCCGTCGGGACGCTCCACGATGAAGAGGTCCTGGGAGGGCAGATGGGTGATCTCGGTGATCCGGCCGATCTCGGTTCCGTCGGCGAGGACCACGTCGAGATCCATCAGCTGGTGGTCGTAGAACTCCTCGGGGTCCTCGGGAAGCTCTTCCGGGTCCACCTCGGCGATCAGCAGCGTGTTACGGAGTGCCTCGGCGGCCGTACGGTCGCGTACGCCCTCGAAACGCAGCAGCAGCCTGCCACTGTGCACCCGGCCGGTCTCGATCGTCAGGGGCCCCGTGGCCGCTGGTTCCGTGGCGAGGACGGCCCCGGGGCCGAGCCGCAGTTCGGGCTCGTCCGTGCGCACCTCGACGGTGACCTCGCCCTTGATGCCATGGGCGCGACCGATCCGCGCAACTACCAACTGCACGCTACTTCTCCCGATGATGGTGTAGGGACGACAAAGGCCGGGGACGGCTCGAAAGCCCTCCCCGGCCCCGGCCGGTGTTCAACTCTTTCAGCGAACCTGATCCACATCGACGAGGTCGACGCGGATACCACGGCCGCCGATAGCACCCACGACGGTACGCAGGGCGCGTGCGGTGCGGCCGTTGCGGCCGATCACCTTACCGAGGTCATCGGGATGAACCCGGACCTCGAGCACACGTCCACGGCGCAGATCGCGCGAGGCGACCTGCACATCGTCGGGGTTGTCGACGATGCCCTTCACGAGGTGCTCAAGAGCCTCCTCGAGCATGCTCAGGCCTCGGTCGACTCGGTGGACGCAGCAGCGTCGGCCGCCTCGTCCGCCTTCTTGTCCGACTTCTTGGCCTTCTGGGTGATGGCCTCACCCTTGGCCTCGTCGCCGTCCGAGGTGAGCGCCTCGAACAGGGCGCGCTTGTCAGCCTTGGGCTCCGGCTGCAGCAGCGGCGCGGGGGCCGGGAGGCCCTTGTGGGCCTGCCAGTCACCGGTGAGCTTCAGGATCGCGAGAACGGGCTCGGTCGGCTGGGCGCCGACGGACAGCCAGTACTGCGCGCGCTCTGCGTTGACCTCGATGCGCGAGGGGTTCTGCACCGGGTGGTACAGGCCGATCTCCTCGATGGCCCGGCCATCACGGCGGGTACGGGAGTCGGCGACGACGATGCGGTAGTGAGGCGAACGGATCTTGCCCAGACGCTTCAGCTTGATCTTGACTGCCACGGAAGTGGTGTCTCCTGTGTCTCTGACGTGGTTGGGCACAACGAAATGCCACGTGGGGTTGCGGTACTCGAGTGCCCGATGGACGCGTCAGCCGGAGGAAGAGAGGGGTCCTATGCGGCTGTCGAGTACAGCTAGCCATTGTGCCACACCACATCGCCTCACCCCACCGCGACCACTGCTTCCGGGATCCGGAACGGCTTTCCGCAGCCGCCGCAGACGATCGGGGCCTGTGCGAGGACCGAGGGGACCACACGCACATTGCGACCGCAGTCGCAGACGGCCTTGACCCGTACGCCTCCTCCGGAGGAGCCGTGCCGGGCAGCGGGCCCGCGGAAGGAGCGTTTGGTGTCGGCCGCGGTGGCCACGGTGTGCGCCTTGAGGGCACGCTGGAGCCGTTCCGTCGTCGGACGGTATCTGCGTTTGGCCTCGGGATTCAGTGTCACCAGCGAGAATCCGCTGCTGGCATGGGGTTCCTCGGCATGATCGAGACCCAGCTCCTCGGCGATCGCGAGGAAGCGTCGGTTGTGGTAGCGGCCGGCACGGGAGGTGTCACGGACACCTCTCGCGGCGGCGATGCCGTGGACTGCCTCGTGGAGCAGTCGTTCGAAGGAGAGCTCGCCGCCACAGGCGGACGAGGACTCTCCGATCAGGGACTCTGGCGCGGCTAGATCGGGCAGCTCGGAGTGGTACCGCTGAATGTCGGCCCACGCCTGTGCCAGCTCTGCGGCAAGTACAGGTGGTGTCGTGCTCACGTCGTGATAACGAGCCTGAGTGCCCCGGTGTTCCTATTCCGGGGCATCCCAAATAATTTGCACGTACCAGTCAGTTGCCGTCGATGCGTCCGGACGAGGGCGGGTGCGCAGATCTGCGGAGAAGGCTCGCAGCTCACACCAAGGCGGTACGTAGCGTGTCGTACGCCCCGGCGCGTAGGCGGGGTAGCCCCGCGGGCGACATTACCCGGCACGGCGGGGCGGCCACGAACCCCGCCGGTCGGCTCCGGGAGCGTTCGACGTGCTCCGTCCCGTGTGTCGGGTAAGACTGGGAACAAGAGCGAGCAGCGTGCGTGCTGGTCCCCGGCCCCCGGCACCCCCGGCCACGACGTGGAGCCGGGGGCGCACAACCGGAGCACGCAAGCAAAGCCATCCAACCCCTGGACGGGACCGCAGATGCGGAGTTCTCTGACATACGGGGGCTGCGGGCGCACCTACGACATGGGGGGCCGCCCACTAGGGCACGACCGACCTCTCGGCGGATTGGGGCGCATTCCATGACACCAACGCTCGTCCGGCACCACCGGTATGCGGATTCGTCCGCCACCGTGGATGGCGGTACCCGTGCCCGTGACTGGGCCGAGATCCAGGAGCGCATGCTGGCGCCGCTCTACGAAGCGGTGTACGAGCGGCTCGAGGTCGGGGCCGGCACACGGATGCTCTCCATCGGTTGCGGCTCCGGGCTCGCCCTGCTCATCGCGGCGTCGCGCGGGGCACGCGTCACCGGAGTCGACACCGACCGGGAACGGCTCGCCCTGGCCCGCGAGCGCCTCGTGTCCGGCCAGGGCCGGGAGACCGGGCCCGGGCGGCCGGATACGGCGGCCCGGGCGCGGCTGATCACCGGCGCCCCGTCGGCGGCTGCGCCGGCCGGTGAACCGCCGTACAACCTGCTCACGGCGTTCGATCCGATCGGCTGCGCGGCCGGTGACTCCGAAGGGCTCTCGCCCGCGCTGGCCTCCGCCGTGCCGCTGGCCGCGCGGGGAGCCACCGTAATCCTGACCGGCTGGGGACCGCCCGAGCGGTGCGCCACGGCTCCGGTGCTCCGGGTGGCGGCCCGGCTCGCGGAGTCGGCGCGCACCCCGCGCTCCGGTGGCTGGCGCCCTGCGCTGCGGGACGATCTGGAGGATGTGGCGGCGCGGGCGGGGCTGAAACCGGACGGATCGGGCCGGGTCTCGTGCCCGTTCGGATACGCGGACCTGGACAGCGCGGTGCGCGGACTGCTGTCGACCGGCCTCTTCGACACGGCGATACGGGCCACGGACCGTTCCCAGGTGGAGAAGGAGGTCGCGGAGGCACTGCATCCGCACCGGCGGCCCGACGGGACGGTATGGATGCCGAACGTCTTCCGTTATCTCGTGTGCGTGGTCTAGGAAGCGAGAGGACCGGAGCATGAGGAAGGGGCGCCCCGCCGAGCGG
>NZ_JBHWVO010000045.1:0-34885 GCF_042736635.1 Streptomyces sp. NPDC060035
TACCTGCCCCCCCCCCCCCCCGCCGCTGTCCCCCCCCATGTGGGGGGGGGGGGGGGGGGGGGGGGGGGGGGGGGCGGGGGGGCCGCCGGCCCGCGCGGCGGGGGGCCCCCCGGCCCGCACCGTGTCCACGCCCGCCGCGCCCTTCAGGAGCGCGGGAGTGCTGTCTGTGCTCATGGACTATTCACGGTCTTCCGCGGTGGAACGACGACGCATGGCGAACAGCAGCCCGCCACCGGCGAGGACGACTACGGCGATTCCGACACCGATGAGGACTCCGGTGGAGCTGCTGCTGTCGTCGGACGAACCGCCCGACGCACCGGCGGCCGGGACTGCCGACCACCAGCTCCAGTAGCCGTCCTGCCCGAAGATGTTCCCCGCATCGGAGGGCATCGTCGTGATCGACTCGATCTGGTCGGTGCGGTAGGCCTCGACAGCATTCGGGTACGCCATGACATTCATGTACCCCGTGTCGTACAGCCGCGACTCCATCTGCTTGACGAGGTCAGCCCGTTTGGCGGGGTCGTACTCCGCGAGCTGCTTCGCGTAGAGCTCGTCGTACTGCTTGTCGCAGATGAAGTTGTCGGTCGCCGCCGACTCCTTCGCCTTGGCCGGGAGGGCCGCGCAGGTGTGGATCGACATGACGAAGTCGGGATCCGGGTTGACGGACCAGCCGTCGAAGGCGAGGTCGTACTCACCCGCGTACCAGGGGTCGGAGACGTTGTCGCGGCAGTCGACCTTCAGTCCGACTCCGAGGTCGCCCCACCACTCCTGGAGGTACTTGCCGATCGCCTTGTCGTTCGGGTCCGTGGCGTGGCACAGGATGCGGAGGTCGAGCGGCTTGCCGTCCTTGCCGGCCCGCTTGCCTGCGCCGGTCTTCCTGTAGCCCGCCTGGTCGAGGAGGGCGCCGGCCTTCGCCGGGTCGTAGCCGAGCTTCTGTTCGGCCGTCGGCTTCCAGAAGTACGAGTCGTAGCGGGGCGGGATGTAGCCCTCACCCTCTATGGCATGGCCCTGGAAGACCTTGTCGATGATGGCCGTGCGGTCGACGGCCATGAAGAGCGCCTGACGGACCCTCTGGTCCAGCAGCGCCGGGTGCCCGTCGCCGAACTTCTTGCCGTCCTTGGTGCGCGCGCCCGGGTTCGTGGCCAGCGCGTAGAAGCGCCTGCCGGGGGCGTCGTTCACCTTGATGTTGTCGGTGGTCTTCAGCGAAGCGGCCTGGGCCGGGGTCAGACCCGGGCTGCCGGCGACGAAGGAAACTTCACCCTTTCGGAGGGCGGCTACGGCTGCGTCCTGGTCTTTGTAGTACCGGAAGACGAGCTCGTCGAACTTGGGTGCACCGCGCCAGAAGTCCTTGTTGGCCTTGAGCTTCACATAGCTGTCGACCTTGTAGTCCGTCAGGATGAACGGGCCGTTGCCGACGACCGGGAACTTCGTGTCGTTGTTGAACTTCGAGAAGTCGGAGACCTTCTCCCAGACGTGCTTGGGAACGATCGGCACATCGAGCGCCGTCATCGTGGCCTGCGGCTGCTTGAGTTCTATGACCAGCTTGTCCGCGCTGGGGGCGGTCACCTTCTTGAAGTTGCCGACGAAGCTGCCGTTCGAGGTGGCGGCGCCCTCGTCGGTCATCATCTTGTTGAAGGTCCATGCCGCGTCCTCGGCGGTGGCCTTCCGGCCGTCCGACCACTTCGAGTCGGACCGGATGGTGTACGTCCACGTCAGCTTGTCCGCCGAGGGCTCCCACTGGGTGGCGAGCCCGGGGATCGTGTGGCTGTCCTTGGCGTCGTAGTTGGTCAGGTAGTCGTACATCAGGCGGTGGATGCTCGTCGAGAGCAGCCGCTGCGCGAGGAACGGGCTCAGGGAGTCGATGCTCTGCGCGACCGCGACCGTGAGCGTCGACTTCCCGCCGTCGGCGGCCTGCGCCTCCTGCGGAGCGGGGCCGATCGGGTTTCCGGGGACGACCGATCCGGCGGCCAGCGCGAGGGCGGCGGCGCCGGAGGCAAGAAGGATGCGTACGTGGCCGCGTGGGCGGGTGGAGCGTGGTGAGAATCTTGTGACCATAGGACGTAAACCTCGCGTCATGACTCGCACGGTGAAGGCGGGCAGGTCTCTGGTTCGCCAGCTGGTGAAGCGAAGGTTTATCAGCGGCGGTCACGCGCGTCAACGACGGGTCAAACCGCGTGTGGGCTGCGGGAATGCAAGAAGGGCCCGCACCGTGGGAACGGTGCGGGCCCTCATTGGTTTAGACCTCTACTGCCTTACTGCTGAGGGGCCGGCGGCGGCTGCGGCGGGTACTGCTGCCAGCCGGCCGGCGGAACGGGACCTTGCAGTTCGGGCTGACCGGGCTGACCTGCCTGGCCATCGGGGTGTACGGGCGCCGGAGGCGGACCGGCCGGGCTCGCACCCGACTGCGCCTGGGAGGGCAGGGACTGCTGCCAGCCGTTCTGCTGCACGCCCGGGCCGGGGTGCGGCGGGTACGGCTGTTGGGGTGCGGCGGCCTGCTGGGGCGGAGGCTGCTGGCCGCCGTACGGCTGTTGCGGGTAGGGCTGGCCGGGCTGAGGCTGCGCGGGATACGGCTGCGCGGGGTAGGGCTGCTGCGCGGGCTGTCCGGCGTACGGCTGGTGGGGCTGCTGGGGTGCGTACTGCTGCTGGCCCGCCCCCTGCTGACCGGGCATCTGGTGTCCGGGCATCGGTGGGGCGAACTGCGGCGGCGGGCTGCTGCCGTCCGCCGTCCACAGCCCCTGCTGCTGCTGGGCCCGCTGGAAGTCCTCCGCGACGAGCGCCGAGAGGTGGAAGTACGCCTCGCGGGTCTTCGGACGCATCATGTCGAGGTCGACCTCGGCGCCCGCCGACAGGTGCTCGTCGAAGGGAACGACCACCACGCCGCGGCAGCGCGTCTCGAAGTGCTGCACGATGTCATCGACCTTGATCATCTTTCCGGTCTCGCGGACCCCGGAGATGACCGTGAGGGACCGCTGCACCAGGTCCGCGTACCCGTGCGCCGACAGCCAGTCCAGTGTGGTGGACGCGCTGGACGCACCGTCGACGGAGGGTGTCGAAATGATGATCAGCTGATCGGCGAGATCCAGCACGCCGCGCATCGCGCTGTAGAGCAGGCCGGTCCCCGAGTCGGTGAGGATGATCGGGTACTGCTTGCCCAGGACCTCGATCGCCCGGCGGTAGTCCTCGTCGTTGAAAGCCGTGGAGACCGCCGGGTCCACGTCGTTGGCGATGATCTCCAGGCCGGAGGGCGCCTGCGAGGTGAAGCGGCGGATGTCCATGTACGAGTTGAGATACGGGATCGCCTGGACGAGGTCCCGGATGGTGGCCCCGGTCTCGCGGCGCACCCGGCGGCCCAACGTGCCGGCGTCCGGGTTGGCGTCGATGGCAAGGATCTTGTCCTGCCGCTCCGTGGCCAGCGTCGAGCCGAGCGCGGTGGTCGTCGTGGTCTTGCCGACACCGCCCTTGAGGCTGATGACCGCGATCCGGTAGCAGGACAGCACCGGTGTGCGGATCAGGTCCAGCTTGCGCTGACGCTCGAGCTCCTCCTTCTTGCCGCCCAGCTTGAAGCGGGCGGCGGAGGAGGGGTTACGGCTGCTCTTGGCCTTCTGCTTGCCCCGGACCAGCCGGTCGGAGGAGAGCTCCACAGCGGCCGTGTAACCGAGCGGGGCGCCGGGCACGGAACGCTCGCGCTGGTCGTGGGTGACCGGTGTGGGCCAGGCTGCTCCCGCGCGCGGGTCGACGGGCGGGGCCTGGGGGCCGGGCTGCTGGTACTGGTAGGGCTCGGGCGGCTGCGGGGCGACGGGGGCGGGCAGATTCGGCGTGCCCTGGACCGGCTGCTGCGGGATCTGTGGGGTCTGCGGGATGTGTGGGGCCTGCGGGGGAAGAGGGACGCCTTGCGCGGGGAATTGCTGTGGCGGGGGGGCCTGGGGCGGGAATCCGTAGCCGCCCTGGGCTCCTTGGGCATCAGCCTGGCCCGGGTACGACTGGGGCGCGCCCTGCCCCGGGTACTGCTGCTGCGGCGTCTGCGGGAACCCGTAACCGCCCTGCGGTGCGGGCATGTTGGGCTGAACAGGCTGAGGGGCCTGGTGGGGTGCGGGTGCCTGCGGGAACCCGTAACCGCCCTGCGGTGCGGGCATGTTGGGCTGAACAGGCTGAGGGATCTGCTGGGGTGCGGGTGCCTGCGGGAACCCGTAACCGCCGGGCGCCTCATTGGTGGGCGTCGGCGGCGTCGGTGCGGGTGCCGGCACGGGCGCGGGCCACTGCGACGCCGGCTGGGGCGTGCCGGGCTGCGGCGTGGCGGGGTGGAACGCGGGCGGCAGCGGCGGGAGGGCGCCCTGCGGCGGCGCCGGGGACCAGGGAGCAGGCACGTTCGACGGCGGCGCGTCCCGGGGCTCGTCGGCGGGCAGGGTGCCGGCCGACGGAACGTCCTCGGGCGCCGCGTCCGTAGCGACGTCCGCGGGCTCTTCGGCCTGGACGGGGTTTGCCGTCGGTACGTCGTCCACAGCCGGCGCGGAGTCCGCGAACGGGGCCGGGTCCGGTGCGGTGCCGGAAGCCGGGGCAGGCGCGTCAGCGCTTGTCTCCGTGAGCTCCTCGGAGTCACCCGTACCCGTTTCGTTCACCGGAATGGATGGTTCCGCACCGATGTCCCCGGACCCGGACCCGGACCCGGATTCGTCCGCGGCCTCGGGAGCGGCAGGCTCCGCCGGATCGCCGGAAACCGCAGGACGGGAAGTGCCGGAAGCCACGGCTTCGGCCTTGGCCGCTGCCTCGCGCTCCGCGATCTCCCGCTTCAGCGAGGCAGGAGAGAACCGCATCGTCGCGCCGCTCGCCAGATCGCCGCCCCCGAACGGGTCCGCGGCACTGCTCGCGGCATCCGTACCCTCGGGACCCGCCGAAGCCGAGGCGTAAGCCGCCGGCCCGGGTTCGGAGGGCGACGCGGACGGCGCAGGCGATACAGCCGGCGCGGACTCGGACGGCGCGGGCGGAGCCGGCGACCAGTTGGGCTCGAATGCGCCGCCTGCCGGCAGTCCGGGCACGGACACCGGCGCCCCTTGCGGCGGCGGAGGCGGCGCCAGGTGCGACCCCGCCCCGCCGGACGAGTCACCCGACGCGTTCTGCGTGTACCAGGCGGGCGGGGTGTAGTCGATGGTGAACTCACCCGTCATCTCGGCGGGATCCGCGTCGGACGACTCGTCGACGGGCGTGTTCCATCCCCCGCTGATCTCGTCCCGATCGCCGTTCACTTTGCCTCCTGGTGTGGTCGAGCACCCTTGTGCCGTGGTGGGTGGGGGCGACCGTTCCCGTTGTCCGGTCCGCCCGGCTCTCCCCCTTGCGACGCGCAATGTCTGCCCGCAGGTTCCTCTGCCGTGCCCACACCCACCCTAATCGCCATGGGGCGCACTACGGCAGGCCGTACCGCACGTGAAGAACTGTCCGGTAGGTCACGCGCAGCCCTCGAGCGAGGCGAGTACGGCGGAACGTGAAGGAACGGGCTATTTGTCGCACACCGGGATGTGGTCGGACGCAGCGAGAGGCGGCAGTCCCGGACAGCCGCCCCGCACCGTGCAGTTGCCTACGTGAGGTCGAATTCACCGTCCCGCGCGCCCAGTACGAACGCGCGCCACTCGGCTTCCGTGTACCGCAGCACGGTCTCCGGATCCAGCGAGGAGCGCATCGCGACCGCACCCTGGGGGAGGTACGCGATCTCGACCCGTTCCTCGACCTTCTCGGTACCGGGTGCGCTCAGCCACTCCACATCCGAGATGTCGAGAGCGTAGAGCTCGTCCTTTTCCTGCTGGGTGCCCATGCGCACGTCCCTTCGGTCGAACCGTGTCGTTCCCCCGCCATGATCCTGAAAAGCGGCGGGTCCGGGGTGCAAACGAGACAGGATTCAGTCCATCCTGCGCGCAGTGCCCAGCAATCCGGTCTCGACATCCGTCGCGCCGGTCATCACCCAGTGGCGCTCGCGCCCCGCCACCCAGAGCGTGACACCGTCCGCCAGGGTGGGCAGGGCCTCGCTCTCGGCCCGTGCGAGTCCCAGAATCCTGCCGATCTGCTCCGCCTCGGCCGGCGAGACCCGCTGGATGCCGACGAGCGTCGACGCACGCAGCAACCGAGGTGCCACGGGGCTCAGATAGGGCAGGAGCGTCAGCACCGACTGCCACGGCGAGGAAACCACACGGCCACGGGGCGGGCGCATGCCGCAGTCGCGCACCACCACCACCGGGCTACCCACGGTCGCTCCGGTCGGCGGGACCTGGCCCACGTCATGAAGGGAGATGCACTCGAGACCGGCACCCGCGGCCTGTGCCAGCGTGGTCCACGCCTGGGTGCGCCCCGTCTCGACCGCCACCCGCGCACCGGTACCGGCTGCGCGCAGTGCCAGCACCTGCGCGGTCCACAGTCCGCCGATCAGCAGGATGTCGTACGGTGCCGGGCGATGGAACCCGATCATCTGGGGGCGGCCTTCGGCATCGTCGCCGATGATCACCCCGTCATCCCCCACCGGCAACGACAGCGCGCCCAGGTGGTCCGCCGCCAGAGTGTGGCCGGCATGGCGGGGACCCAGCAGTCCCCGCCTCGGAGCGATGTGCTTCCTCACTGCGCGCCTCCCAGCGGGAGTGTGGCCAGGACACCCGGCAGTTGTTCGCGGTCCAGCCGTACGAGGCCGACCTTCGCATGCCGTGCGGCCTGCTCCAACGTCCTTCGCACCCCGACCAGTTCGGTGTCGGAGCCGCCGGTGATCCGTACGTGGCCGCGTACGGACACATGGCCTTGGTGCGCACCACGGCGCACCGTCAGGCTGAACGTCGTCGCATACGCGGGAACCGAGGTCAGCAGCGAGACGAGCCGCGGCAGCGGAGTGGCTCCGCGGCCCAACTCGGGCCAACGGTCCACCGCGTAGGTGGTGTGCCAGCGGTCGTCGCAGCGCCAGACCCGTGGTGTCTCCATCGTCCGCCGCTGCGGCGGAGCATCCGGCCGACCCGCACGCGCCGACAGGATGGGGTTGGCGCACGCGGACGTCGCCACGGCGGAGTTCAGCTCCTCCTGATCCAGTACCGAGGCCCGGAACCCGGCGCCGGTGATACGGCTCGCCACGTGGTCCGCGGCCCGCACCAGGCAGCGCTGCGCTCCTCCGATGCCGCCACCGCGTGCTTCCACGGCCTCCCGGCACAGCTCCGGATCCAGCTTCACCGCCACCCAGGTCATCCGCAGGGCGGGCGCCCCGGTCCGGTCCTGCAGGGGGCCGTACGAGAGCCGGGCGACCGACCGCTCCGGCAGATGCGGCGCCGGAGCGGGGCGTACCTGCTGCACGAGCTGCGCCGACTCCAGCACGATGTCGTCCACCGCGAGTGCGTCGCCCAGGAGGGACAGCGGAAGAGCCCGCGCCCCCAGGGCCTGGCGGAGCGATTCACCGCTCGCCTCGACCCGTACGACCGCGGTCAGGAAGGTGCCGTCCCCGACCATGCCCACCGTGCGGCGGGCGCCGTCCACATAGATGTACGGAGCGAATCCCGGCACGTTCTCCGCCACCGGAGCCAGCTGCGGCTCGGTGTCGGCGGCGGGCGCCGCGGCGGTCCGCCTGCGATGGCGGAGGGACGACACGGTCGACAGCCAGTCCTGCACGGCCCGGCCCCGGCGGCGTACCACCGCGAGAAGGATCAGCAGACAGGCGATCACGCCGGCGGGAATCAGCCACGCACCGCCGAGTGCCGCGCCCACCACGGCGACTGCCAGGGCTGCCTCGACGAGAACCAACTGCCGCAGCGCGGGCCCGACGCGGCCGGTCCTGGAGATCGAATGGAGAGTGGTCGCCGCAGGGGCGTCCGCCGACCGCGGGGGAGTTGTGCCGTCCGACCCGTTGCTGCGTTGCCGCCGGGAAGAGCCGGGCGTTCGGTGCGTGGACCGCCTCGTGCGCTCCCCCGTCGCTGCACCCATCGCCGCGTTGCCCCCTCGTGTCCGTATTCACCGTTTTTTTCACGGGCGTTGATCGGGCGATCACCCTACCTGAGCGGTGACAGCCAAGTGCCAACAGGCATAGTAGGGGTCCCGGTCGGGGGCAGCGGCCCACGGAGGGTGTGGGAACCTGGTCGCCCACTGGGGAGAAGGGGCAGCGCGCACATGGCATCACGGCGGGACGAACTCAATGCCTACACCTTCGCGAAGCGGAGGTTGGTCGCACAGTTCCTGCAGCCCCACCCGTCCGGTTCGGAAGAGGGTGCACCGCGCCCTCTTCGCGCGGTGGTCCCCGGAGTAATCGTCGGCGTGGTCGTCCTGGCGGTGTTCGGAGCCTGGGGGATGTTCAAACCCGTGGCTCCCCAGAAGTGGGACACCCCCTACGAGAACGTCATCATCGCCAGTAAATCCACCACCCGGTATGTGGTGTTGAAGACCGACGGCAAGACGCAGCTCCACCCGGTGCTGAACATGTCCAGCGCCAAGCTCCTCCTCGCCCCGGACAAGGGCACGGTCATCAACGTCGACGAATCGGTCCTGGACAGCGGCAAGATCCCGCACGGGGCGACCCTCGGCATCCCGTACGCCCCGGACCGCCTTCCCGACAAGTCCGAAGCCGGCTCCACGAAGCGCTGGGCGGTCTGCGAGCGGCCCGGCGAGGGCGGCAGGGCCATCCAGAAGGCGGCGTTCGTCTTCGCGGAGCGCGAGCAGAAGAAGACCGAGGGCGCGGGCAAGCTGCAGGGCGGCGAGCTGATGTACGTCGAGGGTCCGGGACCGGACAGGACCCGCTACATCGCGGACGCCACGGGCACGGCGTACGCCGTGGAGAAGGACGAGTTGCTGCTGCGCACCCTGGTCGGCCAGGACCGAGACCCCCAGCGGGTGTCCGCCGACTGGCTCGACACGCTGCACGCGGGGGACAAGGTCACCTTCCCGGCCATTGAGGGAACTCCCGGTACCGACGCGGGTGTTCGCGGAAAGCTGCAGCCCGAGGACAACAAGGTGGGCATGGTCCTCGCGGCGACGTCCGGCACCAGGACCCAGCAGTACGTGGTCCTGCAGGGCAGGGTCGCCCCGGTGTCCGACTTCGTTGCCAAACTTCTGCTCAGCAGCCGCGCCCTGGTCAACCTCGGTCAGGACGGCAAGGCGAAGCACGTCAGCGCCGGAGCGTTCGAGCCGGGTGAGGCGTTCGGGCAGGAGACGAAATGGCCCACGAGCGAGCCGACGCCCGTCAACTCCGCGAGCACCGCGAGCGGGAGCCGTAACACCGTGTGCAACGTCCTGCGCGGTGTCTCGGAGAAGGACGGTGCCGCCACGCTCAGCACCTGGGCGGGCACGGGCTTTCCCGCCACGCTCCCCACCGGCTCCAGCAGCGCCTACGTCACCCCCGGATCCGGCCTGCTCTTCCGGCAGTTCAAGGGTTCCAGCCCCGACTCCGGTCCTCTTTTCCTGGTGACCGACACCGGTCTGCGCTATGCCATGCAGTCCAACGGCGACAGCGTGCAGGACGACTCCGGCATCGGCGAATCCGGCACCAAGGAGGAGAGGGCGAAGAGCCGGCAGGAGGCGCAGCAGGCGCAGAGCCAGCTCGGGTACAAGGACGTCGATCCCGCGCCCGTTCCCGCCGCATGGTCCGCCTTCCTGCCGACGGGCCCGCGCCTCTCGACCGGCGCCGCCCGCCAGCCGCAGGGTTCGTGAGGAGCGATCACGTGACCACGCAGCCCTTGCCCACACACCCCTCCTACCGCCGACGCCTGCTGACAGCCGGGGCGGCCACCGCCGTCCTGTTCGTCACGCTGCCGGTGCTGCCCGCGGCCGCGGACGACTCCACCCAGTGCACCTTCCCCTCGAAGAAGTACGTGGGCCGCCCGTGGGCGCTGCAACGCGTGCTGATGGACGAACTGTGGGAGCAGTCCACCGGCAAGGGCGTGCGGGTGGCGGTCATCGACACCGGTGTCGACGTCAAGAACCCTCAGCTCACGAAGGCCGTGGACACCGGGAGCGGCCGCAACTTCCTGCCGAAGGACCTCAAGGACGAGAACGGCAGCAAGGTCGAGCGCGGCAAGGAGAACGGCACCACCGACGTGGTCGGCCACGGCACCAAGATCGCCGGCATCATCGCCGCGCGAGAGGCGAAGGGCACCGGCTTCACCGGCCTGGCTCCCGACGCGACGATCATCCCGATCCAGCAGAACGACGCCGAGGGCCACGGGACCGCGGAATCGCTGGCCGCTTCCATCCGTTACGCCGCCGACCAGGCGAAGGCGGACGTCATCAACATCTCCCAGGACACGGCCAACGCGGTGAAGCCCACGCCCGTCCTGAAACAGGCGGTGGACGCTGCCCTGGCCAAGGAGATCGTGATCGTCGCCTCGGCCGGCAACGACGGACTGGGCGGAAACGTCAAGGAGACCTACCCGGCCTCGTTCGAAGGGGTCCTGGCCGTAGCCGCATCGGACCGCAACAACGAACGGGCGGCCTTCTCCCAGTCGGGCGAGTTCGTGGGCGTCGCCGCCCCCGGCGTGGACATGATCTCGACGGTCCCCGGCGGCGGTCACTGCGCCGACAACGGCACCAGCTTCTCCGCCCCTTACGTCGCGGGAGTCGCGGCCCTCATCAAGGCCAAGCACAAGGACTGGACGCAGGAACAAGTCGTCGCCCAGATCGAGCAGACGGCGGAACGCTCGATCGCGGGCCACGACCGCCTGGTCGGCTGGGGCGTCGTCGACCCCGTGCGCGCGCTGACCGAGGACGACAAGCCCATCGAGAAGCCGGTGGCACACGAGGGCGTGAGCAAGGGCGAGGCACCCGTGCCCGCCGCAATTCACATGGGCGAGACGGCGGACGAACGCAACGCGAGGCTGGCGACCTACGTCGTGGTGGGCGGGGGTGTGCTGGTCGCCGCCATAGCGGGTGCGGCGGTTGCCGTGCGCGACAGGCAGCGGCGTCAGGGACGACCGAGCGGTACGTGATGTGAGGGAAGTTACGTCATGGACAAGACAGTTGGACCTGTCAGTGCCATTGGCTAGAGTGATGTTGTGGGGCCAGTGCCGTTCACGCGGGTGCGATAGCAACGCGAAACGGACTGAGCAAACGGGGAATCGGGGAAGGGCAGCAACGTGAGCGAGGGCAAAGGGGATCTCCGGCGAGGTGTAGGCGCCCTCGAGCAGTTTCAGAAGCGCGTGAACGCGTTGCTGACAGATCTCGAGAGTTCACCGGCCGGCAAGTCGAAGGTCGCGGCACAAACGGTGTCGCGTACCTCCTTGAGTGGCCAGAACGCATGTTTCGCGGAAGCGGATGGGCTCTACACCCAGTACAACCGTGTCCACGAGTCGCTCGTCACGCTCTCGAAGTCGCTGGGCGACCAGATCGAGTACCTGAGCCTCGGCGTGCACGCGGCGGCGGTCGGCTTCGACAACGTGGACGACGACACGCGGCGGCGATTCTACGAGATCCAGACTCGTCTGGACACGGAGCGCGAGAAGGCGCAGGACGAGAAGACGGCCAAGCCTGAGCAGCCGCGCTCCGACAGCAAGACCGGCTCTGCCTACGACGACTTGGGTGATAGCTGATGAGCGACGACAAGCAGCCGGAACTGACTCCCGCGGAACAGCAGCAGCAGGACACGGAGCGTGTCCAGGGGCAGTTGCTCGTCACGGATGTGACCCGCCAGATGCAGGACGTGATGGAGTCATTCGGCTTCGGGGGCTCCGGCTCCTCGGGACGGACCTCCTTCGAAGGCCACGAACTCAACTCGATGATCGACCTGATCGAGAACTCCAAGCCGGAACACCTCGAGGACGCGGGCCAGGCGCTCCTGAAGGCAAGGACCGCGATCAGCGACGCGGCGAAGGAACTTGAAGACTTCATCAAGGACGTCGACTGGGAAGGCGACTCCAACAAGGCCTTCCGGGACTGGGGCACCGGCCTGGTCGCCCACGCCCGCAAGCTGGGAGAGTTCGCGCAGACGGCCGGTACGCAGATCACCGTCGCAGGCACGGGCCTCGCCTCGGTCCGCAACTCCCTCCCGCCCCGCGATACCCGCCTGAGCCGCAAGACCCCGGACGAGGTCGAGGCCCCGAAGCGAGTCGAGGGCAACCCGGAGTACCAGGCGGCGTTGAAGGTCGAGAAGGACCGCCAGGAGGCCATCAACCAGGCGAACCGGCTGGCTTCGTACTACGCGGTCTCGGAGGAGACGCTGGCGGCACAGGAGCCGCCGCGGTTCGAGAAGCAGCTTGATGTTGCGATGCCGCGGCCGCGAAATGACTACCGCCTTCCCGAGAGCTCTGGGCAAGACTCCGAGGTGGCGGGCGGTGGGGGAGGGCAAGGATCCTCTTCTGAGCGAACGGCTATCGGCAGCTCAGGCACAGCGGGTGGCCCTCAGGCATCGTCCGCAGCAGGACTTGGATCGGTTACACCCGTTCTGGACAAGGGCACATCGACAGAGATCAATAGCGTCGCCACCCTGCCGCCCTCTGTAACCACTCCAAGCACGCCTTCTCCGCCACTGACTGCGAGCCCCGCGGTATCTGGGGGAGGCCCAATTCCGCCCATGGCGACCGGTTTCGTGAACCCCGTGACAGGCAGTTCACGGAGCCCCCAGACAGCAACAGGTGCGCCCAGAGCAGTTGGCCAGGCAGGGACCAGCGGTCCCAGAGCAAGTGGTCCCACGGGCGGCGGCCCTGCTGCGAACGGCCGCACCGGTTCCCCGGTGGGGCGCCCTTCGCCCATGAGCGCCGGCCCGGCCTCCGGACGCGGAGGTGGCGGGCCGCAGGCCCCCACTGCCGGCCGGTCCGGTGTCACTGGCGGCAGGCCCACAGCAACAGGCCATGCAGGTACGTCCGGAGCTACCGGCCCGCGTGCCGGCCGAGCAAGCGGCATCGTAGGCGGGACCCCGCAGCGCGCCGTTCCGGGCGCGAGTACACCTGGGGGTGCTCGTGGTGTCCCGCGCGGCACGGTCATCGGAGCCGGGGGACCGGCACGAACGGGCGGCCCGGTGGGCGGCGTTGGCCAGCGAGGTGTCGTCGGAGCCGGTGGAACGGGTAGCGCGTCCCGCCCTGCTGGGCGAGGTACTCCTAGCACCAACGGAGTTGTGGGCACACCCCGTGGAGGCGCTGCGCGACCTGGCTCAGGCGCGAAGGGTTTCACCCCCGGAGGCGCGGGACTTGTGCGTGGCCCTGCAGGCCGGAGGGACTCCGGGGACGAGGACCAGGACGACGGCACGCCGCGCCCGGACTACCTGACGGAAGACAGAGAGACGTGGGAGGCCGGCCGGCGTGGAGTCGCACCGCCGGTGATCGAGTAGGTACAGGGAAGGTTCGGAAGTCAGGATGACAGCAGGAATGAGCCAGACCCGGAAGCGTCGTGTGCCTCTCGGCTTGAGAGGCCACCTGCTCGGCACGATGGCTGTGGCCGCTGCCTGGAGTGTGGGGTTCGCGGGGGCTGCTCCCTCTGCGGTCGCCGCAGACGCGCAGTCGAAGCAGTGGTACCTCGAACCCATGCATGCCGAAGAGATGTGGAAGACGACCACAGGTGAAGGCATCAAGGTTGCTGTCATCGACACCGGTGTTAATCCGTCGACGCCGTCACTGAAGGGCCAGGTTCTCAAGGGGCTTGACGCCACGGGGGCTGAGGGGGACGAAACCGACGACTACAACGGCCATGGCACCACGATGGCTGAGCTGATCGCCGGAACGGGTGAGGGCGGGGGCCTGCGAGGCCTTGCACCCGGCGCGAAAATCATTCCGATGCGGATCACCAACACTGAATTTCAGAACGCGCATTCGGTGAATCCACATGACTCGGAAGACGCAATTCGGGCTGCGGCGGACAGTGATGCGCAGATCATCAGCATGTCGTTCGGTAGCGACTTCCCCGGAAGGGAAGAGCGAGAAGCTGTCGAATACGCAGAGAGCAAGGGAAAGCTATTCTTTGCAGCTGTCGGCAACCTTGCGGAAACGAAAAACAAGGATCAGTATCCGGCGGCGTATCCGCAGGTCGTCGGCGTTGCCGCGACTGATAGTAGTGGCAAGGCCTCCACGTACTCTCAGCATGGCAAAACCGTAGATATTGCCGCACCGGGTGATGGAATTCCAGCGTGGTGTGACTCGAAGTTCCAGGGCTACTGCGACTCTGAAGGCGGGACCAGCCAGGCAACCGCCATCACGTCGGCCGCGGCTGCCCTGATCTGGTCGGCTCACCCCGACTGGACGGCTAACCAAGTCCTCAACGTCCTCTTCGATACCGCGGGGCGAGGTGACTGGGAAAAGGGCACGCTCAGCAACTACCTCGGGCACGGCATCATTCGCCCGGCCGTCAACATCCTCAAGGGCACTGGAACGCCTGGCGCTCCGGACATCAGCCCTCTCACCAAGGAGAAGACGTCCGGTTCTGCGGGCTCAGCCGCCCCTTCCGCACCAGCTTCGTCACAGCCTGACAAGAAAGAAAAGGCCGACGGCGCTGCCCTGGCAGGCTCAGGCACTGAGAAGAACGACGACAGTCAACTGGGCCTGATCCTCGGCGGAGTGGCAGTCGTACTCGTGCTCGGCGGCGGCGCTTTCGCGCTCGTCCGCAAGCGCCGCGCCGCCTGATTGACCGTAGTTCCTCATACGCACCCCCGGCGGGAACGCCGGATCGCACAAGAGCACCAGAAAGGAAGCCAGAACCATGGCAGATCAGAAGCTTTCAGATGACAGTCTCCTCAAGCTGGAGGGCGAGCTCTCCAAGCGATTTGAGTCCGTGAGGGGCCAGCTGAAGACGCTTCAGGCGACGATCGACAGCCTGGAAGGCGCCTGGAAGGGCATCGGCGCCACCGCCTTCAACGCCAAGCAGGCTGACATCAACCTCAAGATGGGCAACATCGCTACCCGGTTGGTCAACTTCCAGGAAGCAATCAAGGCGGCCCGGACCATCTCGGGCAACACCGAAGACGAGATCAAGCAGGCCCTCCAGGGCGTGGACGTCGTCGCCGGTCACTCCGAGGGCACCGAGGCCCGGACCTCGGCCATGAACAAGTTCTGAACCTTGCTGCACCCGTACCACGTACGGACTATCACATCGAACTAAACTGAATTGGAGGACCGAATGCCGACCAACGACGGCACGATGGTTGTCACTTACGCGAGCCTGGACCTGGCCGCAGGGGACATCGACCGGCAGGGCAGGCAGCTTCAGGAGGACCTCGCGTCGATCAAGCGGATGGTCGCCAGCGTGTCCGAGCTCTGGGTGGGCGAGGCCAAGTCGGCGTACGACACAGCGCAGGCCGGCTGGGACCGCGACGCCACGGGGATTCAGACGGCCCTGGCCGAGATCTCCCGCAAGGTGCGCGACGCCGGTACTGCCTACCAGGCCGGCGACAAGCGGGCGAGGGCCAACTTCGAGTAGAACTCGACAGGCGCCAAACAGGTCAGGGTGGGCACGCACGGGAGGTGCCCACCCTGACCTGTTTTGTGAGGCCGTCATGGATGTCCCGGCGTCCGAAGCGAGCCGAAAAGGGCGGTTCCCCCAGGCCGCCCTACCGCTGGGGCGACCTGGGAGGCTGGGCAGCGTGTCGCTGCGCTCCACGGAGATCGAGTCGGTACAGGGAAGGTTCGGAAGTCAGGATGACAGCAGGAATGAGCCAGACCCGTAAGCGCCGTGTGCCTCTCGGATTGAGAGGGCGTCTGCTCGGCACGATGGCCGTGGCCGCTGCCTGGAGTGTGGGATTCGCGGGGACTGCTCCCTCCGCCATTGCGGCGGATGTGCAATCGAAGCAGTGGTACCTCAGCGCGATGCAGGCCGAGGAGATGTGGAAGACAGCCACGGGCGAAGGCATCAAGGTTGCTGTCATCGACACAGGGGTCAATTCATCGACGCCGACCCTTGAGGGTCAGGTCCTGAAAGGGCTTGACGCTACGGGTGTGGAAGGGGATGAGACCGACGACTACAACGGACATGGCACCACCATGGCGGAGTTGATCGCCGGCACGGGTCGGGGTGGGGGCCTAAAAGGTCTTGCTCCAGGGGCGAAGATCATCCCGATGAGAGTCGCTGACGCTGAGTGGCAGACCGAGAAGCCCCCGAATGCGTCTGATACAACGGATGCGATTCGGGCTGCCGCTGACAGTGATGCCAAGATCATTAGCATGTCCTTCGGTAACGACTTTGCATGGGATCGAGAAGAAGAAGCAGTAAAATACGCCCAAAGCAAGGGAAAACTGTTCTTCGCTGCTGTCGGCAATGAGGCCAAGAAAGGCAACCCGGAGAGCTATCCCGCTGCATACCCCGAGGTCGTAGGTGTCTCTTCGGCTGACCGTGAAGGAAAGGTAGCCGAGTACTCCCAGAACGGGAGCACTGTGGATATTGCAGCTCCCGGTAATGACATCCCGTACTGGTGTGACGAGACCTTCCGGAAATACTGCGACGGAGGTGACGGAACGAGTGCAGCAACTGCCATCGCTTCCGCCTCCGCAGCCCTGGTGTGGTCCGCCCACCCGGACTGGACGGCGAACCAGGTCCTCAACGTACTTTTTGACACCGCGGGCCGGGACTGGGACAAGGGCACTCTCAGCAAGTACCTCGGTCACGGCCTGATCCGCCCCTCGATGAACATTCTGAAGGACAAGGGAACCCCCGGCGCCCCGGACATCAGCCCTCTCACCAAGGAGAAGACGTCCGGCTCCACAGCCTCGCCCGCCACATCGGCTCCGTCACAGTCTGAGAAGAACGAGAAGGCTGAAGACGCGGCCACTGCAGGCTCGAGCCCCGAGAAGGACGACGACAGTCAACTGGGCCTGATCCTCGGCGGAGTGGCAGTCGCACTCGTGCTGGGAGGCGGCGCTTTCGCGCTCGCCCGCAAGCGCCGCACCACCTGAGTAGCTGTCAGCAGCGGTTCACCTGCTCGCGATCCAATGCTCGCTTGCCCCGCCCGTGGTGAGGCCACATCCGCACCCGACGTCGCCGTCGGCCGCGGGTTGTTACCTGCGGTGCCAGGCAGCTGAGAGAGCCCACTCCGGGCACCAGACTCGCTCGGCGCGCTCCAGTACGATCTGCGGCCGCCGGCCTGACGCCCAGCCCCTGGTACGACGACGCACCGGCCTGCCGGACATCGGCCAACCGGCTACGGCGGCATCGTCTCTCTGGACCAACCCAACCCACACTGAGTCGGCCACACATCTCCGCCCCATATCACCGGCGATTCAGCAGGGGCCACCACCGGGCGACGCTGACGATCGACAGAGGATGGTCCCGGTTCCCGCTCATGGATGGGGGCGGCGGACCTGCCGGCGGGCAAGGCGGCGGGTTCTCCGGCCTAGCGATCAATACTGAGGGATCAGTCGTCGGCGGCGCGGATCCAAGAGGTGCAGCCACCGAGCCATCCGCGGAGTTCAGGAGCCGGCATCGCGCAGGATCTGGTCGCGGCGGAGGAGGTATTGGGCCCTGGTGCGGGTGTGCGTCATGGCGTTGTACTCAGCACGCGCCCTTGCGGCTCGTCACCGCGAAGTCGTAATTCGGGACTGTCACCGTGCCGGGGTTGCCTGCTATCCCAGGGGGCTCATAGTCCCCGTCCTTCGACCGCGTGCGTACGACGTGTACGCAGAAGGCTGCGTCGGCGCCGGAGGCCATGACCGTGTAGTCGGCGTCGGAGGGTTTGTTCGAGGCTGTGGAGCCGGCGTCCACGCCGCTCTGCGGGGCGCCACCGCCACCGTTCTCGACGACCTCTTCCTCGATCATCGTCGCGAATTCCTCTTCGAATCCGCTGTCGTCACCGAAGATGTCGCCAAAACGCGAAGTGCCGTCCAGCTCTGCCGTGGCCTGGCCGACAGCACTGGTCAGTTCGTCATCGCTCCACTCCGCATCGGCGACCACGGCCATGAACTGGAACACCGAAAAGATGCTGACACCTGCCATCCCGAAGAGGACGACACGAGCGGCGACGAAGGCGGAATCGGGAAGTTCCGGTGCCGAAGGATTGAACGACTGGCGCCACCCACGGACCCGGTCCGCCTTGACGCAGCCCATGGCAACGAGTCCGGCAGCCAGCACTATGAGGATCACGTTCAGTGTATTCAACGCCTGTCTCTTTCCATATGCCTAAAACCGTGGGCCGTGCACCTGTATAGCGGCCATGCCCCTGCCCCTCACGTTACTTGGGGCTGCTCACGATGGATGCATCCAGTTCATCCGAATCACCTTTGGGGCTTGCGTTTGGTCAAACTCTGAAGGGAAGGGTGAATCCAGCGTCTTTGTGGGCGGATTCCGCCGTACTGGTGGCCAGGTCGATCAGTTCTTGGTGGTAACGGTTATTGCTGCTGTCGGGCTCCGTCGTACCACAACAGAACAATGGTGGTAAGCCTTTGCCTCTCGTCGGGGAGGCAGGGGACGGACACTGCCGCCTTGCTTTTCGACACGACTCCCCAAGTGCCGGTGGCGGTGCCGAACTTGTCGAACCGGTCCGCCATGTGCTGGAGGGGCGCCTCCGAGTTCGAAGCCCTGAGTATTCAGGGTGCCTGCCGCCGTCTCGCTGGTGGGAACTGCGACGCGGGCCTCTTCCCACAAGCGAGTGCTCAGCTTGGAGGCTTCGTCACGGACGCCCGACAGGTCGGTCTGGTTGACGGCGAGGTCGCCCTCCTTGCCCCCACTTCCCCCGGGTTCGGCTTTGTTGAGCCGCATCTATGTGCCGCCGTTGCCGGCTGCATCGGCTTTGAGCTGCTCCCATCGGCCCATGACATGAGCGGAACCCCCTCAGGTGGTACCGGAACGCCGGAATCTCCTGCGCCCCGAAGTCGGACGGCCCACACACCGAGGCGGGCGGTGGCAGCGGCATGTCTCCCGCTGTCACCGCCCGCCACGGCACTGGCGATACGCCCTACCGTTCCCCGTCCATGAGCCCGGACTGCACCAGCGGATTCCCGCGGCGCCGGGTGACGAAGACCCCGCGCCCCGGAGGCATCGGGCGCGGTCGTACGTTGCCGAGGACGTCCCCCTCGATGGGGTCGCCCGACAGCATCAGGCCCTGCGCCCCCAGCTCGAGGATGCGCTGCATGAAGGGCTCGTACAGCGCACGGCCCGCCCCCGCCGTACTGCGGGCGATGATGAACCGCACGCCGACGTCGCGGGCGAACGGCAGCATCTCCGTGAGCTTGGCCAGCGGGTTCCCGCTGGACGTCGAGACCAGGTCGTAGTCGTCGACGACCACGTACACCGTCGGCCCGCTCCACCAGCTGCGGTCACGCAGCTCCTGGGCAGTGACGTCGGGCGAGGGCGTACGGCGCTGCATCAGGTCGTACAGCGCGTCCGTGTGCTGCTCCATGTTGTTGGACATGGGCACGTACTCCGCCAGGTGCGTCGCCGGGGTGACGTCCAGGAGCGCTCGCCGGTTGTCGATGACGAAGAACTTGGCGGCGCTCCCTTCGTACCTCTCGGTCAGCTGCTTGATGAGCAGACGCAGCAGATTGGACTTGCCGGACTCGCTCTCGCCGAACACCAGGAAGAACGGGTCCCGCTCGAAGTCGATGAAGACCGGTTCCAGGTTGTTCTCGTCGATACCGAACGCGATGCCCCGCTCCGGGTGCGCGTAGCCCGCGGGCAGCTCGTGGACCGGGAGTTCGCGGGGCAGCAGCCGGACCGCCGGGGCGGGGGCCGCGGTCCAGTGCCGGGCGACCTCCTGGTTCATGGCCGCCGTCGCCTCGGAGAGGTCGCTGTCGGAGTTGATGCCGTCGATCCGGGGGACCGCGGCCATGAAGTGCAGCTTCTCCGGCGTGAGACCGCGGCCGGGTACGCCGGCGGGCACGTTGACCGCGGCCTTGCGGTCCAGTTCGGAGTCCATGACGTCACCGAGCCGCAGTTCGAGCCGGTTCATCAGATGGTCCTTCAGGTTGGCCCGGACCTCCATGGAACGCGACGCCGTGACGATCAGGTGGATGCCGTAGCCGAGGCCGCGTTGCGCGATGTCCACGGCCGCCGCTTCCAGACCCTCGTAGTCCGTCCGGAAGTTGCCCCAGCCGTCGATGAGCAGGAAGACGTCACCCCACGGCTGGTCCGTCGCCGAGATCTCGCCGCGCGCCCGCAGCCTGCGGAAGGTGGCGATGGAGTCGATGCCCGCGCTGCGGAAGTACTCCTCACGGCGCGCCATGATCCCGTACACCTCGGAGACCGTACGACGCACGCGTTCAGGGTCGAGCCGGGAGGCGATTCCTCCGACATGGGGCAGCCCGGAGACCGAGGCCAGGCCGCCGCCACCGAAGTCGAGACCGTAGAACTGGACCTCCTGGGGCGTGTGGGTGAGGGCGAAGCCCGCGATGAGCGTGCGCAGCAGCGTGGACTTGCCCGACTGCGGGCCGCCGGTGATCTGCATGTGGCCCGCCGCGCCGGAGAAGTCCCGGTAGAGCGTGTCACGGCGCTGCTCGTACGGCTTGTCGACCACGCCCAGCGGGACGACGAGGCGCCCCGAGCCCTCGAACCCGGGCTGGGTCAGCCCACGGCCCTCGACCGCGGAGAGTCCCGGCAGGAGCTCGTCCAACGACGGCGGATTGTCCAGCGGCGGCAGCCACACCTGGTGGGCGGAAGCCCCCCGGCCCTCCAGCCGGCGCACGATCACATCGAGCACCGTGTCGGCCAGCGCGTCGTCCTCGGACTTGCGCGCCTCGGGTACGCCGGTTTGCGCCGTCGGCTGTACGTAGCGCACCGGCACCGGAGCAGCGGTGAACACCACGGGCCTGCGGTCCACGGGCAGTGGACCGGAGGATGCGGCGGGCTGGGCGCCCGAGCGGTACACCCCGGAGACGTACGCCGCCTTGAAGCGCACCATCTCGTCCGTGCCGTACTTCAGATAGCCCGAGCCAGGGACATTGGGCAGGAGGTAGGCGTCAGGCACGCCGAGCGCTGCCCGGGACTCGCCCGCGGAGAACGTCCGCAGACCGATCCGGTAGGACAGATAGGTCTCCAGGCCGCGCAGCCGCCCCTCTTCGAGGCGTTGCGAGGCCAGCAGAAGATGGACACCCAGCGAACGTCCGATGCGTCCGATCTGCACGAACATCTCGATGAAGTCGGGCTTGGCGGTCAGCAGTTCGCTGAACTCGTCGATGACCAGGACGAGGGAGGGAATGGGCTGCAGCGGGGCACCCGCGGCCCGCGCCTTCTCGTAGTCGTGGATGTTGGCGTAGTTGCCCGCGTCGCGCAGCATCTCCTGGCGGCGGTTGAGTTCACCGCTGATGGAGTCGCCCATGCGGTCCACCAGCGTCAGGTCGTCCGCGAGGTTGGTGATCACCGCTGCGACGTGGGGCATCTGTGCCATACCGGCGAAGGTGGCACCACCCTTGAAGTCCGCGAGGACGAAGTTCAGCGTCTCCGAGGTATGGGTGACGGCAAGGCCGAGCACGAGCGTACGGAGCAGCTCGGACTTGCCGGAACCGGTGGCGCCGACACACAGGCCGTGCGGCCCCATGCCCTCCTGTGCCGCCTCCTTGAGGTCCAGCATCACCGGGGCACCGTCCTCGCCCACGCCGATCGGGACCCGGAGCCGCTCCGCCTGCGAGCGGGCCCGCCAGGTCCGGCTCACGTCGACCGATGCCGCGTCACCGAGATTCAGCAGATCGGTGAACTCCAGGTTGGCGAGCAGCGGTTCGTCGTCGTCCCCGCCCGAGGCCACGTGGAGCGGGGCCAGTTGCCGTGCCAGTGCCTCCGCGGCCTCGTAACTCAGCAGGTCGGGAAGACCGTCGTACACCAGGCCGTTGCCCGACTCCAGCTGCAGTGAGTGGGGGTCCACCACGATGGAGAGGCCGCCGCGCGCTCCGTTGACCTGGCCCGTGACGATCTCGACGACTGTCACGCCCTGAAGGCCCTCGGCCGATGCGAGCGTGGACGTCGCCGGTACGGACTCGCCGTCGAGCACGACGACGACGTGCGGCTGGTCGAGGAGCGGCTGACCACCCGGTTGGAAACGGGGCCGGCCGTCGAGACGGCCCGCGAGCATCTCCTCCAGCTCCGCGACACTCGTGGCGAGCAGGCGGCGGCTGCCGGCGCCGTCGATGGCGCCCTGTGCCTGCACGTGCGGGAGCCACTTCGCCCATTCCCAGCGCGGAGCGGCGTCGCGGCCGATCGCGACGGCGATGATCAGGTCCTCGGGGGAGTGCAGCGAGGCGAGCGACCCGACCATCGCACGGGCCGTGGCACGCGCGGATTCCGCCTCGCCGCTGATCGTCAGGTGGTAGAAGGCACGGAGCGAGACTGCCATCGGCAGGCCGTCCAGCGTGCTGTGGGTCGTCAGGAACTGCTGCATCGCCCCGGCGGTCAGCGGCTCCAGCTCATCGACCGGCGCGGTATCGGGTGCGATGAGCGGTGTGGCAAGTTCCTGGCTGCCCAGGCCGATGCGTACGTGCGCGAAGTCCGCGTCCCCGATACGGCGCTCCCACACCCGGCTGCCCTCAGCGACGAGCGCCCACAACTGCTCCGGCGACGGGTGGAGATAGAACTGCGCGTCGCGCTGCTCCCGGGCGGTCTTCAGTACGACGCGTCTGGTCTGCGTCAGATACTTCAGATAGTCGCGCCGCATGTCCGCGAGCTGGCCCTGGGTCCCGCGCCGGAAGCGGATGATCATCGAAATGGCCATCGCGATCGTCGACGCGATCATGACCATGCCCATGATCCGCATGATCGGGTTCGGTGTCATGAAGAAGAAGACGACGGAACCACCCATGCCGAGCATCGGCAGCAGCTGCATCATCACCCCCTCCTGCTGCCCGCGAGGCAACTCGGGCGGAGGTTGCAAATGCACCTGCTCGCCCGGTACTTCGGAGGGGAGGGCCCGCGGTGGGCGCTTGACGACAATCTGGCTCACAGCTCACCAATTCCCTTGCCGGACGGAACTGTTCCTATCGGCGCCCCCGTGGCGACGGGTTCCGTCCGCGGGAGGATCCTACTGGCGTACCCGATGACCCGAGGGCGGTAGGGTGTCGCGACGCGTGTACGCATCCGCTAACTACCGCAAAAAAATGGGTCATTCGGGACGTAGGCAGAGCCCATGATCCAGGGGTGCGTTCGTCAGGAGATCCAGGAGAACCATGAGGGGGAGCAGCACGTGACTATGACGGCCCAAACGGCGGCTACCGGATCCGCTCGGCCGGGTCCCGGAGTTCCGGCCGGCAACGGAACCGGCTTCTGCCGGGTCACGGTCGTCGCGCCCGACAGCCGCGTCGACGTGGCGCTGCCCGAGGACATCCCCGTCGCCGACCTCTACCCGGAGATTCTCCGGCTGTCGGGGCAGAGCCCCACCCAGGGCGCCCCGGTCGGCTATCACCTGGTGCGCCGTGACGGCACCGTCCTCGACAGCGGGCGCACGCTGGCCGGCCAGCGCATCCTCGACGGCGAGCTGCTGTCCCTGCGGCCCTTCTCGGAGTCGCTGCCCCCCGCGGTCTTCGACGATGTCTCCGACGCCGTCGCCACTGCGGTCGCCCGCGACCGCACCCTCTGGGGCGACAGCCTGATGCGCTCGGCCGGGCTCTTCGGCGGGTCGGTCCTGCTGGCCCTGCTGGGCTTCGTGCTGTGGACCTCCGACGTCCGGCACGACATGCACGGCCTGCCGGGCATCCTGGCCGCCGTCACCGCCGTGCTCCTTCTCGCGCTGGCCTGCGTGCGCGCGCGTGTCTATGCGGACCGTGGTTCGTCCATCTCGCTGGGGATCGGCGTGCTCACCAACGCCGCGGTCGCCGGTGCCGGGCTCCTGCCGCTCAGCGAGGGCCAGGGCGTCGGCAGGCTCCAGTTCCTGCTCGCCTGCGCCGCCGTGCTGGTGGCGTCGGTGATCCTCATGATCGCCGCCCCCGAGGGCGACGGCACGTTCGTCGCCTTCGTGTTCGCCTCGGCCATCGGCGTGCTGGTGACCTTCGTCGCGATCATGACCGGCATGGAGTCGGCCGAGACCGCGGCCGTGTGTGCACCCCTCTCCGTGGGGCTCCTCGCCTTCCTGCCCGGACTCTCCACCCGCTTCGCCCGCCTCCCGATCGGCTTCGAACCGCCCCGCACCACCGTCGGTGACTACGGGACGTCCGACCCGGCGCCGCAGGGCCCGGTCGATGCCGACCGCATCGCCGCCCAGGCTCGGCGCGGCCACGAACTGCTCGTCGGTCTGGTCGGCGGATGCGCGCTGGTGGCCGCGGGAGCCGCAGCGGTGCTCGGCTTCTCGGACAGCGTCTGGGGCCAGCTGCTGGCACTCGCCACCGGCGTCGCGATGCTGATGCGCGCCCACCTGTTCCGCTACACGGCCCAGGTCGGCTGCGCCCTGGGGGCGGGCCTCGCCTCACTCGTGCTCCTCGGCCTCGGACTGTCGCTCAACCCGCCGACCGCGTTGATCCGCGAGGCGTTCATGGGGGACAGCGCAGGACTCGACATCCGTACGATCTGGCTCACCGCAGCGGTCGCCGGTGTCGCCGCGCTGATCACCGCCATAGGGCTGATCGTGCCGCGCAAGGGGGTCACCCCGTTCTGGGGGCGCTTCCTGGAGGTCGCCGAGGCGTGCGTGCTCCTGACGCTGATGCCGCTGTGCCTCGCCGTTTTCGAGGTGTACCACTCGATCCGCGCACTCACCAGCTGACATCCGTCGAAGGCCCCCGGAACGACTGGTACTCTGACCAGTGGCCGTTTGTGTACGCGTCCCCGGATCATCCTGGGGGCTGCGCTCATCGGACCTTCGCCCCCGAGTCACGGAAGCTCCCCTGAGATCAAGACCAGGGGCACTCGTGGGCGCATCGAACATCAAAGAGGAGTACGCGTGCCGCTCGACGCCGCTACGAAGAAGCAGATCATGTCCGAGTTCGCCCAGAAGGAGGGTGACACCGGATCCCCCGAGGTCCAGGTCGCCATGCTCTCCCGCCGGATCTCGGACCTGACGGAGCACCTCAAGACGCACAAGCACGACCACCACTCCCGTCGTGGTCTGCTGATCCTGGTCGGCCAGCGTCGCCGCCTCCTTCAGTACCTGGCCAAGAAGGACATCCAGCGCTTCCGTGCGCTCGTCGACCGCCTCGGCATCCGCCGCGGTGCGGCCGGCGGCGCCAAGTAAGGACGCTGTGGGAGGGAGCGGTTCCCCCAGGGGGCCGCTCCCTTTGCTGTACGTGCGTGACCGGGGTCATGCTCAGTAACCTGGACGCACCACAACAGAACGAGGAGAGGCGCCCGACGGCCGCCGCCGGTCCTCGGTAGTGGCCCCCGGGGCACATGCCCGGGAGCTTCGATCGAAGACCGGCCCGCACACGGTGCGCTTCTCCGCACCGTCCTCCGCCACACGGGCGGCAGGACGAAAGACGACGAGTATGGAGAAATCACTAGTGGAGAACGAGACCCACTACGCCGAAGCCGTGATCGACAACGGTACTTTCGGCACCCGCACCATCCGCTTCGAGACGGGTCGCCTGGCCAAGCAGGCCGCCGGCTCCGCCGTCGCGTACCTGGACGACGACACCATGGTGCTGTCGGCCACCACCGCTTCCAAGCGGCCCAAGGACCAGCTCGACTTCTTCCCCCTCACGGTGGACGTCGAGGAGCGCCAGTACGCGGCCGGAAAGATCCCCGGATCCTTCTTCCGTCGCGAGGGCCGCCCCTCCGAGGACGCGATCCTCACCTGCCGTCTGATCGACCGGCCGCTGCGCCCCTCCTTCAAGAAGGGCCTGCGCAACGAGATCCAGATCGTCGAGACGATCATGGCGCTCAACCCCGACCACCTGTACGACGTGGTCGCGATCAACGCCGCCTCCGCTTCCACGATCCTGGCGGGCCTGCCCTTCTCCGGCCCCATCGGCGCCACCCGCGTCGCCCTGATCAAGGGCCAGTGGGTCGCCTTCCCGACGCACACCGAGCTCGAGGACGCCGTCTTCGACATGGTCGTCGCCGGTCGCGTCCTGGAGGACGGCGACGTCGCGATCATGATGGTCGAGGCCGAGGCCACCGAGAAGACCATCCAGCTCGTCCAGGACGGCGCGGAGGCCCCGACCGAAGAGGTCGTCGCCGCCGGTCTGGAAGCCGCGAAGCCCTTCATCAAGGCGCTCTGCAAGGCACAGTCGGACCTCGCCGCCAAGGCTGCCAAGCCCACCGGCGAGTTCCCGGTCTTCCTCGACTACCAGGACGACGTCCTTGAGGCGCTCACCAAGGCCGTCCGCACCGAGCTCGCCAAGGCGCTCACCATCGCCGGCAAGCAGGAGCGCGAGGCGGAGCTGGACCGCATCAAGGAGATCGCCGGCGAGAAGCTGCTCCCGGCCTTCGAGGGCCGCGAGAAGGAGATCTCCGGTGCCTACCGCGCGCTGACCAAGAAGCTGGTCCGCGAGCGCGTCATCAAGGACAAGGTCCGCATCGACGGCCGTGGCGTCACGGACATCCGTACGCTCGCCGCCGAGGTCGAGGCCATCCCGCGCGTGCACGGCTCGGCGCTGTTCGAGCGTGGCGAGACCCAGATCCTGGGCGTCACCACCCTCAACATGCTCCGTATGGAGCAGCAGCTGGACACTCTTTCCCCGGTGACCCGCAAGCGCTACATGCACAACTACAACTTCCCGCCGTACTCCGTCGGCGAGACCGGCCGCGTGGGCTCGCCCAAGCGCCGCGAGATCGGCCACGGCGCGCTCGCCGAGCGCGCCATCGTGCCGGTGCTGCCCTCGCGCGAGGACTTCCCGTACGCGATCCGCCAGGTCTCCGAGGCGCTGGGCTCCAACGGCTCGACGTCCATGGGCTCGGTCTGCGCCTCCACCATGTCCCTGCTGAACGCCGGTGTGCCCCTCAAGGCCGCCGTCGCCGGTATCGCCATGGGCCTGATCTCCGAGGAGATCGACGGCAAGACCCACTACGTCGCCCTCACCGACATCCTCGGTGCGGAGGACGCCTTCGGTGACATGGACTTCAAGGTCGCCGGTACGAAGCAGTTCGTGACCGCGCTCCAGCTCGACACCAAGCTCGACGGCATCCCCGCCTCGGTCCTGGCCGCCGCGCTGAAGCAGGCCCGTGACGCGCGTCTGCACATCCTGGACGTCATGAACGAGGCCATCGACGTCCCGGACGAGATGTCCCCGAACGCCCCGCGGATCATCACCGTCAAGATCCCGGTGGACAAGATCGGTGAGGTCATCGGCCCCAAGGGCAAGATGATCAACCAGATCCAGGAGGACACCGGCGCCGACATCACGATCGAGGACGACGGCACCATCTACATCGGTGCCCAGCAGGGCTCGCAGGCCGAGGCCGCCCGCGCCACGATCAACGCGATCGCCAACCCGACCATGCCGGAGGTCGGCGAGCGTTACCTGGGTACGGTCGTCAAGACCACCACCTTCGGTGCGTTCGTCTCCCTGATGCCCGGCAAGGACGGCCTGCTGCACATCTCGCAGATCCGCAAGCTCGCCGGTGGCAAGCGCGTGGAGAACGTCGAGGACGTGCTCGGCGTCGGCGCCAAGGTCCAGGTCGAGATCGCGGAGATCGACTCCCGCGGCAAGCTCTCCCTCATCCCCGTCATCGAGGGCGAAGAGGACGAGAAGAAGGACGACACCGACAAGTGACGTCCCGTAGTTCCGTGACGACGGCCCGCACCTCCTCGGAGGCGCGGGCCGTCGCCCGTACCCAAACGCTTCTCAAGGGCAGCAACGGCATCGGCACGGTCCGCCGCACGGTCCTCCCCGGCGGACTCCGGATCGTCACCGAGACACTGCCCTCCGTCCGCTCCGCCACCTTCGGGATCTGGGCCAACGTCGGATCACGCGACGAGACGCCCACCCTGAACGGCGCGACGCACTACCTCGAACACCTCCTCTTCAAGGGCACCGCCAAGCGCAGCGCCCTCGACATCTCGTCCGCGATCGACGCGGTCGGCGGCGAGATGAACGCCTTCACGGCGAAGGAGTACACCTGCTACTACGCGCGGGTCCTGGACACCGACCTGCCGCTGGCCATCGATGTCGTGTGCGACATGCTGACCGGCTCGCTGATCGCCCCCGAGGACGTCGACGCCGAGCGCGGCGTCATCCTCGAGGAGATCGCCATGACGGAGGACGACCCGGGCGACTGCGTGCACGACCTGTTCGCGCACACCATGCTCGGCGACACCCCCCTGGGCCGCCCGGTCCTCGGCACGGTCGACACGGTCAACGCGCTGGACCGCGGCCAGATCGCCCGCTTCTACAAGAAGCACTACGACCCCACGCACCTCGTCGTCGCCGCAGCGGGCAACGTCGACCACGCCACGGTCGTACGCCAGGTCCGCAAGGCCTTCGAGCGCGCCGGCTCGCTGACCCGCACCGACGCAGTCCCCAAGGCGCCGCGCGAGGGCTCCCGCACGCTGCGCACCGCGGGCAAGGTCGAGCTCCTGAACCGCAAGACCGAACAGGCGCATGTCGTTCTCGGCATGCCCGGCCTGGCCAGGACCGACGAGCGCCGTTGGGCGCTCGGTGTCCTGAACACCGCACTCGGCGGCGGCATGAGCTCACGCCTCTTCCAGGAGGTACGGGAGAAGCGCGGTCTCGCCTACAGCGTGTACTCGTACACCTCGGGCTTCGCCGACTGCGGTCTCTTCGGCGTGTACGCGGGCTGCCGGCCGAGCCAGGTGCACGACGTCCTCAAGATCTGCCGCGACGAGCTCGACCGTGCGGCGACGGACGGCCTCGGCGACGAGGAGATCAGCCGCGCCGTCGGCCAGCTCGCAGGCTCGACCGTCCTCGGCCTGGAGGACACCGGTGCGCTGATGAACCGCATCGGCAAGAGCGAGCTGTGCTGGGGCGAGCAGATGTCGGTCGATGACATGCTGGCGAAGATCGCGGCGGTCACCCCTGACGAGGTCCGCGCGGTGGCGGCCGATGTCCTGGGACACCGGCCCTCGCTGTCGGTCATCGGACCGCTCAAGGACAAACAGGCGGACCGTCTCCACGAAACGGTCTCCTGACCCGGTTTCTCCACCTCTCAGTCAAGGAAGCAGAGCAATGAGCAAGCTGCGCGTGGCCGTTCTCGGTGCCCAGGGACGCATCGGGTCCGAGGCGGTACGAGCCGTCGAGGCCGCCGGCGACATGGAGCTGGTGGCCGCACTCGGCCGCGGCGACAAGCTGGAGACCCTCACGGAAACCGGCGCCCAGGCCGTCGTCGAGCTCACCACTCCCGCGTCGGTGATGGGCAATCTCGACTTCTGTGTCCGGCACGGCATCCACGCGGTCGTCGGCACCACGGGATGGACCGACGAACGGCTCGCGCAGCTGAACACCTGGCTCTCCGGCTCCCCGGAGACCGGTGTGCTCATCGCGCCGAACTTCTCCATCGGCGCGGTCCTCACCATGAAGTTCGCGGCGCAGGCCGCCCGCTACTTCGAATCGGTCGAGGTCATCGAGCTCCACCACCCCAACAAGGCCGATGCCCCCTCCGGCACCGCCGCCCGCACCGCCCAGCTCATCGCCGAGGCCCGGCGGACGGCCGGCTGCGCCCCGCAGCCGGACGCCACCGCCACGGCACTGGACGGCGCCCGCGGCGCGGACGTCGACGGAGTCCCGGTCCACTCGGTCCGGCTCCGCGGCCTCCTCGCCCACCAGGAGGTCCTGCTGGGTGGCGAGGGCGAGACCCTCACCCTCCGCCACGATTCGCTGCACCACAGCAGCTTCATGCCGGGCATCCTGCTCGGCACCCGCCGCGTGGTGACCACTCCCGGCCTCACCTTCGGCCTGGAACACTTCCTCGACCTGAACTGACTGGCCGATCCCCATGCGCGCAAAGCTCACGTACGCCGTCACCGCTGCCGTCCTGGTCTTCTACTTCGTCCTGGCCGGCAGCCGCGGCGTCCTGCTCATCCGGCACGGCACGCTGCTCACGGTCACCTTCGGCGTGGCGGTGCTGATCCTGCCGGTGATCGGGATCTGGTTCCTCTGGAAGAACACCCAGTTCGTCCGCAGGGCCAACGCCCTCGCGGCGGAACTGGACGCGGAGGGCGGCCTCCCCGTCGACGAGCTGCTGCGCACCCCGTCCGGGCGTATCGACCGGGACTCCGCCGACGCCGTGTTCGCACAGCGCCGCGAGGAGACCGAGGACAGCCCGGACGACTGGCGCTGCTGGTTCCGGCTGGCTGTCGCCTACCAGGACGCCAGGGACACCCCACGGGCCCGTACAGCGATGCAGCGCGCCATCGCCCTGCACGCGAACAAGCCGGTACGCGCCTGAGTGGCGCCGTACCGGCTTGTCAGCGGGTCCGCCCCGGCGGTGGTGCCCCGATCAGTCCGTGCGGTACTCGTCGCCCCAGGCCTCGATCGTGTCGGTGGCACGCTCGAACGCCTCGCCACGGGCCAGGAAGTCCGCGTTGTGGTCGGTGACCAGCGGAGGCAGCGGCTCACCGCCCCGGCGCACCACGACGAGGGCCTGCCCCTGGACGGTCCGCGGGAAGCCGAGCCACTTCACCGGCTGCTGGACCGTGCGGACCGCCGCGGCCCGGTTCCACGGCACCGTCGTCGTCCGGAAGAAGCCCACCCGGCGCACCCCGTGCCGGCTGACCCAGGCACCGACCCGCAGCAGCCGCAGCGCGCAGGTGATCAACAGGGCGGCGAGCACGAAACACGCGGTGGCGCCGGAGAGCGATCCGGCCACGGAGATGATCATCGCCGCGAGCAGTACGAAGGATGCGAGCAACAGCACGGTGGCCGCTGCTGCGACCCGCCACGGGCCGGGACGGTAGGGCCGCCGCCAGCTGTCGTGGTCGTCGAACGGCAGCGCGATGTCCTCTGCGCCCGCGTCGAATGCGCGGTCGGCCGTCAGAAAGGGCAGGGGCACGACTGATCCTCACTCACAAGCACGCTCGATTGCTGTGCTCGGTGAGGCTACCGAGCAGCCCACCGGCCTACCACCCCAGGGGGCCCGTACAGCTCAGCGATGCTGGGACGCCTCGGACTTCTGACTGTGCGTGGGCGTCTGGTCGGTGCTGAGGGCGGGTACGCCGAAGAGCAGCGATCCCGCGAGACCCGCGAGCACCGTCAGACCGACGAGGGAACGGCCGGCCAGCTGGGAGACGCTGGCACGCTCCGGGGGCGGCGGAGTGACATTACTGCGGAACCGGTCGGCCTCGGCAACGAACGAGAACGGGACGGATTCACGCCGGCGGAACATGAGGAAACTCTCCTTGAACTCTGTGACGGGTGTTACTGAAGAGTCAGACGTACGGGAGACGCGATCGGTGCCCCGAATCGCCGAACCGGCCGAAGAATTCCTGCGTACGGATGCTCTCCCTGTAGGCCCGTAGAGTGGACGCCGCCCGAGCGACGCCATTGGAAGGACCCCCGCCGGTGACCGACACTCCCGAGCCCACGAAGGCTCACTTCCGTAGCGATGTCACCGTTGACCTGGTGAAATCTGCCGCCAGCGACTCCGATGTGCTGTTCGCAGCCCGTGTGTCCACGGCCGGTGAGCAGTCCCTGGAAGAGGTCACCAAGGACCCCGAGCGCTCCAAGGGACTCATCAACTACCTGATGCGGGACCGGCACGGAAGCCCGTTCGAGCACAACTCGATGACCTTCTTCATCAGCGCTCCGATCTTCGTGTTCCGCGAGTTCATGCGGCACCGCGTGGGCTGGTCGTACAACGAGGAATCGGGCCGCTACAGGGAGCTCGAGCCGGTCTTCTACATCCCGGGGGAATCCCGCAAGCTCATCCAGCAGGGCCGTCCCGGCAAGTACGAATTCGTCGAGGGCACCCCGGAACAGCACGAGCTCACGAGCCGCGCCATGGAGGACTCCTACCGCCAGGCGTACGACGCCTATCAGGAGATGCTCGCAGCCGGAGTCGCCCGCGAGGTCGCGCGTGCGGTGCTCCCGGTCGGACTGTTCTCCACGATGTACGCCACGTGCAACGCCCGCTCGCTGATGCACTTCCTCGGCCTGCGTACGCAGCACGAACTGGCGAAGGTGCCGTCCTTCCCGCAGCGCGAGATCGAAATGGTCGGCGAACAGATGGAACAGCACTGGCAGCAGCTGATGCCGCTCACTCATGCCGCCTTCAACAAAAACGGACGGGTAGCCCCATAAGCGGTGTCCGTATTGCGGCGTTTCATGAAGTTCATCTAGGCTGATGAAACGGACCCGGCACTGCTTGAACCCCCGAGCAGGCAGTGCCGGGCTCCACTTCCCCGTCCCCCCGAGGGACCACGGCGCTCCGAGCAACGAGTAGCGTGTTACCCATGGCTCCGATCTCCACTCCGCAGACCCCCTTCGGGCGGGTCCTCACCGCTATGGTCACGCCCTTCACGGCGGACGGCGCACTCGACCTCGACGGCGCCCAGCGGCTCGCCGCCCATCTGGTGGACGCAGGCAATGACGGCCTGGTCGTCAACGGCACCACCGGCGAGTCCCCGACCACCAGCGACGCGGAGAAAGACCAGCTCGTCAGGGCTGTACTCGAAGCCGTCGGAGACCGGGCCCATGTCGTCGCAGGCATCGGCACCAACGACACCCGCCACAGCATCGAGCTGGCCCGCACCGCTGAGCGCTCCGGCGCCCACGGCCTCCTCGCTGTCACGCCGTACTACAACAAGCCGCCGCAGGAAGGCCTCCTGCGTCACTTCAGCGCCATCGCGGACTCCACCGGCCTGCCGGTGATGCTGTACGACATTCCTGGCCGCAGTGGTGTGCCGATCGACACGGAGACGCTGGTACGGCTGGCCGAGCACCCCCGTATCGTCGCCAACAAGGACGCCAAGGGAGACCTGGGCCGCGCCAGCTGGGCCATTTCCGAGTCCGGCCTTGCCTGGTACTCCGGCGACGACATGCTGAACCTCCCGCTGCTCTCGGTCGGTGCCGTCGGCATCGTCTCCGTCGTCGGCCACGTCGTCACCCCCGACCTGCGCGCGCTCATCGAGGCCTACCTCGGCGGTGACGTACAGAAGGCCACCGAGATACACCAGAAGCTGCTCCCGGTCTTCACCGGAATGTTCCGCACCCAGGGTGTGATCACCAGCAAGGCCGCCCTGACCCTGCAGGGCCTGCCCGCCGGCCCGCTGCGCCTCCCTCTGGTGGAACTCACCGCACAGGAGACGGCCCAGCTCAAGATCGATCTGGCGGCCGGCGGGGTACAGCTGTAACCACGGACTTCACAACTGAATACGCGAGGTCACTCGCAGAGAAACACCACCTGACAACAGCAAGTGCACGAATTGACATGCGCGCCACGTGCCCTCAGCGGTACGTGGCGCGCGTGGTAAGGAGAGTCTTTTGAGTCATCCGCATCCCGAACTCGGTACCCCGCCGAAGCTGCCGAAGGGCGCCCTGCGGGTCACCCCGCTCGGTGGCCTGGGCGAAATCGGCCGCAACATGACGGTCTTCGAATACGGTGGCCGCCTGCTCATCGTCGACTGCGGCGTTCTCTTCCCCGAGGAGGAGCAGCCGGGCGTCGACCTGATCCTGCCGGACTTCACCACCATCAGGGACCGCCTGGACGACATCGAGGGCATCGTCCTCACGCACGGCCACGAGGACCACATCGGTGCCGTCCCGTATCTGCTCCGGCTGAAGGCGGACATCCCGCTCATCGGCTCCAAGCTGACCCTCGCACTCATCGAGGCCAAGCTCCAGGAGCACCGGATCCGTCCCTACACCCTTGAGGTGACCGAGGGACAGCGTGAGCGCATCGGTGTCTTCGACTGCGAGTTCATCGCGGTCAACCACTCCATCCCGGACGCCCTCGCGGTCGCCATCCGCACCCCTGCGGGCATGGCCGTCGTGACCGGCGACTTCAAGATGGACCAGCTGCCGCTGGACGGCCGTCTCACCGACTTGCACGCCTTCGCCCGGCTGAGCGAGGAGGGCATCGACCTTCTTCTCTCCGACTCGACGAACGCCGAGGTCCCCGGCTTCGTGCCGCCGGAGCGGGACATCTCCAACGTCCTGCGCACGGTCTTCGCGAACGCCCAGAAGCGCATCATCGTGGCCAGCTTCGCCAGCCACGTCCACCGCATCCAGCAGATCCTGGACGCCGCCCACGAATACGGCCGCCGCGTCGCCTTCGTCGGACGTTCCATGGTCCGCAACATGGGCATCGCCCGTGATCTTGGCTATCTGAAGGTCCCCGCGGGCCTGGTCGTGGACGTCAAGACGCTGGACGACCTGCCCGACGACGAGGTCGTGCTGGTCTGCACGGGCTCCCAGGGCGAGCCGATGGCCGCCCTGTCCCGGATGGCCAACCGCGATCACCAGATCCGGATCGTCCCGGGCGACACGGTGATCCTCGCGTCGTCCCTGATCCCGGGCAACGAGAACGCGGTCTACCGCGTGATCAACGGCCTGACCCGCTGGGGCGCCAACGTCATCCACAAGGGCAACGCCAAGGTGCACGTCTCCGGCCACGCCTCGGCCGGCGAGCTGCTGTACTTCTACAACATCTGCAAGCCGAAGAACCTCATGCCGGTCCACGGCGAATGGCGCCACCTCAGGGCCAATGCGGAGCTCGGCGCGCTGACGGGCGTACCCAAGGACCACATCGTCATCGCCGAGGACGGCGTCGTCGTCGACCTCATCGACGGCAAGGCCAAGATCGTCGGCAAGGTCCAGGCGGGCTATGTGTACGTCGACGGCCTCTCGGTCGGTGACGTCACGGAGACCTCCCTCAAGGACCGCCGCATCCTCGGTGACGAGGGGATCATCTCGGTCTTCATCGTGGTCGACAGCTCCTCGGGCAAGATCGTGGGAGGCCCCCACATCCAGGCCCGCGGCTCCGGTATCGACGACGGTGCGTTCACCGCCGTGGTGCCCAAGGTCGAGGAAGCCATCAACAAGTCGGCCCAGGACGGAGTGATGGAGCCGCACCAGCTCCAGCAGCTGGTCCGCCGCACGGTGGGTAAGTGGGTCTCCGACACCTACCGCCGGCGCCCGATGATCCTTCCGGTCGTCGTCGAGGTCTGACCCGACGGTCACCAACCAGGAGCGGGGGGGGGGGGGGGTGGGAAGAGGGGGCCCCCCCCCGGACGGGTGAG
>NZ_JBHWVO010000045.1:34893-35365 GCF_042736635.1 Streptomyces sp. NPDC060035
CGGCCGGCTGCTCGGCCGCGGCGTCCGGGCAGGCCACAGCACCGGCCCCCGTCGTGGGGGCGGCCGCGGCCGCCGCCCCCCCCCCCCCCACCCCACCCCGCGGGGGGCCCCCGTATTTGCAACCGCCCCCCCCCGCTCCAGTACGTTTACGGCTCCGCCTGACCGGGAAGCACCGCGCGCAGCCATGCGCGGGGAGCACACCACAGGGGCGGGAAATCCGACTCAGAATCTCTGATAAAGTCGGATCCGCCGAAAGGCAAAGGCCAGTCCACAGGCCGCCGGAATCAAATTCAGACCGGAAACGGAACGAAAAAGAGTCTGGTAAAGTTGGAATCGCCGGAAAGGGAAACGCGAAAGCGAAGAACTGGAAAGCGAAACCCGCTTCGACCGGGAATCGGACACGAAAGAGTCTGATAGAGTCGGAAACGCAAGAACGAAGGGAAGCGCCCGGAGGGCCCCGGTGAAACGGGAC
>NZ_JBHWVO010000046.1:0-30713 GCF_042736635.1 Streptomyces sp. NPDC060035
CCGCCCCTCCCCCCCCCCCGCCCCCCGCCCCCGCCCCCCCCGGCACCGACGCCGGGGAGCGCGGCGGTGTGTCACGGACCGAATCCCGTCCAGGCGAGGGCTGCGGCGCCTCCCAGCACGATCACCTGCACCGCCGCGGTGGCCCAGGCCCGCACAGCGGTCGCGATGCCGCCGGAAACCAGCAGGACGACCAGGCAGACCAGCGCGGCCCCGGAGGCCTCACGGCCGGCCGCGGCCCGGTCCGGACGGCCCGTCAGGCCCCCGGAGATCATCACCCCGAAGACCAGAACGGCCAGCAGGACAGCGTCCAGCAGGAGCAGCACCAAGGCCGCCGCGATGTCATCGCGGCGGGAAACCCGTCTCATCGCTCACCTCCGGTACGACGCCGATGTCAGAAGGGACCAGGGCCCTCCCCGGGTGGGGAGGGCCCGTCGGGTGTCACGGGTCAGAGACCCATGCCTCCCATCGTCCGCTCCAGGGAGTCCGCATACAGCCGGGCTCCTCCGACCTTCGGATGGAAGGACTGAGCGGAGGCTCCGAGTTGCAGGATCGGCCAGTCGATCTGCGGCTCGTCGCTCTCCACCAGGTCCAGCACGATGCCGTGGACCTGTTCGGGGTCACCGCAGACAGCCTTGCCCGCGAAATTCTGGGCGGGGTTGGAGTACCAGGCCTTGGCGCCGGCGGTCTTGGCGTCGTCCACGGCGCCCTGCATCTCGGTGGCGAGGGTGCTGGCCATGCTGTTCAGCCAGGGGGCCTCCTCGGTGCCGATGCCGGGGATGCACTGCCCCGCCCCCTCCAGCAGAGGCGGGTACCCCATCAGGACGATCTTGGCGTTGGGTGCCTTCGCCTGGATCTTCTTGAGGGCGTCGGTGATGGCCGGCCGCACCCGCTCCTTGGCCAGGCGCTCGGCCGCCACGCCGATGTCCAGCCCCTGGTAGGCCGCATCGTCCACTTGGGAGTCGTCGTCCTCGAACGTCTGGTTCTGGCACAGCGTCGGCCAGCCGATGCCGCCGAAGATGCACTTTTGGATGATGTAGGCGAACCGGGCGTCGTTGCCGCCGACGGAGAGGGTCACCAGCGTGGTGTTCTGGTCGAGGTAGCCCTTGGAGAGCTGGGGTAGTTCGCCGTTCTCGCCGGCGCTCGCGATGTTGTACGTGCGGGCGCCGGAGCAGGCGACGAGATGGTAGTCCATGGCCGCGGACCGGCTGTCGTCCAGGGATCCCACGGACGCCGAACGACCCGGGATCGTGGCCTGGCGGGACCATGCCTTGGTCGAGCGGTGGCAGGCGTCCCGGGTGGAGGGGTTGCTGGGGTCGCGGTAGTTGGTCTCCTTGTAGTAGTCGACGCCGCCTGCGGCCGAGGCGCCCTCGCCCGAGGAGTAGGAGTCGCCCATCGCGACGACCATGTCCTTGGGCTTGGCCGACAGCGGCTGGAAGCCGGCGGCATCCCATGCGACGTCCTCGGACCCGTTGCCGTCGGCCGCGTGCGTGGAGAGCACGACCTTCGGGGCGCTGGTGAACTGGAACACCCCGAGGGAGACCCACTTGTTCTCACCGACGCGCTGCGGGTGCACCCGTACCGGGCTGGTGCTGTTGGTTCCGGAGATGGTGTAGGACGCCTGCCGGGTATGGGCTCCGTGGTCGGGGAGGTGCACCCAGACCCGGGCCCAGCCGGTCATGCCGTTGGTAAGGGTCCAGGTGCCGGTCGTGCGCATCCGGGCGCCCTCGGAGGTCGACTGGTTCCTGGTGTGCGAGAACCAGAAGTGGTTGCCGTAACCGGCCCCGATCTGATGGGTGTCGATCTTGCCCGGGTAGTTGGCGCCGTCGGCCGAGAAGGTGAAGCCGAAGGTGCCCGGCGAGGTCGTCGCCCCGCAACTTCGCCCGGACGAACCGGCCGGGGTGACGCCCGAAGCCACGTCGTCGATCACATACGTACCGGAGGGCAGCCCGCTGGAGCACCGGGGCGGGTAGGCGTTGCCGTCGGGCTGTTCGGGATAGGTGGCGTCGAAGCGGTGCAGAGCAAATCCGCAGGTCGCCGCGGACTCGCAGTTCTTCCAGGTGATTTTCTTGTTCCACCAGCAGTGCAGGAAGAACTCGTCCGCCGGGTTGTTGAGCTGGCACGCCCCGTTGGTGTCGGTGTCGTTGTCCTTGATCTTGCTGGGATCGCAGTTGTTGGAGGAGTCGCAGAACGTCCCGACCGGCGGCTTTGCCGTGGTGCGGAACATCGGGTCCGTCCACCAGGCGGCGCGGTAGCCGGGCTGGAAGTCGCCCGGGGCGAACATCGCCGAGATCGGGCGGGCGGCCCAGCCGATCACCTTCTCCTGGTAGGGCCAGTCCTGCGGGTGGGCGGCGTGGGAGTAGTCGTCCCCGCCCCCCGAATTCTCCAGGAACGGGGTGCGGTTGGCCTTCCACAGCGCGTTGGCCGGGTTGTTGGTGTAGCCGACGCCCCAGTGGCCGCCGTGCGACCCGGCGCTGGACTGGGGGTAGAAGCCTGAGTTGTACGCCCAGAGCGCGAAGAACCAGTTCTCGATGTACTCCGGTCCGCCGTCGTTGACGGTCATCCCGGCGCTGTACGTCTGGTTCCACTTGTCCACGAGAATGTTGACGCCCGCGGCGATGTTGGCGGTGTAGTCGAGGGCGACGGCCTCCTGCTTCTGCACGGACAACGCGGTCTCGCCGGGCTTCTCGTGGCCGGCCATGCGCATGCCGTCGGTCACCTGGACGATGCCGTAACCACAGTCGGAGTCGGCCCAGTCGATGGCCCACGGATCCGGAGTCTCGCCGTCGGAACCGTGGCTGATGCCGTAGTAGTTGCCGATCAGGGTGTTCGCCGTGACACCCGGCACGGCGAACCTGGTGGCCTGCCACATGTTGGATTCCTGGGCGGTGACGCCCAGCATCACCTGCGCGGGAATGTTGTATCCGTCGGCCGCGTCAGGTGTTCCGTTGGGGTCGCCCGCCATGGTCTTGAGGGGGAAGAGGGACTGCGGCTGGTAGGCCGACATCCCGGTGTTCTTCCAGTTGGCGGCGCGGGAGACGTGCGTGTTGAGTTTCCCGACCACGGCCTGGTCCACCGCCCACTCGACCTGGCGCGGGGTGGGCTGGAAGGCCTGCTTGCGGACGTCTCCGCGGGGCACGGAGCAGTAGCGCTCGTCCTCGACGGGGTTGGTCGGTGAAGCGGCGGCGAGCTTGGGGGTTGCCGCCGCAGCGGTGCCGCGGGTGAGTGCCGGAGAGGTGGCGAGGCCGGCCGCTGTCTTCGCAGTCGAGCCGACCGTCGTACCGGGCCGGGCGTCCAGGGTGACGCTGCGTCCGGTGTCCAGGAGCGTCATCTCGGTCCGGGCGGTCCGCGCCGAGGCAGCCTCCTGCGGGGAGATCCGGGAGTCCTTGCCGTCGGCCCACGCGGTGGTGACGGCGGCGTCGCCCCTGGTGGACAGGACCGCGTCCTTGGCCACACCTGCGGGCATGCGCACGGACGCGGGCAGGGTGCCGGCCGCCTTGGCCTTGCCGGTGACGTACACCGTGCCGGTGCGGGCGGAGCGTGCCAGGTCGAAGTCGGTGAGTGCGCCGGTGGCCAGGCGCTGGGTGGTTCCGGTGGCCTTGGCGGCGGTGCCGAAGAGCGAGGCCGGGGCGCGCCGGACCTCGGCCCGCTCGGTGACGGCCTTGGTCTTCGCGGCCCCGTTGGTGCCGGGCCGGTCGATGTAGACGACCGAGCCGTCCGCGGCAGCCGTGAGCTGGAAGGGGACCGCTGCCGTACGGGCGGCGACGCGCACGTTGCCGGAGGCGGCGACGCGGACCAGACGGGCACCCTGTGCGGCGGCGTAACCGCCGGCGAGGGGAACGGCGGAGGTGATTTGGCCGGGCAGCTTCAGCGACTTCGCTGCCTTGCCGCTCGCGGTGTCCACGCCGACGAGACGGGTCTCGTTGCGCTCCGATTCGTCGTCGGAGAACTGCGAGAAGACCGCCTTCTCCGTGCTTCCGCAGCCGGGCGAGAAGTAGCTCAGGCTGGACTGGACGGGGATCTTGGTGACCGCGCCGTTCGTCAGGTCGACGATCGCGGTGAAGGCCCCACGGGCCATCAGCGCGGGCTTGTTGGTGAAGGTACGGGGCGCGTAGGTGACTGCGGCGCGCTTGCCGGAGGCGGTGACGCAGGCGTTGCCGATCCAGGTGTCGGTGTCGAAACCGGGCTCGGACAGGGTCGCCGCGGTCCGCCAGCGGTAGCCGTCATCGGCGGCGGCGACCATGACATGGAAGCCGGTGGCGTCGCCCGAGGTGGTCCAGGCCAGGTCGTCGGAGGTGCGGTAGCCGGAGCCGAGCAGTGCCGCTCGGTCGCCGGCAGGTACGGCCTCGGGGAGCTCGGCCGGGCCGGGCTCGGCGGCGTCCGCCTCGTCCTTCTGGGACCACCCCTGGGCGGCTCCCGGGGGTGGGGTGGGGGTTTTGGCCATCGACACCGACGGGTAGCCCGCCAGCAATGCCGCAGCCGCGACGGTTACGACTGGTATATGCCATTTCTTTCTTCGGGACACGTTTTGCTCGCCTCTCGTCCGGACGCCCGCGTCGCGCGTGGGGGAAGCGGGCGTCCGCTTCGCGCGTGGGGGGACGCGAGCCAATCAGCCGGGACTCTCCACCACCTCTCACCGAGCTCTCCCGCTATACCGACCCGCCGTCGGCTATGCGCCCACGCTTCCCCGCCCCGCCCCGTGGCCCCGCACACCCGCAGAATGGCGCGGAAATCACCGCGAGAAGGGCTGGGACATGGAGACCGAACAGTCGGGCACCACCGGCTTCGACGCCGCCGTCGACGGCGTGGTCGCCCCGACCGACACGCTGGGCGGAACCCTCCGCCTGGTGCGCACCGACGACTTCGACTCGCTCGACCCCGGCAACACGTACTACGCCTACACCTGGAACTTCTTGCGCCTGATCGGCCGGACCCTGGTCACCTTCGACGCCGCGCCCGGCAAGGACGGCCAGCGGCTGGTCCCCGACCTGGCCGAGTCGCTCGGTGAGGCCTCTGACGGTGGGCGGACCTGGACGTACCGGCTGCGCCCGGGCCTGCGCTACGAGGACGGCACACCCGTCGTCTCGGCGGACGTCAAGTACGCGATCGCCAGGAGCAACTACGGTACGGACGTGCTGGGCGTCGGCCCCACCTACTTCCGCCACCTGCTGGGCACCGACTACGGCGGCCCCTGGCGCGAACCCGAGGTGGACGGCCCGCTCACCGTGGAGACCCCCGACGACCGCACCCTGGTCCTGAGGCTGGCCGAGCCTTTCGCCGGCATGGACCTGCTGGCCACCATGCCGAGCACCACCCCGGTCCCCCGGGCCCGCGACAGCGGCATCGGCTACCGGCTCGGTCCCGTGGCGACCGGTCCGTACCGTGTCGCCTCCTACGAGCGGGGGGAACTCGTGGTCCTGGAGCGCAATCCGTACTGGGACCCGGCGACCGACCCCGTACGCCGGCAACGGGCCGAGCGCATCGAGGTGCACCTGGGCAAGGACCCGCACGAGGTGGACCTGATGCTGCTCTCCGGTGAGGCGCACATCGACCTCGCGGGATTCGGCGTGCAGCCCGCTGTCCAGGAACGCATCCTGGCCGACCCAGCGCTGCGGGCCAACGCCGACAACCCACTGACCGGCTTCACCTGGATCTACTGCCTGTCCAGCCGGATCGCCCCGTTCGACAACGTGCACTGCCGGCGCGCGGTGCAGTTCGCCACGGACAAGGCGGCCATGCAGGCGGCGTACGGAGGCCCCGTCGGCGGTGACATCGCCACCACGATCCTTCCGCCGACCATCGACGGCTACCAGCCCTTCGACCGCTACCCGGTCGGCGAGGACGGCACCGGGGACCTGGAGGCGGCCCGCGCCGAACTGGCCCTGGCCGGCCTGCCGGACGGCTTCCGTACGAAGATCGCGGCCCGCAAGGACCGCCTCAAGGAGTACCGTGCGGCCGAGGCGCTCTCGGCCGGGCTGGCCCGCGTCGGCATCGAGGCCGAGGTGCTGGACTTCCCGTCCGGCGACTACTTCGACCGCTACGGCGGCAGCCCCGCGTACCTGCGCGAGCACGGCATCGGAATCATCATGTTCGGGTGGGGGGCCGACTTCCCCGACGGATACGGCTTCTTCCAGCAGATCGTCGACGGGCGCGCGATCAAGGAGCGCGGCAACCAGAACATGGGCGAGCTGGACGATCCGGAGATCAACGCCCTGCTCGACCGGGGTGCCGTCAGCAGCGACCTGGAGGAACGCGCGGCCATCTGGCACCGCATCGACCGGCTGACCATGGACCACGCCGTGATCGTGCCCTACCTCTATCCACGCTCGCTGCTCTACCGTCACCCGGACGCCCGCAACGTGTTCGTCACGGGGTCCTTCGGGATGTACGACTACGTGGCGCTGGGCGCCCGCTGACACCCCTGGGGCAGCCGGCGGACCTCATCCGCCGGCCGCCCCCGCTGTCAGTTCCGGCCGGCGACGGCGGGCCGCACCGCTGTCCGTTCGGGCACGGCCCGCCCCGGCCGCACCGCGCCGCCCCGGTGCGTGCGGCGCTGCGTGCTGCCGCCCGGCTCCGCCGGCGGCAGGGCGTCCCCCGCGCCCGTGAGGCCCACCGCGTGGAGTTCGGCCTCGAAACCGGCCAGCCGGGCCAGGAACTGCCGGGTCGGCGCCGTCAGGTTCGTACCGCGTGAGCTACGCAGCAACAGCCGTGCACCAAGCCGGAGTTCGAGCCGATGGATGCGACGGGTGAGAGCCGACTGGCTTATGGAGAGCACGGCCGCGGCGCGGTTGATGCTGCCGTGGTCGGACACCGCGCGCAGCAGATGGAGGTCCTCCACATCGACCTGGACCGACTCGTCGGGCAGTGCCGGCGGGGCCTGGAGGCTGCGTGCGGCGTCGGTGCGCCGCTCCAGCAACGCTCGCTGCCCGCCCAGCCAGTCGGCCCACCACGGATCGCACAGCATGTCCCCGTGGTGCTGGGTGAACCTGCTCAGGCAGCGGGCGGTGAGCAGCGCAGCCAACTGCTGGGCCAGTGCACCGGGGACGACGGTGGGATCGACCAGAAGTCCGGCGGCCCGCCGGGGCCGCTCCACCAGCGAGCGGCGTACCAGCGAGGGGGCGAACACGGCCGGGCACGCCGGGGAGCCGAGGCCGATGGCGTCTCCGCGCCGCAGCATCCCCCGGGCCACCGACGCCCCGGTGACCTGGATGCGGGCGGGCGGGGTGAGACCGGCCAGCTGGTAGACCCGGCTCACCAGGACCTCGGCCTGGGGCCCGGCCTCGGACACCCAGTTGTCGTCACGCAGGTCGGCGAGGGAGACGGTTTCACGGCGCGCCAGCGGGTGCCCTAGGGGCAGCGTCACCCAGAGCGGGTCGTCCAGGACGTCGTACGTGCGCACGGTGCGGTCGACCGCGTGGGAGAGGGTGTTCAGGCCCCAGGTGTGCGCGGCGTCCACCCGGTACCCGGCGAGCTGCCGGAGCACCTGGTGGGGTGTGTCGTGACTGACCGAGAGGAGGATGCCCAGCGTGTCGGCCGCATCCTCCACCAGGTCCTCCATCAACGGTTCGGCGGTGGCGATGTTCAGGATGCGGGGTGCGTTCAGCGCCTCGGTGCCGCGCCCGTAGATCTCGGTCTGCACGGCCTGGTCGACCTGGCGGAAGAACCGCCGGCCGGCCACGAGCACCCGGGCGCCGTCCGAGCTCAGCCTCGCGGTACGGGCGCCGCGCAGCGTCAGCCCCAGCCCGGTGGCCTGGTCCAGCCGGTCGAGCCGACGCTGGGCGGCTGCCGCTCTCAGGCCCGACCTGCGGGCGGCTTCGGGGAGGTCACCGCACTGTCCGATCGCGTCCAGCAGCCGCAGATCCGGACGCGAGAAGGGCAACCGCGTCAACCGGTCGGGAACGGAGGGCACGTGTATCGCAGAAGGCACGGACGGCTTCCTTACGGTTATGGATGACGCCTCTTCTTCACCTGTGACGGCCTGTTGCGGCTCACGTTAGGCAGGCGTTCTCTCCTCTCGCTCCTCTCGCTAAAAGCGGCCCCGGACAGCGCGACGGCGGGCGCCGCGCAGTGCGGCGCCCGCCGGGAAGGTGGTGGTTCAGGCCTGGTCGGTGGGGCGGATGAAGATCTCGTTGACCGTGGCGTGCGGGGGCGCAGTGACGGCGTACAGGACCGCGTCGGCGATGTCCTCGCTCTGCAACTGGCGTATTTTGGCCACTCGTTCGGTGATCGCCGCCTTGGAGGGGGCGTGCGTGATGTGGTCGCGCAGTTCGGTCTCCACGGTGCCCGGCTCGATGACCACCACGCGTACTCCGCGCTCGGTGACCTCCTGGCGCAGCCCCTCGCTGAAGCCGTTGACGGCGAACTTGCTGGCGTTGTAGACGGCGCTGCCGCGTCCGACGACGCGGGCGGCGATGGACGAGATCTGGACGACTGTGCCCTGGTTCCTGATCAGTTCCGGGAGGGCTGCGTGGGTCATGTACATCAGGCCCATGACATTGGTGTCCATCATCCGGACCCAGTCGGTGGTGTCGGCGTTCTCCACCGGCCCCAGCAGCATCAGTCCGGCGTTGTTCACCAGGATGTCGAGTCGGCCGAGCGTGTCGACGGTGGAGCGAACGGCGGCGGCCACGGCCTGCTCGTCGGTGACGTCCAGGTCGAGCACCTGGACTGCGGCGCCCTTCGCCTCCAGTTCGCTGCGCAGTGCTTCGAGGCGGTCGACGCGGCGGGCGGCGAGGGCGACAGAGGCTCCGGCTGCGGCCAGCGCGCGTGCGGTGGCCCGGCCGATTCCTGAGCCGGCGCCTGTGACGAGTGCGACTTGTCCCTGTAGCGATGAACTCATGTGGTCCTCGTTCTCGGGGGGTGGTGGGCCGGACCGGCAACCCGGCCGAAAAGCGTCCGACGGTGCGGCGCGCCGACCGTACCAGTGAGCTGACGCCCGGTGAACGGCCTCCGGTGGCCGTTGTTATGTGCGTGCGCGACTGGTTATGCGGGTCGGGCCGCCCCGTAGGGGAGGTCCGGGGCGGGCGGTGAGGATGGGGCCGCTACTTCACGTCGGCATGCCCGTGCAGCGATAGGTGGGACCCATGACGCAGGACGCAGCATCCCCGAAGGTGACGGCCGCGCCGTCCTACCCGATGGAGCGCGTCTCCCCGATCGATCCGCCACCGCCGCTCGCCCTGCTGAGGTCCGGCCCCGCCGCGAGCCGCATCACGATGTGGGACGGCAGCCAGGTGTGGCTGGTGACGGCGCATCCGCACGTCCGCGCGGTACTCGCGGACCGCAGGTTCACTGCGGTGACCAGCGCCCCCGGCTTCCCGATGATGACGACCACGTCCGTCCTGGTGCGGGACAAGCCCCACACCGCCTCCTTCATCCGCATGGACGACCCCGACCACACGCGGCTGCGGTCCATGCTCACCCGTGACTTCCTGCACGGCAGGGCCGAGGCGATGCGGCCGGTACTGCGGGAGCACCTGGACGAGATGCTGGGCGAGCTGGTCAGGGGCGAGCGCCCGGTGGACCTGGTGCGCGGTCTGACGATCCCGGTGCCGTCCCGGGTGATCGCCCTGCTGTTCGGCGTCTCCGACGAGCAGCGCGAGCTGATCGAGAGCCGGGCCGGGGTCCTCATCGACCGCGGATACCGGCCCGAGCAGGTCGCCGCCGCCCGCGACGAGCTGGACGGCCTGCTGCGCGAGGTGGTCGAAGAGCGCATGCGGATGCCGGATCCGGGCGACGGCTTGGTGAGCCGGCTGGTCGTCGACCAGGTGCGCAAGGGCAGTCTGACCGTCGAGGAGATGGTCCCGATGTGCCGGCTGCTGCTGGTCGCCGGGCACGGGACAACGACCAGCCAGGCCAGCCTCGGCCTGCTGAGCCTGGTCACCGATCAGGGCCTGGCCGACGCGCTGGCCAAGGACCGGGAGCTGCTGCCCAAGGCGGTCGAGGAGTTGCTGCGCTACCACTCCATCGTGCAGAACGGGCTTGCCCGTGCGGCGCTGGAGGACGTGGAGTTGGGCGATGTGACGATCCGGGCCGGCGAGGGCGTGGTCGTGTCACTGTCGGCGGGCAACCGCGACGAGTCCGTCTTCCCCTCCCCCGACACCCTGGACCCGCACCGGGACGCCCGCCGCCATCTGGCCTTCGGTCACGGAATCCACCAGTGCCTGGGCCAGTGGCTGGCCAAGGTGGAGCTGGAGGAGATCCTGGCCGCCGTGCTGCGGTGGATGCCGGGCGCCCGGCTCGCCGTCCCGTTCGAGGAACTGGACTTCCGGCACGAGGTGTCCAGTTACGGGCTCGGCGCGCTGCCGGTGACCTGGTGAGTGCCGGCCGGCTGGCCGTGGCCGTGGACACGGATGCCTGCTGCGCGATGGGCCGGTGCGCGGCGACGGAGCCGCGGGTCTTCGACCAGGACCCGGACAGCGGCACCGTGGTCCTGCTCCTGGCCGAGCCACCGCCCGAACTGCACGAGACCGTACGGCTGTGTGCCGAACTCTGCCCGTGCACGGCCATCACTGTCACCGAGGACTGACACCATCGGTCGGCAACGGCCGTCGAGGAGCGATGATGATTGATCTGCCCGGTTCCGACGCCTCCGTCCGCCCGGACGCGCAGGCCGCGCTCGACGGGGACGGCACTCCCCTCGGGCGGCGCACCCGCTGGGCGGTGGAGCTGCTCACCACCCTCGAGGCGCCCCGGGACGAGGACCTGGTCGGGAACTTCGTCCCCGTCTTCCTCACCCGGCATCCACAGGGTTTCGCGGCGACGCTCGAACAGTGGCGCGATCTGGGCCCGTTCACCGTCAGCGACTATCAGCCGGTGGCCCACAAGTCGTGGGTGACCCTGGAAGGGCCGGCGGGTGTCCGCTCCACGTTGTCGCTGACGCTCGACTCCACCGGGCTGATCCGGGTACTGCATCTGGGCCCGGAGGTGGTGACGCCGCCGGTGCGCGCGTGGGGCGACCTGGTGCGGGCGCTGGAGCAGCCGGGGGTGACCTGGTCGGCGCTGGTGACCCGGGTGGCCGGCGGGGTGGCCGAGACGCTCTACGCCAAGGACGCCGACCGGCCGATGCCCAACGGCTCCTCGTACAAGCTGTATCTGATGCGGGCACTGGCGGAGGCGGTGGCCGCCGGCACCGTGCGGTGGGACGACGAGGTGGCGATCACTCCGGCCCTGCGCAGCCTGCCCACCGGTGACATGCAGGAGCTGCCGGACGGCTCCCGGGTGTCGGTGCGCGAGACGGCGTACAAGATGATCGCGATGAGCGACAACACCGCCGCCGACCTGATTCAGGACCTGCTGGGCCGGGAAGCGGTGGAGCGGGCCGTGGCGAACGCCGGGCACAGCGACCCGTCGCTGCTGCGGCCGTTTCTGACGAGCCATGAGCTCTTCGAGATCGGCTGGGGCGCACCGGAGCTGCGGGCCGAGTGGGTGGGCTCCGGCGAGGCGGGTCGCAGGCACCTGCTGGAGCGGATCGCCGGCCCGATGACCGTACGCGGATCCGATCTCGGTCCGGTCGTACACCAGTTGGGTCTGGACTGGCACATGAGCGCCTGGGACGTGGCACGGGTGCTGGGCGCGCTGGTGAAGGACGGGATACGGGACGCGAGCGGGGGCGTCGACGCCATCCTGACGGCGTACCCGGGGATCCCGATCGATTCGGCCCGCTGGCCCCGCGCGGTGTTCAAGGGGGGTTCGTGCCCCGGGGTGATGATGTTCTGCTGGCTGCTGGAGGACGCCGACGGCATCCGGTACACGCTGGTGCTCCAGCAGTGCGCCGACGATCAGAAGCTCATCGGCGACGGGCAGTTCCTGCGGGGCTTGGGCGGCCGCGTCATCGAGTCCGGTCTGCTCTCCGGTACCTCCCGGTGACCCACCGGGACCGGTCGCTGGCCGTGCTGGTGGCCGTGCTCTGGGGGCTGAACTTCCTTGCGGTGCGAGTCGGCCTCGACCACTTCCCGCCGTTCTTCCTGGCAGCGCTGCGCTATCTGGTGCTGGCGGTGCCGGTGGTCCTGTTCGTGCCGCGTCCGGGGGTGCCGCTGCGCTGGCTGCTCGGATACGGACTGGGCTTCGGCGTCGCCCAGTTCGGACTGCTGTTCCTCGCCATCGAGCAGGGCATGCCGTCGGGTCTGGCGTCCGTGGTGGTGCAGGCGTCGGCGCCGTTCACCGTACTGCTGGGGGCCCTGCTGCTACGCGAGCAGGTCACCGGGCGGCAGCTGACCGGGATCGGGCTGGCGGTGCTGGGGATGGCCGTGATCGCGGTGGACCGGGCGCGGACGGCACCGCTGCTGCCGCTGGTACTGACCGTGCTGGCGGCGCTCGGCTGGGCGGTCGGCAACCTGGCGAGCCGGCAGGCGAAGCCCCAGTACCCCTTGCGTTTCGCACTGTGGATGGCGGTGATCCCGCCGCTGCCACTGCTGGCGCTGTCGGCCGTGATGGAGGGGCCGGCCACGGGGTGGCGGGCGCTGGGGTCGGCGTTCGGCCCCGACGGCTGGCCAGGCCTGGTCGCGCTCGTCTACATCGCGGTGCTGGGCAGCGTCGTGGGCTCCGGAATCTGGACGGCGCTGCTCAAGCGCTACCCGGCCGGTGTGGTGGCGCCGTTCTCGATGCTGGTACCGGTGGTCGGCATGGCGGGTGCCTGGCTGGCGCTGGACGAGCGGCCCACCGGATGGGCGGTGGCCGGTGGGGTCGCCGTGGTCGCCGGGGTGCTGCTCGGCACGGGCTGGCTGCCGCGCTTCCTGCGCGAGCGTACGGGCGGGGCAGCCCCCCGCCCCCCTCGCGTCCCCGAGGCAGGCGGGGGGCTGCCGCCGGGCGCTCAGCCGGCCGGGTCGACCGGCACCTCCCAGGAGACCCAGCGCTCCTGAGGGACAAAGCCCATGGCCGCGTTGAGGGCGATCATCGGGTGGTTGTCGTCGGCGTTGGCCGTCTCGATCAGCCGCACCCGGGGCTCGTATTCACGTACATGGGCGAGGTTGGCGAGCTTGAGCAGCAGACCCAGGTGGTGGCCCCGGTGGGCGGGGGCCACCACGGTCATGCCCTGGAGGGCGTACTCCGTATTGCCGGTGGTCTTGGACACGCTGGTGAAGCCGGCGAGCTCGCCGGTCTCCTCGTGGACGGCGCCGACATGGTAGGCGCGCCGTCCACGGCCCACCCGCATCCGCTCGTAACGCCGCACATGACTGGTACGGATCGCCTCGGGCCCCTGGTCCCAGGTCTCCGGCCGGCTCTCGCCGAGCGACTGGCCGAGTTCGGACACGGCGATCGCGAACGCGTCGGGCGTGACGGTCCCCCACCGCTGGAGCCGGTAGCCGGCCGGGACTTCGGGGATGCCGTCGGCCAGCGGGTCGTGCCGGTCCAGGTCGAGCCACTGGTGGACGCCCTCCGGCCCGTCGGACGGGGTGGCGCCCAGCACCGCCGCGAACACGGCCGGGCCCTCGTCCCGAGGTGGCCCGCCGGGCAGCGCCTGGACCAGATCGGCGACCAGGAGGGTGCGGCCGTGCTGTTCGGCCAGGGCGCGGGCCCGTCGGAACAGGGCGGTGCCGATCCCCTGGCGGCGCTCCTTCGGCGCGGCCAGCAGCTGGTCGACGACGGCGACCGGCGCCCCGTCGGGGAGCACGATACGGAGCGCGCCGACGGCCTGCCCGCCGAGGAAGGCGACCTCGCCGGCCAGGGCGGTGCCCGGCGGTACGAAGCGCACCGAACCGGTCAGGTCGGCCACGCAGGGCGGGGCGGCGGACAGCGGGACGTCCTCGGCGCCGTCCGTGGTCAGCCGGAGCCAGGCGTCCAGCGTGGCCGTGTCGCCGGCGTCCAGCGGGACGAAGCGGAGGTCCGCTGCTGCGTTGTTCATACGGTGTCGTTCTCCCGGTCGGTGCGGGTATCGGTGATGCCCATGGCCTGGATGTCGTACAGGCCGAAGGCGGGGTGGACGTAGACGTTGGTGACGCGGGGGCCCCGGTAGTGCAGGGTCTTGTCGTGGACCAGCGGGAGGATGACCGCGTGGTCCATGACCCGGCGCTCCACCTCGCGCCACAGTTCGCTGCGGGTGCCTGGGTCGGCGGTGTGCAGCCCGGTGTCGATCAGTTCGTTGATCTTCGGGTCGTCGAGTTCGGCGATGTTCCAGTTGCCTCCGCCGGGGCGGATCAGCCGACCGTCCACCAGGGGGGCCAGGAAGCCGTACTCGGTGGGGAAGTCGGCGCCCCAGTCGGTGACGATCAGGCCGAGCCCGTGCTTGCGGATCGTCTCCGGGGAGCCGGCGCCCTGGCTGAAGTAGGTGGCGACGTCCAGTTCCTTGACGGTCAGCCGGATGCCGACCCGGGCGACGGACTCCGCGACCGCGTCGGCAACCAGCCGGAATTTGCCTCGCTGGGTGCCGATGACGGCGTCGAAGCCGTCGGGCAGCCCGGCGGCCCGGAGTTCGGCGCGGGCGGCGTCGAGGTCGCCGCGCAGATCGGAGCCGGTCGGGTAGCGGTCCAGCGGCTGGTGGGCGGGGAGCCGCGGCGGGAAGAGCGCGGTGGTCAGATCGCCCCCGGTGACCGGACCGCCGCGGGCCTCCTGGAGCAGGATCTTGTCGGCCGCGTAGTGCACCGCCCTGCGTATGTGCACGTTGTCGAAGGGCGGTATGTGCGGCTGGAGGGAGACGAAGTGCAGGAAGCTCGTTTTCGGGTTGTCGGTGTGTGAGCGCAGCACCGGGTCGTCGGCCAGGCGGTGCTGGGCGGCGTGCTGGAGGCCGCGGCCCTCCAGGTTGATGTCGAACTCCCCTGCCGTCAGCCGCTCGTCCATCTCGTCCAGGTCGAGGCCGATGGTGACGTCCACCCGGTCCGGGAGCGCGGGCCGCACGGGGTCGGTGGCCCGGTCCCAGTGGGGGTTGCGTTCCAGCAGGAGTCTGCTTCCCGGCCGGTGCGCGGCGACCCGGTAGGGCCCGGTGCAGCGCGGGTCCTCGCCGTAGCGGGCCCCGGTGTCGGCGTGCCGGGGCACGGGGGCGACGCAGGGCTGGGCCATCAGATGGTCGAAGTCGGAGAACGGGGTGCGCAGCCGGAAGACGATCGTGCGCGGGTCGGGGGTGAGTACGGCGGGCAGGCCGCCGTCCCGGTAGGGCCCGGCGTACGGGCGGTCCGGGTCGTCCAGGAGCGGCACCAGATAGGTGGGACCGCCGGGAAGCACGTCCTGGGCGAAGATCCGCTGGACGGCGTACCGTACGTCGGCCGAGGTCACCGGGGTGCCGTCGTCGAAGCGGACGCCCTCGCGGAGCCGGTAGGTCCAGGTCCGGTTGCCGTCGCTCGGCACCCCCGGCTCCTCGGCGAGGTCGGGTACGGGGACCAGGCCGGCCGGGCCCGGGTCGGTGGGGTAGGCCATCAGGGTGCGGTTGAGCAGGCGTTGCAGCAGCCACACCCAGACGTAGTAGGTCCGGGCGGGGTCGAGGGAGTCGACGTCGGAGGAGGAGACCAGCCGCAGGGTGCCCCCACGCCGGTCGGAGGGGTTGACTCCCGCTCCGACGGCGGCGTTCCAGCCGCCGCTCTCCTGGTGGTCGGTGGCGGCGCTCATCGTGTGGTCGTCTCCCGGTCGTCGTCGGCGGTGCCTCCCGTACGGGGCAGCCGCAGCAAGTAGGAGCGCTGCTCGCTGGTCTGACAGCCGCGGGCCAGTTTGGCCTTGACGCTGCCGATCCCGGCGTGCAGGACGGTGGCGCCCTGCTTGGCGGCGGCGTCCAGCACCTGGTAGTACAGGACGTCGTAGTAGAGCGGCAGCCTGCCCTGGGCCTCGTAGTCGAACCCGGCGCGGTGGCCGTACCACTGCTCCTCGCCGCGAGCCCGGGACCGCAGCACCATGCCGAAGCCGATGACGGTGCCCCGCTGCCGGGCCACGGACACCAGGACGTCGTCGCCCATGATCTCGGCGATCCGGCCGATCATGCGGGCGGAGCCCTCGTCGCTGGCAGGATTGCCGTACTTGCGCAGGAGGTTGGCGTCGAGTTGCCCGAGGCGAGGGGCCAGCGCCTGGGTGAGCGGCTCGACGTTCACCTCGACGCCTGCCTCGGTGAGCGCCCGGCGTTCCAGGCTCACCCGGCGGCGGCGGTGGGCGCTCATCTCCTCGACGAACTGCTCGAAGCCGCCCGGCGGAATGTCCAGCCAGGCGTAGTGGTCGGAAAGGTGGTGGCGGTAACCGCGGCGCTCCAGCAGGGCGACCAGAGTGGTGTCGCGTACGTCGACGTGCGGGAAGCAGACGGTCGCCGCTTTCCGGTCCGCCGCCATCGCCTCGGCCCTCTCCAGCAGGGCAGCGAGGTCGTCCTCGGTGGCGGCCGCGGAAGCGAGCGTCCGGGTACGGCCCAGATGCCGCCCTCCGCATACCAGGGAGGGCAGCAGGCTGTCCGGGGCGCCGCCGGCGATATCGCGCAGCACACCGGCCGCCTCGGGAACCTCCTGCTCCAGAGCGCGCTTCAGCATGGCGTCCGGCCGGGCGAGCAGCCAGGCGACGGAGGTGTCGGCCCAGGCCGTCACCAGCCCGGCGAGCGGGGCGCCGCCCCGCTCACGTACCAGGAAGTCCATCGCCGTACCGGAGTTGTGCTCCTGCACGGTGAGCCACCGGGGGGTCTGGAAGAAGTCCTCCGCCCCCAGCAGCGAGTTCCAGCCCGCCGCCTCCAGTACGGCCGCGTTCGCGACCGCCCGTACGCCGTCCGGGCGCGCCGGTGCGGCACGTTCCGTATACGGGCTCATCGAAGCTCTTCCTCGACGACGAAGTCCAGTAGGTCGGCGGCCTTGTCCGCGAGCTCCTGGGCGGCGACCCGGTCGGGGCCGTTGCAGTAGGTGAAGCCGACGCAGGAGGAGTTGTCCATGCGCTGGAGCAGGTGGTCGCCCTTCTCGACGTGCAGCAGCACCTGGACGTTCTCCACGGCCGCCGCGGCCTCCAGCCCGTCGATGCGTGCGAGGGTCCCGCGCCGGGTGGGGTAGATCATGCGGACGGCGGCGCCGCCGCTGTGGACGACGGGCTCGATGGGCGGGGTGACGCCGATGGTGAGCAGCCAGGCGTCCAGGATCGGACTGCGGCCGGTGACGTCGGTGACCAACATGGTCATGCAGCTGGACGGGGTGCGCGGGTTGGCCTCGATGATCCGCCAGCCGGACTCGGTGCGCCGGACCTCCGTGTGGCAGGGCCCGTGCCGGTAATCGATCATCTCCAGGGTCGTGCGGACCACCTTGTACAGCTCGTCGCGTTCGTCGTCGGGGAGCGGTACGGGGAAGGTGTGCCCGCACTCGATATAGGCAGGGTCGCCGAAGAGGTCCTTGGAGGTGACGCCGAAGACATGGGTGTACCCGTCCACGGTCATCGTCTCGACGCTGACCTCCTCGCCCTCGACGTACTGCTCCAGCAGGACGTCACCCGAGCGGGGCTGGCCGCGCAGGCTGTGCCGGACGGTGGAGAGCTCCTCCCACGCCTCGACGAGCCCGGCCATGTCGTCGACCCTGCGCACCCCGTAACTGATCGCCTCGGCCGGGGGCTTGGCGATCATCGGGAAGCCGAGTCGACGGGCTGCCTCGTCGAGCTGGCCCCGGTGACCGACCAGCACATGAGGGATGTTGAACGGCTGGTCGCCGAGCGCGACCCGAAGGAGATCCTTGATGTTGGCGGTGCGCACGGCATCCGGGTCGGGACCGGGCAGGTCGAGGCGGCGCGCGGCGCGCGCCGCAAGCTCGGTGTGGTAGTCGGAGAACGAGGTGAGACCGTCCACCAGGGGCGCGCCGTCCTCGCCGGTGACGGCGCCCAGCACTGCGTCGAGGTCGGTGGTGTCGACGTCGATCACCCGGTCCACTATGGCCAACGGGTGCGTGTCCCAGGCGTGCCCGTGGGTGTACCAGGACCGGTCACCCGTCAGCAGCCACACTTCGAGGCCGTGTTCCTGAGCCTGCTTCAGGCCCAGGACGAAGGGGTGGTTCTGCATGTGCTCGACGATCGCGATCCGCTTTCCGGCGAACTGCGCGTAGTCGGCCAGAGGTGTTGTCATCGGACGCCTCCCGTGTGGGTGATGTGCAATCGACCGGTTCCGGGTTCTCTGGGTTCAGTTGAACCGCCTCCGGCCCGGCGGTGCCATGCATCGGGCGGCAGGACGCATAGGCGGCGGGCGAGGCGCATAGGAGGCGCCGGGGGCGCTCAGGAGCACTCGGACGGGCTGCCCGGAAGCGAGGAAGCCGGGGATATTTCAGCACCCGGCCCTCACAGAACCGTACGTGACGATCCCTCGTTGTACGGCTCTTGCTGCACTGGTCACCAAACGACGGGGGCCCGCTCCTGTCCCCAGCCGAGGCCGGTTGCCCAGCCACGGGTGCCAGACCGGCTTGAACCAGTTCAGTCCGGAGCGGGTACCGCCCCGGTAGCCCACATGGACGGGGGACGGGCATGGGCTCGTTCGGGAGAGCGGCTGCGCGGCGCAACGCGCCGGGGCAGGTAGTTCGTAGGTGCCGGCCCGTCACCCCCAGCCGTGGTGCCGGGCATGCCGGCCGGGCTGATCAGGCTGTCGACGGGTGCGACTCACACGTCGCGGACCGGCGGCACGACGGTTGCATCAAACCCGGCGACCCTGAACCTCATGGTCCGGGAGCTCGTCGCAGAATCCAACGCTGCGCCGGAGCCCACCGATCCGAAGTGAGCCGCTGCCGCCGATGACACCGTGGCGCGGCCGCCGCGGACTTCGACGGGCCCTCCTTGCGCGAGCCCGCCCCGCACCGGCGGGGCCGGGCCCAGGTGTTGCCGACACCACTGGTGGCGGCAGGGCGGCGGCAGTTGGCGGTCAGGGCGCCGGGCGTGTGCTCTCCCGCACCACCAGCTCGTAGCCCGCGGTGAGCCGCGAGTGCGGCGCCATCGCGCCCGCGTCGATCCTGCGCATCAGCGCGTCCACGGCCAGCTCCGCGATGCCCTGCTTGTCGGGGGCGACGGTGGTCAGGGACGGCACGCTGTAGCGGGACTCCTCCACGTCGTCGAAGCCGACCACAGCCAGGTCATGCGGCACCCGTACGCCGTGGTCGTGCGCGGCGCGCAGCGCGCCCGAGGCCAGCAGGTCGTTGAAGCAGAAGACGGCGTCGGGCGGATCGTCGAGAGCGAGCAGCGCATGCATCGCCTCTGCCCCCGCACCACGCGTGAACTCCCGGGTGTCCGGGACCAGTCGGGGGTCGTGCGGGACTCCCGCCGCATGCAGCGCGGTCAGGTAGCCGTGCATGCGCTGGACCGTGGTCGCATGGGCGAGCCCGGCGGGCTGTCCGATGGCGGCGACACGGCGACGGCCGAGGGAAAGGAGGTGGTCGGTGGCCTCGCGGGCAGCGGCCGCGTTGTCGATCAGTACGTGGTCGGCGGGGATCTCGTAGGACCGCTCACCCAACAGGACCAGTGGGACGCGACGTTCACGGGAACCGAGGACCTGCTCGTCCAGCCGGAGCGGGCTGAGCAGGACCCCGTCGATGAGCGGATCACTGAGCCCGCAGGCGATGCGCAACTCCTCCGCCGGGTCGCCACCGGTGTCCTCGATGAGTACGGTGCAGCTCCGCTTCTTCGCGGCCGCGATGACCTGTGCGGCCAGCTCTGCGAAGTAGGGCGACACGAGCTCCGGGACGGCGAGCGCGATGATGCCGCTGCGTCCGGTGCGCAAGTGGCGGGCCGAGGCGTTCGGCTGGTAGTCCAGCTCCGCGATGACGCGCAGGACCCTCTCGCGGGTCCGGTCAGCGACTTTCGCCTCGCCGCGGACCACGTTCGACACCGTTTTGATCGACACCCCGGCGCGCTCCGCGACGTCCTTCAGGCGACTGCCTGCCACGCGGTCCTCCCTCCCTCGACACCTGGAGCGTACGCCATGTTCCAACGTTGAAATGATCGGCTGCCGAACTCGCCCGGTCCATCCACCGCAGGAAGTTCCTGCCGAGGTGTTGACGCCGCATTACGCGCCGGATACAACGTTGTAACCGCAACGGACAGCCCAGCAGCGCGGCTTCCGATGCCCCCTATTCCAACGTTGTACTCCACATCTGCCGTGGAAGGACACTTGCCCATGCGGGACCGCATACCGCCCCCTCCGTCCCCCGTCCCGTCCCGCCGCCGCGTGCTGCGCGGGACGCTGGCACTCGGCGCGACGGGCGCCACCGCGCTCGCCGCCGCCGGCTGCGGCAGCACGCTGGCGCAGGGGTTCACCGGCGGCGCACCCGAGCCGGACCGGCTGAACTTCTGGAATCCGTTCACTGGCGGCGACGGCGAGCGGATGCTGGCCATGCAGCAGGTCTTCCGCTCCACACACCGATCGGTCGACCTGAGATCGGCGACCTTCCTGTGGGGCAACCCCTACTACACGAAGCTGACCCTCGCCACGCTCGGAGGCCGCCCTCCGCAGGTCGCGGTCACCCATCTGTCGAAGGTGCCCACGCTGGTCGAGGCGGGTCTGCTCACCGAGTTGCACAGCGCGGATCTGGCCCGGCACGGACTCACCCCCGACCGCTTCGACGCACGCCCCTGGGGGAAGTCGCAGGTCGACGGCGTGCTGCACGCCGTGCCGATCGACACGCATCCGTTCGTGCTGTACTTCCGTACGGACATCGCCGAGAAGGCTGGACTCCTCGACAGGCAGGGCCGATTGACGGACCTGGACGGCCCCGACGCCTTCATCGACGCGATGCGCGCGGCGAAGGAGGTGACCGGCGCCTGGGGCGGTTCGATCGCCTCGGTGAAGGATGCCTCCACCCAGTTTCGCCTGTTCTGGTCGCTGTACCGGCAGCTCGGCGGCGGAGATCTCGTCGCCGACCGGGGCCGGCGGGTCGTCGTCGACACGGCGGCCGCCGCCGAGGCGCTCGCCTATATGCGCCGTCTCACCAAGGAGAAGGTGGTGCCGCCCGCCGCCGACGGACAGGGCGGCGCCATCACCCTCCTCAACACCGGCAAGGCCGGCTTCCTGATGGACGGCGTCTGGCAGGTCCTCGCGGTGAAGTCCGCGAAGGTGAAGTTCGACATGCGACCGCTGCCCCGGATCTTCAAGGACGCCCCCTACGCCTGCGCTGCGGACTCGCACGCCCTCGTGCTGCCGAAGGCACCCTCCGAGAAGGCCCGACGCCTCGACATGTCACTGGAGTTCATCGCTTCGATGCTGCACTCCAGCAACCTGTGGGCCGAGGGCGGCCATGTGCCGGCCTGGCTGCCGACGCAGCGTTCGCACACCTACCGGGAGCTGGTGCCGCAGTCGCACTACGCCGCGGCCGCCGACGGCGCGGTCTACGACCCGGCCGCCTGGTACGGCGGCGCGGGCAGCACCCTGCAGCAGGTGGTGGGGGACGCGGCGACCTCCGTGTTCACCGGGGCCACCGGCCCCACGGCGGGCGCCGAACGGATCCGCCGCGAACTGCGTGAACTGGCGGCACGGCCCGCGCCGGTCTGACCCGCCCCGTGCGGCCCTCGTCGGCGCGACCGGCCGGATCGAGCCGCCCCCGATTCAGCTCCGTTCCACCCGCCCCTGGATTCCGTACGCCTTGACCGAAAGGCCGACCCGTGGCCACGACGACCGCTCCTCCCCCGCCATCCAGCCGAGGCGACCGCTGGGCGGGCCCGGGGATGCTGCTGCCCTTTGCCCTCTTCTATCTGGTGTTCCTGGTGGGACCGCTGGTCTACGCCGTGGTCGCCGGGTTCTTCGAGACGAGTCTGCTCAAGAGCGGCCTCGGAGACTTCGCCGGCTGGTCCAACTACGCCTCGGTTCTCGGTGATTCCGAGTTCTGGCGAACGCTGCGCAACACCCTGTGGTTCACGGTCCTGACGACCGTGCCGCTGGTGCTGCTCAGTCTCGTACTCGCGCTGCTCGCCGACCGGTTCGTACGCGGCCGGTGGTTCTTCCGGTTCGCCTTCTTCGCGCCGTTCGTGCTGCCGTCCGCGGTGGTGTCGCTGCTGTTCATGTTCATCTACGCCGACCAGGTGGGCCTGGCCCAGTCGGTGGCCACCTCGCTCGGCGTGGACTCCCCGCCGTCCTGGCTGGGCGACCCGGACTGGGCGATGGTGTCCATCACGGTGGCCACCGTGTGGTGGACCATCGGCTTCAACTTCGTGCTGTACCTGGCCGGTCTGCAGGAGGTGCCGCGCGAGGTGCACGAGGCCGCCGCGGTCGACGGGGCCGGGCCCTGGCAGCGCATCCGCCTGGTCGTCGTCCCGATGCTGGGCCGTACGACGACGCTGGTCACGGTTCTGCAGGTGATCGCCTCGCTGAAGGTCTTCGACCAGATCTACATGATGACGGGCGGCGGCCCCGACGGCAGCACCCGCCCCTCGCTCCAGCTGATCTACGACACCGGCTTCGTCGAGGGCCGCGTGGGCTATGCCTCGACCGTGTCGCTGCTGCTGTTCGTGGTGATCCTGTTCGTCTCCCTCGTCTGGTTCGCCCTGGTCCGCCGCGCCGAGAAGGAGAACTGACCATGACCTCGATCGTCGACCGCCCCGCGACGGACCGCCGCCCGGCTGCTGCCGCCGACCCGCCGAAGCGGCGCTACGACGCTGAGCGTCTGTTCAACCGGGTGGCGCTCGGCGTGCTGATCGCTTTCGCGCTGCTGTGGCTGGTGCCGCTGGTCTGGGCGCTCGCCACCTCGATACGGCCCGCGCAGGAGGTCGTCACCGACCCGACCGGGTGGTTCACTGCGCATCCGACGCTCGCCGCGTACGGGGAGATCTTCGACGCGGGCAAGCTGCCCTACTGGTACGCGAACAGCTTCATCACTTCGGTCCTGACCACAGTGTTCACGGTCGTACTGGCCTCGCTGGCGGCGTTCGCACTGTCGCAGACCCGGTTCCGGGCGCGCCGCGCCGCGTTCGTCCTGCTGCTCGCCGGGATCATGGTCCCGGGGCAGGTTCTGATGATCCCGCAGTTCCTCGCTCTGCAGTCGGCAGGGCTGCTCAACACCTACTGGGGCGTGATTTTGCCCCAGGTCCCCAACGTCGTCGCCGTCTTCGTCTTCAAGCAGTTCTTCGACGGGATCCCGCGCGAGCTGATCGACGCGGCGCGTGCAGACGGTGCGGGCTGGCTGCGTACGTACGCGCAGATCGTGATGCCGGTCTCCCGGCCTGCCGTCTCCGCCGTGACGATCTTCGTGTTCGTCGGTGTGTGGAACAACTTCCTGTGGCCGCTGCTCGTCGTCACCGACCCGGAGATGATGACGCTGCCCGTCGGACTGACCTCCGTCCAGGACGTCTTCGGCGTCCCGTACGCCCAGCTCATGGCCTCCGCCGTGCTCGGCGCCGTCCCGCTGCTCGCGGTGTTCGCACTCTTCCAGCGCCGCATCGTCGAGGGCATCGCCGGCACCGGCCTCAAGTGACCCGCTGGCGCCCCCACCACCTGCCCGAACAGCCGCAGTTGTCCACCCTTGAGGAGAGACCCATGTCGGCGCATCGCCCCGCACGACCGACCTCGCTCCGCACTGCCACCCTGCTGCCCCTGCTGCTCGCCCTCCTGGCCGGGCTGGTCGTCACACAGTCCGGCACCCCGGCCGCCGCCGCGACCGGGACCCTCCTGCGCGACGGCACCGGCCTGTACCCCCGCGCCATCCGGCTCGCCCACAGCGGCGACGCCAACGGCCGCGTCCTGGCCTCGGTCGTCACCTTCTCCGGCAACAACGGCCTCGGCGCCGTCCACGAGAGCACCGACGGCGGCGCCTCGTTCCGCGAGGTCGGCACGGTCAGTGACCCCGAGGCCGCGGCCGGCCAGGGTCTGTGCTGCTCGACCCTGTACGAACTCCCGCAGCGGATCGGGTCCCTGCCCGCGGGCACCTTGCTGTGGGCCGCATCGGTCGGCCAGGACGAGGCGAACCGGCGCATGGCGCTGCGCGTCTTCAAGAGCAACGACATCGGACGCAGTTGGGACTACCTCTCGACCATCGCCACGGCACCGGACACCAAGGGCTTGTGGGAGCCGGAATTCTCCGTCGACGCCACAGGCGCCCTGGTCGCGCACTACTCCGACGAGTCCGACCCCGCCCACAGCCAGAAGCTGGTGGCCGCCCGCACCACCGACGGACTGCACTGGACCGGGCACCACGACACCATCGCCGGCACACTCGCCTCCGACCGCCCCGGCATGGCGGTGGTCCGCAGGATCGGCGACAGCACATACGTGATGTCGTACGAGATCTGCGCGGCCGCGGGCCAGTACGCCTGCGTCGTGCACTACCGCACCTCCCCCGACGGCTGGAACTGGGGCGACCCCGCCTACCTGGGCATTCGCCCGGAGACCACGGACGGCACGTACTTCAAGCACGCGCCGAACCTGGCCTGGGCGCCCGAGGCGGGCAACCCGAAGGGCCGGCTCTTCCTCGTCGGCCAGGTCATGTACAACCGTGACGGCAGCCGGGCCGAGGGAAGCGGGCGCACGGTCTGGGTCAACAGTGCCGGCGCCTCGGGAAGGTGGCGTGCGATGCCCGCGCCGGTCACGGTCGAGTCGACGACCGTCGACTACTGCCCCAATTACAGCTCCAGCCTGCTGCCCTCCCCCGACGGCACCCGCCTGCTCCAGATCGCCACGGACTGGGCCGGCTCCGTCTGCAAGCCCTACTTCGCCACCAACTCCGTTCCCGCCCGGTGAACCCTGAGCACCCCACCCGCACCACCTGCTCCGAAGGATGAACATGCACCAGACGCCCCACCCGCCCAAGCCGGAGTACCCGCGCCCGCAGTGCGTCCGCCCCGACTGGCTGAACCTCAACGGTGAGTGGCAGTTCGAGATCGACCGCGGCGATTCGGGACTGGAGCGCGGCCTGCGCACCCGGGAGCTCACCGACCGCATCGTCGTGCCCTTCGCACCGGAGTCACGGGCCTCGGGCATCGAGGACACCGACTTCCTGCATGCCGTGTGGTACCGCCGCGACGTGATCGTCCCCGACGCCTGGGCCGGCCGTGACGTACTCCTGCACCTGGGAGCCGTGGACCACGACGCGACGGTCTGGGTGAACGACATCGAGGTCGCACGCCACCGCGGCGGCTTCAGCTCGTTCACCGCCTCACTCAGGGGAGTCGCGGCGGCGGGCGAGACGGCGACCATTGTCGTCCGGGCCCGCGACACCCCGTCGGAGCCGCAGGCCCGGGGCAAGCAAGCCACCTGGTACGGCAACACAGGCTGCCACTACACCCGCACCACCGGCATCTGGCAGACCGTCTGGCTGGAGCCGGTGCCCCGCGCGCACATCAGCTCGCTGAACATCGTCCCCCAACGCGCCACCAGCAGCTTCCACATCACCGCTGAGCTCTCGCACCACACTGCCGGCCTCACGCTCGAAGCCGTACTGACCGACGAGGCCGGCGACGTGTGCGTGGCCGCCGTGCCCGCGGACGACCTCACGCCCGGCCTCACCCTGCCGGTCCCGGCCGACCGGGTCCGCCTGTGGTCACCGCAGGACCCCCACCTGTACGGGCTGCGCCTGCGCCTCACCCGGGACGGCGAGGTGATCGACGAGGTCGGCTCGTACGCAGGCCTCCGATCGGTCGCGATCAACGGCAACCGCATCCTCCTCAACGGCCAACCCGTGTTCCAGCGCCTCGTCCTCGACCAGGGCTACTGGCCCGACACCCTGATGACCTCCCCCGGCGACGACGCCCTGCGCCGGGACATCGAACTCGCCATGGCCGCCGGCTTCAACGGAGCGCGACTCCACCAGAAGGTCTTCGAGGAGCGCTTCTACTACCACGCCGACCGCCTGGGCTACCTCGTCTGGGGCGAGTTCGGGGATTGGGGCTCATCCGGACAGGGACCGGCAGGTAACAACCAGCAACCCACCGCCTCCTTCGTCGCCCAGTGGCTCGAAGTGCTGCGCCGCGACCGCAGCCATCCGTCGATCATCGGCTGGTGCCCACTCAACGAGACCCACCAGCTCCTCCACGACCGACTCACTCAACTCGACGACGTGACCCTCGCGATGTACTTGGCCACCAAGGCCGCCGACCCGAGCCGCCCGGTCGTCGACGCGTCCGGCTACGCCCACCGCGTACGCGGCGCCGATGTCTACGACTCCCACTCCTACGAACAGGACCCGGAAGCCTTCCGCCTCGAACAGTCCGGCCTGCGGGACGGCCGTCCCTACCTCAACGAACTGGACGGAACGGCCATGTCCTATCCCTACGCGGGCCAGCCGTTCTTCGTGTCCGAGTACGGCGGCATCTGGTGGAACCCGCAGCGCCTCGGCGAGGACCAGCAGTCCGCGGACGACCCGAGCCGGGCCGACTCATGGGGGTACGGCCAGCGCGTCGAGAGCGTCGAAGCCTGGCACGAGCGCTTCGAGGGACTGACTCGCGTCCTTCTCGACAACCCCGACATGTTCGGCTACTGCTACACGCAGCTGACCGACACCTTCCAGGAAGAGAACGGCCTCTACGACTTCGACCGAAAGCCGAAGTTCGACATCGACCGGATCCGCACGTTCCAGACCACCGAGGCGGCCTACGAACGAGCGGAAGGGGATCAGGGGACGGCATTCCGCTCGTAGCGCCGCGGCTGTGACGGCAGGGGACGTCGAGGGGAAGCACGTACCTCCCTGGGATCACATTCAGCGCCCTTCCCCGGGCACCCAGTCCCCTCCTCCCCCGGCCCACCCGCACCTGCACGTGCTGTCTGCGCCGACGCGGGATCAAGGCCACCATCCGAAAAGGACGACCAGGCCGGCAACCGGCGTAAAGAGGACCCGACATCCGACGGCCACCCAGGTGCGACTCACAGGTTCACAAGCAGCGTCACGCAGCGGAGTGCGGCATCAACCAGCTCGAACAGCACCGGGCAGTGACAGCCCGGTTCGACCGGAAGTCGGTCCCGGGACTGCCGGCGCCCCTTGGGGTTGTCGACCGAGGCGGTTCAGAGACCGGTACGGGTGAACGTCACGTGCGTGACTCCACTGGGCGAGGAGGTGGCCTCGACCTGGTAGTCCTTCTCGAGTCCCTCCAGTCCGTCCCAGAGGCGTACGCCTCGGCCGAGCAGGATCGGGACCACCACGATGTGCATGTGGTCGATGAGCCCGGCGGCAAAGAAGTCGCGGATCGTGGTGGGACCCCCGCCGATGCGTACGTCCTGGCCACCGGCGGCCTCGCGGGCGGCCTCGAGCGCCTTGGCGGGCGAGGCGTCGATGAAGTGGAACGTCGTGCCGCCCTCCATCTCGATCGACGGGCGCGGGTGACGGGTGAGCACGAAGGTCGGTGTGTGGAACGGCGGGTTGGGACCCCACCACCCCTTCCACTCCGGGTTCTCGTACCATCCGGGCGGGCCGAACTTCCCGGCGCCCATGATCTCGGCACCGATCCCGGGCGTGAACTGCCGCGCGACGGCGTCGTCGAGGCCGCCGGTCCCGCCGGGCCGACCGATCATCTTGTGCCAGAACCGGGTGGCGAACATCCACTCGTGGAGCCGTTCGCCGGCGTGGCCGAACGGCGCGTCATGGCTCTGGCCCTCACCGGTGCCGAAGCCGTCGAGCGAGATGGAGAAGTTGTGGACGCGGGCGAGTGGCATGGCTGGCGACTCCGTTCCTTCTGCTGGTCGAGATTCGTCGGATCAGCTCGGTCATGAAGCGATGCCGACCGCCCCGATGTCATGACGCTCCATGCCAATTCCTCCCAAGCCTCATGGATAAACTCAATTCATGCTGAACCCGGCCCACCTCAAGATGCTGGAGGGGTCGCCCGACATGGCTCGGTAACCGAAGCGGCGAAGGGGCTGCATGATTCCAGCCGTCGGCCGACCACCACCTGGGGCGACCGGACACCGCATCTGTCGAGCCGGCCGTCCGGGCCGGTACGCCGGAGGCATGCGGTATCCGGACGAGGGCGGGCTGACCGCCGCGCAACGCGGACGACGCCCTTCCGGCCACCCCGGTCGCTCATGTGGCCGAGGGAAACGTGTCTGCGATCTACGCCAAGCCCGCAAGCTCGGTCCGGCCGTTCGTGAACGCCGGCGTAGAACGTGGGCGATCACGGTGAAGCGACTCCCAGTGGCCTGCGCCGACCGGACTCCCTCCGCATCGGGCCCGGTCATCGGGGTGCTCGGGAGGTGCGAATCCGTGACGTTCTCCCCGAGTTCCTGTACGGCGGAGGGCGGATCCGGTCTGTCGAAACGTCGACGAATTGTCCGGGTGGCTTCTCGCCTCGCCCTCGGCCTCCCTGCCATCGGCGTGATGCCCCGGCTTTCGCGCAGATAAGTCTTGGTCAGACAGTGGCGTGAGGAGCACCGGGCAGTGTGCGTGGTGCAGTACGGCGTGGGTGACGTGGCCCAGAGGGGCGCCGACGGGGAACGTTCGTCTACGGGAACCGATGACCACGGTGTCGGCTTCTGCGGTCGCCGCCACCAGCACGGCTGCCGCCGATGCTGCACGGACGACGTCGTGGCTCACCTCCAGACCAGGACGGTCCGTGTTGAGAGCGGCGACAATGCGTGAGACTTCGGCGGACTCGGTGGCCGCGAGCTCGGTCGGGTCGTCGAACATCGTCGCCATGCTGCCGACATTCTCAAGGAAGATCCACACGCTGAAAACGCGCAGCGAGGCTCCGCGGCGCAGTGCCAGGTCAGCTGCGAGGCGTACCGCTTCCCTGTCACGGTCGTCCCGCGCGGCGACCATGACGACCCCGGCCGCGTGGCTGCGCTCACGCGGGGGTACCACGACGGTGGGCACATGGGCGCGGGCCGCCACCCGGAGGGCGTCGGAGCCGACGAGCAGCCCGAGGAATCCTCCGTGTCCCCGGGTCCCGACGACGACCGTGCCGTCCTGTCCGGCCTCGCCGAGCAGGCAGGACGCAGTCTCGTACGGGCACGGGGCGGTCGAGACCGTGACCCCGGGAGCGGTCTTCCTCGCAAGCGCTTCCGCCTCGGCCAGTACGTCGACGGCGTGGTCCTTCGCCTCCCGAATCCCCTTGGCGGACAGGTGCGCATGCCCCGATTCGGTCCTGGTCGCGTGCACGATGCTCAGCGGCTGCTGCCGGGAATCGGCTTCGGTCGCCGCCCAGCGCACAGCTCGGTGTGCATCCTGTGTGCCGTCGGTTCCGACGACCACGAGCCTGTCCAGAGTCAGGCTTCGTCGATTGCTCTGCATCGTCCCTCCTCGACGTGTGGGGCCGGCGGCGACTCCTTCCACTCGGGCCCCGACGTCATCCGTCGTCCCCGAGCCCTTCGCCGATCACGCCCCTCTTGTCGACCTTGTACGGCACGATCTGCACGGGGCAGTGGGAATGGTGCAGCAGCGCGTGGACGACATGCCCGAGCCCGAGGACCGGGACACCATGCCGCTCGCGGCTCCCCACGACCAGTAGATTCGCCTCCCGGCTCGCCTCGACGAGCCCGGCCGCGGCAGACCGGGCCGTGACCACCTCGGTCCGCACCTTCGGACCGGAACGGTCTCCACGAACCCGGGAGGCAAGGTCGGCCAGCAACTGCTCGCCAGGGCCTGTGAGCCGTCCGGCGTCGTTGGGCGATCCCTGACGGCCGGCGAACCGGGTCAGCGGACTCCGGACATTCAGCAGACGAAGGACGCCCCCGCGATCCTGTGCCTCCCGCGCGGCCTGGACCAGCCATTCCGCGTCCCGTTCGTCTCGAACTGCAGCCATGACCGGTGCATCGTCCCGTCCGGTCCTGCCGCGCACCACGACGACGGGTACGGGGCTGTTGACGACCACCCCGAGTCCGACCGATCCCAGCAAAAGAGGGCCGAACCCGCCGCTGCCCCTGCTGCCGACGACAATCGTGTCGCCCTGCCGGGCAGCCGCGTGGAGCGCGGCAACCGGATTCCTGCGGCTCAGCTTGAGAGTGACGTCAAGACCGGGAAATCGGCTCCGTATCTCCCGATCGAGCTCTGCCAGCAGGACGTGGCCGTGTTTCCGGACATGTTCCGATGTCTCGAACGAGGAGAATCGGTCCAGGCGGTCCAGATCGGCGGCATGTACGAGGCACAGGCCATGCCGACCCCGGGCGGCCTCGGCCGCACCCCAGAGCGCAGCGCTCCTGGCATGCTCCGAACCATCCACGCCGACGACCGCTTTCGGACCTTCCTCGGCGCGTGACGTATGGGTACGCATTGCTGCTCCTCGTACGGTCCGTATGCCAACATTCTCATCCTGTTCGCTGCCGAAAGCGACGCGGCAGGTGTCCACGAAGACCGGAGTCCGAGGATCAAGGTCCTGGACCGCACGTGTGGACCTCCTGAACCTGCTGCCCGCCGGTGCCGGCCGCGGACTGCGCGCCGTCTATCGCACGGCGCTCCGCCGCTGCCCATGGGCCCACCGAGCGGTCCACTCGGCGTTCTTCCGTGACCGCGCGGGGCCGCGAACAGCTGGGCGCCGGATACCGGCCCACTGGCCGCAGCCCGCCCGACTCGTCATGAGGACCGAGGCCAGGGGCATGGCGGACCGACTTGCCGACGATGACACCATCACCGCGGCGCTCAAGGTCGTCTCGGTAAGCCAGCGGGCAGAGGTCCTGCCCTGCTGGAAGCAGTGGGCAGAGGTCCTGCGCTTGCTGGAGGCAGTGGGCAGTGCCTCTGGAGCAGTGCTCCACCAGGTCTTGCTCCTGCGGGCGATCAAGGGGGCATTCAGCCCAGCGCCCGGTCAAGGTTGAAGGCCGCGCTGATCAGCGCCAGATGGGTGAACCCTTGCGGGAAGTTGCCCTTCTGTTCGCCTGTGTGGCCGATCTCCTCCGCGTACAGGCCGAGATGGTTGGCGTAGGTGAGCATCTTCTCGAAGGCCAGCTGGGCATCTTCCCGGCGCCCGGCACG
>NZ_JBHWVO010000047.1:0-30266 GCF_042736635.1 Streptomyces sp. NPDC060035
CCCCACCCTGCCTCTGTCCGCTTCGGGGCCCCCCCCGCTTCCCATGCCCGTGGGGGCGCCCCGGACCGGTCGACGGTCCGGGGCAGCCCCTTCTGCATGCCGCTGTGCGGTTGGCGTGTGGCCGAGGGGCCGGGGGCGCACTGCGATTCGTGGGCGCCCCGGCTCCGGGCGCCCACGAATCGTGCGCCCGGTTCTGGGCGAATGCCGCCGAATCGCATAGCCCCGGCTCGGGGCGCATGCCGTCGAATCAGGTAATCCCGGGCCTGGGGCGCTCGCCACCGGACCGCGTAGCCCCGGCCTGGGGTGCATGCCGCCGATCCACGCCTCCCCGGGCCCGGGGAGGCGTACGTGCGCCCCGGACCCGGGGCGCACGTACGCACCACCTGGGGTCCAGGCCTGGGGCTCCGGCTTCGATCGCCGGAGTCCTGGGCCCGGCTGTGGGACGGTCCACGGGGGCCGGTGCCCGGATGGCGGCCGGGGCCCCGGGGTTACCTGGTTCGGCGTGTGGCCGAGGGCCCGGGGGGCGCACTGCGGGCCGTGGGCGCCCCGACTCCGGGCGCCCACGAATCGTGCGCCCGGTTCTGGCGCATGCCGTCGAGCACGTATCCCCGGCCCCGGCGCACGTCGTCGAGCCACGTAGCCGTCGTCGAGCCACGTATCCCCGGCCCTGGTGCATGCCGTCGAACCACGTAGCCCGGCCCTGGCGCACGTACGCACCACCTGGGGTCCAGGCCTGGGGCTCCGGCTTCGATCGCCGGAGTCCCGGGCCTGACTGCGGTCCGGTCCACGTGCGGCGGGCGCCCGGACGGCGGCCGACGTCCCTCCGGAGCGCCTGGCCGAACCCCGCCGCGAAGGTCCCGAAACGGAAGGCCTTAGGTCCCACCGCCGGTGACAAGGCGCACAGCCCGATCTGGGCCTACTAGGGGCGGTAGGAGCAAAGTCCTTGATCGCTCAAAGGACTTTCGTCCCCGGAGAGGCCGGGACCTTCGACAGATGGGGCGAATCGGCCTGGATCGCTGCCAAACGTCCGCAAAGGGGCCTTTAGGGCTGGGCTTAAACCTGTTCCGAGATCCTGATTTCAGTAGGTTTTGGTGGATTTGCGCGGGCGCCTTCACGCCCGTCAAGAGGCGGATTCCTCGGGGTCTGTCTACGGCTTTTCATCGTAGATGGGGGGTTTGAGTGTTGCGGGGGATCCGGGTTACCAAGGTGAGGCAAGCCCGGTCCGAGTGCCGGGTCCCAGCACCCCGGAGGTTCTCCCCGTATGTCGAAGCGCGCTACGTTCCAGCACTCCCGCCGCCCGTCCATGTCCCGCGTCAGTGGCGCCGTCGTGGCCGCAGGCCTGGGTGCGTCGATGGTGTTCGGTGCGGGCGCGGCGTTCGCGTCCGGTACGACGGCGGAGTCCGTTGCCCAGCAGGCGACCGCCCAGAGCAAGGCCGCTGACGCGGCCAAGAAGTCCTCTGTCGACAAGAAGGCCGAGAAGCAGGCCGCAGCCAAGAAGAAGGCCGCGGCCGCGAAGAAGAAGGCCAAGTCGTGGGAGGCCCCGGTCAGCCACTACGAGCTGAGCGCGACCTACGGCACCGGCGGCGACCGCTGGGCCAGCAAGCACTCCGGCCAGGACTTCGCGGTGCCGATCGGCACCAAGGTCGAGGCCGCGCACTCCGGCCGGGTCGTCAAGGCCGGCCCGAACGGCGGCGGCGACGGTCCCGCGTACGGCAACGCCATCGTGATCAAGCACTCCAATGGCAAGTACTCGCAGTACGCGCACCTGTCCAAGATCGAAGTGAACATCGGTGACCGCGTGAAGACGGGTGAGAAGATCGCCCTGTCCGGCAACACCGGAAACTCCAGCGGCCCGCACCTGCACTTCGAGATCCGGACCACCCCGAACTACGGTTCGGCGATCAACCCGGTCTCCTACCTGAAGGCCGAGCACGTCCACATCTGATGGAGTGCCCGCGATGCCCGTAACGGCTAAGCGGCAGGACCCGGGTCATGGGCCTTGGTCACCAGTTCGATGGCGACCTCGAGAGCAGCTTCGCGCTTCTCCTCGGGGTCGCCTTCGGCGTCTTTGAGGGCGTGTATCCCCGCGTGCATCGCGAAGAGTGCGGTGAAGCAGCGCACCTGGTCGGTGAGCGGGGCATCGGGGTCCTTGATCAGGTCCACCAGGGCGATGACCCGGTTCTTGATGGTGTGGCCGATGCTCAGATCGCGCACGGTCGCCTGGTTCTCCTGCATGAAGCGGAAGAGTGGTGCGGCGCGGTCGAGCGCCTCGCTGTAGCGGACCAGGATCTCCTTCTTCGTCTCCAGGGTGCGCGGCTGGTCCTTGCCCCAGGCGATGAGCTCCTCGACGGGCCGGTTCAGGTCCTCGAAGATGCTGTTGAGGATGTCTTCCTTGGTCTTGAAGTGGTAGTACAGAGCTGCCTTGGTGACCTGTAGCTGCTCGGCGATCTCGCGGAGAGAGGTCTTCTCGTATCCCTGTTCGGCGAACAGGTCGAGGGCCACGTCCTGGATGCGCTGTCGGGTGTTGCCCCGGCGCGGCTGCGGCGTGCTGCCCATGCGACTCTCCCAAGAACTTACTTGACGCCCGGCTAGTTACGGGTCTACTTTCCTCAGTGTAGCCAACTAGCCGGGCGGCAAGTAAGTGTCGGTCGGTGGCGCACCGGACAGCAGGGGATCAGGGGAGTACGGGACATGGCGGATCTGAAGAAAACGGCGCCGGCCGGGAAAGCGGAACCACAGGCACGCAGCGTCCGGGTGGTCGTTCTCGCCCTGATGATCGCGATGCTGCTGGCCATGCTCGACAACCTGATCGTCGGCACCGCGATGCCGACCATCGTCGGCGACCTGGGCGGCATGGAGCATCTGGCCTGGGTCGTCACGGCCTACACGCTGGCCACGGCTGCGTCCACGCCCATCTGGGGCAAGCTCGGCGACATGTACGGGCGCAAGGGCATCTTCCTCACGTCCATCGTGATCTTCCTGGTCGGCTCGGTGCTGAGCGGAATGGCCCAGGACATGAACCAGCTCATCGGGTTCCGGGCGATCCAGGGTCTCGGCGCGGGCGGACTGATGGTCGGCGTCATGGCGATCATCGGCGATCTGGTGCCGCCCCGGGAGCGAGGCAAGTACCAGGGCATGATGGCGGGCGTGATGGCCATCGCCATGATCGGCGGACCGCTGGTCGGCGGCGCCATCACCGACCACCTGGGCTGGCGCTGGAGCTTCTACATCAATCTGCCGCTGGGCGTGGTCGCGCTGGCCATGGTCACCGCGGTGCTGCACCTGCCCAAGAAGGAGCGCACGAAGGCGAAGGTCGACTACCTGGGCGCCGCGCTGCTCACCGTCGGCATCACCGCGATCGTGCTGGTCACCACCTGGGGCGGTTCGGAGTACGCCTGGGGCTCGGCCGTGATCATGGAGCTCATCGCCCTCGGTGCGGCCTCCCTCGTCGGCTTCGTCTTCGTCGAGACGAAGGCCGCCGAGCCGATCATTCCGCTGCACATCTTCCGCAACCGCAACTTCACGCTCATGTCGATCGTCGGCTTCGTCGCCGGCTTCGTGATGTTCGGTGCGGTGCTCTTCCTGCCGCTGTTCCAGCAGTCGGTGCAAGGGGCCTCCGCGACCAACTCCGGACTGCTGCTCCTGCCGATGCTGATCGCGATGATGATCGTCTCGCTGATCGCCGGCCGGGTCACCACCAGCACCGGCAAGTACAAGCTGTTCCCGATCGTGGGCAGCATCCTGATGGTCACGGGCCTGTTCCTGCTCGCCACCATGGACACCGGCACCACGCGCTTCACCTCCGGTATCTACATGGCGGTCCTCGGTGCGGGCATGGGCTTCCTGATGCAGATCACCATGCTCGTCGCGCAGAACAGCGTCGAGCTCAAGGACATGGGCGTCGCCTCCTCCGCGACCACCCTCTTCCGCACGCTCGGCAGCTCCTTCGGAGTCGCGATCATGGGCGCCCTGTTCACCGGGCGGGTCCAGGACGAGATGGCGGCGCGCGGCGGCGGCGGAGCCACCGAGAAGTCCGCCCAGCTGGATGCGGCGAGTCTGGCGAAGCTGCCGGACGGGATGCGCGAGGCGTACGAGTTCGCGGTGTCCTCGGGAACCCACATCGCCTTCCTGGTGGGCGGCTCGATCGCGGTGGTGGCCCTGCTGGCGGCGCTGTTCGTCAAGGAGGTCCCGCTGCGGGGTACCGAGAAGCCTGAGGCCGCTCCGGCCGACGACACGGCACCGCCGCAGACATCGGCGGCCAAGGAGTCGCAGACCGTCTGACCAGCTGTACATCGGGTGGGCCCCGGAGGCGTGATGCCTCCGGGGCCCACCCGTCTTCGGAGCCACCCGCGCCCGGGGCCCACCCGTCGCCGGGCCCACTCCAGGGCGGCGTCAGTCCTGCGTCCGCTGCCCGGACTGCTGCAGGACCGGGAAGCTCCCGGTGTTCGTCGGTGCGTGCTCGGGCAGCCACAGCACGGCGATGGCCCCGCCCGCACCCTCCGCCGCCCCGGCGGGCGCAGCGTTGCGAAAGGTCAGCCGGGCGCCGAGGACGCGCGCCTGCCCGGCGGCGATCGTCAGCCCCAGCCCGTGTCCGCGGCCGGACCGGTCACTGCTGCCGGTACGGAACCGGCTCGGCCCGTCCCGCAGCAGTGCCTCCGGGAAACCGGGCCCGTGATCGCGGATACGTACCACCCTGCCCTCGACCGTGAGCTCGACCGGGCCCGCCCCGTGCTTGGCGGCGTTCCCCAGCAGATTGCCCAGGATGCGTTCCAGGCGCCGCGGATCCGTGGACACCCAGGACTCGTGTACCACCCGGACCGTGATCTCCGGATCCAGCAGGGCGACCCGGCGGCTCACGAACTCGCCGAGCGGCAGCTCCTGCAGCTCCGCCCGTTCGGAGGCGCTGTCCAGCCGGGCAACCTCCAGCACGTCCTCGACCAGGGTCCGCATCGCCTGTGCCCGGTCCCGTACGAGTTCGGTGGGGCGCCCCGGCGGCAGCAGCTCGGCCGCCGTGAGCAGTCCCGTCACCGGAGTGCGCAGCTCGTGGGCGATGTCCGCCGTGACCCGGCGTTCCGCCTCGATCCGTTCGTTGAGCGCGTCCGTGAGGGCGTCGACCGCGCGGGCCAGCTCATCGGTCTCGTCCCGTACGACGCCGCCGACGGCCTCCCGTACCCGTACATCCGTGTTTCCCTGGGCCACCTTGCCCGCCGCTGCCGCGGCCTTGCGCAGTCTGCGGGACAGCTGGCCGCCGATGAGGACCCCCAGGGCGCACCCGCCGAAGACGACGGAGACCGAGCCGATGACGAGGGCCCGGTCGAGGTCGCCCATGATCGTGGCGCTGCGGTCGGCGAAGCGGGTGTGCAGCGAGAGGACGTCACCGTTGGCCAGTGGTACGGCCGCCCAGACGTCCGGCACTCCTCCCGCGTACTCGTCGACGTGGGTGGCCCGCCGATTGTCCCGGATCCGGTCCCGCAGGCTGGAGGGCATCGCCGGGTCGTTGAGCTTGGCGCCGAACTTGGGTGACGGCTTCTGCGTGCTCGACGCCTCGTACAGCCGCTGGGCGAACAGCAGCCGCTCCAGCTGCACCTCGCGGGCGTTCTCCAGCATCGAGACGCGCGCGGCGTTGTGGACGACGAGACTCAGCGCCACCGCGATGAGTGCGCCGACCGCGGCGATCGCGATGCTGATCTTCCAGCGGACACCGGTCCGCAGAGCGAGCCGCTTCATGCGCGGAACTTGTAGCCGAAGCCGCGGACCGTCTCGAGCCGGTCCTGCCCGATCTTGGTGCGCAGCCGCTGCACATGGACGTCCACGACCCGGGTGTCACCGCCCCAGCCGTAGTCCCAGACCCGCTCCAGGAGCCTGTCCCGGGAGAGCACGGTGCCGGGCGCGGACGAGAACTCCAGCAGCAGCCGCATCTCGGTCGGCGTCAGGCCGACCTGCGCGCCTCCCCGGCGTACCTCCATGCCTTCGGTGTCGATCTCCAGATCGCCGAAGACCAGCGCTCCGCCCGTCCCGTGCGAAGGCTCGGCATGCGCGGCGCCGCCCTGCCCGCCCGGACCCGAGGCGTGGCCGAACCGGCGCAGTACGGCGCGGATCCGGGCGACCAGCACCGCACCGTCGAACGGCTTCGTGACGTAGTCGTCGGCCCCGGCCTCCAGGCCGAGCACCACATCGATCGAGTCGGCCCGCGCGGACAGCATGATCACGGGCACGGTCGACTCGTCGCGTATACGGCGGCACAAACTCACCCCGTCCAGCCCCGGCACCATCACATCGAGCAGGGCTATGTCCGGCCGGTCCGCCCGGAAGGCCTCCAGGCCCAGCAGACCGTCGGGCATCGCGGTGACCGTGAAGCCGACCCGCTCCAGTGCGAGCTGGGTGGCCTCGCGGATGACGTCGTCGTCCTCGACGAAGAGGACGTGGGTCTCGGCCATGCGGGCTCTCAGTTCTGCGTCGTCGGCGGGACGGGAAGATCTCCGTCCTCGTTGCCGACGGCCCGGTTGAAGTCGTTGTGCACCCGGTCGGTCTCGGTGAACCGGCTGGTCGACCAGCGGTAGGTGATCACGTCCTCGCCCGACGGGTAGGCGACCGCGTCCTTCGAGCCGTACACCTGAGCCGTCACCACCAGGTCACCGCGGTCGATGGTGCCGTAGACCGCGGGTATCTCGGCGGCGAAGACGTTCTCGTACGAACCGTCCTCGCGCTGCCGGTAGACGTAGGTGCCGACCCCCACCGAGTCGCCGCAGGTCATCACGTTGACCACGACATCGGGTGCGGGACCGTCGGTGAGCGTGCCGTACGAGGTGTCCACCGGGTACTCGTCACCGGTGCAGGGCCTCAGATCGCTGCTGATCCGGCGGCTCACCTCGGGATCGCGCTTGATGAGCTGGACGGCGTCGACCGGTGCGGAGGCCTTCGTCGTGCCGGTGGGCAGCACGTTCGAGGGCGTGACCCGAGCCACCGGCTGGGTGCCCGCGGGCCCCTCGTCCCGGGTGCCCGTACCGCCGGTGGAACAGCCGGCGCAGAACAGCCCGAAGGCGGCGAGCCCGGCCATGGCCGTACTTCCCGCCGCCAGACCGGCCCGGAGCCCACTGCCCCGGCCGGCCGCCGTACCGCTGCCTGTCAGGCCGCGCACCGCTCCCGCCCCCGCTCGTCATGACGCCTGTCCGGCTGCGCCGGTATCCGCGCCGGTATCCCCTCGGCCTCGCGGCTCCGGGCGGCACGGTCCTCCAGCTCCTGGCGCAGTCTGGCCAGGGCGCGGTGCAGCGTGCTCTTCACCGTACCGGCCGACATGCCGAGCGCCGCAGCTGTCTCTTCCGTGCTCATCTGCTCCCAGTGTCGCAGCACGACGACGCTGCGCTGCTTGGGAGCCAGCACACCCAGAACGTCCATGAGCAGGGCACGGTCGGCGCGCTGCTCGGAACCGTCGTCGACGCTCGCGTCGGGGAGCTGCTCGGTGGGTACTTCCTCGAGCTTCCGGGCCCGCCACCACTCCGTACGCGTATTGATCATGACGCGGCGCAGATAGGCGTCGGCGAGCGACTTGTCGGCGATCCCGTCCCACCGGCCGAGGGTGCGCACCAGGGCGGTCTGCAGCAGGTCCTGCGCATCCACCGGGTCCGGAACCAGACGGCGGGCACTGCGCAGCAGCGCGTCCTGCCTGGTGCGTACGTACTCCTCGAATTCGAGCACCTCGCCCTGCGCCATTACAACCGCCTCCGTCCCCGTGAATCCCCGTGGTACCGCGTGTCAGCAGGTGGTCCTGTTCGCTGACGTCGCAGACGCTACGGAGGCGTTGTCACGAGGGTGTGCGGAGCAGCCGTACGCGGACGCACGGCTGCCCATCGGTTGTGTAACAACCGCTGGACAGCCGTGCGTCCGCCGTGCGGGTTCAGGTCAGAGGCAGTCGGTACTGGCCGCCCGGCAGGGGTTCGACCAGTCCGTCGGAGACCAGTCCGTCGAGGGCACGCGCCCGCTGTACCGGTTCCTCCCACACCGCGTCCAGCGCGGACTGCGGCACGGGTGTCACCGCCTCGCGCAGAACGGCGAGCAGCCGGCCCCGCACCTGCCGGTCCGTACCGGCGTAGGTCTGGCCGCGGCGCGGCGGTCCCTGGTGCGCGGGCTTGCCTGCCAGCAGCCAGGCGCACTGTCCGGCGATCGGGCAGCGCGTGCAGTCCTCGTTCTTCGCGGTGCACACGAGTGCGCCGAGTTCCATCGTGGCCGCAGCCCAGCGGGCCGCGCGCTCGTCCTCCTCGGGCAGCAGTGCGCGGGCGAGCTTGCGCTCGGCCGCCGTGGTCGCGTTCGGCGGGTACTGGATGCCGGAGGCCGCGCGGGCGAACACCCGGCGGACGTTCGTGTCGAGCACGGCATGACGCTGCCCGTACGCGAACGAGGCCACGGCCGCCGCCGTGTACTCGCCGATCCCGGGCAGCGCGAGCAGCTGGTTGTGCTCGCTCGGCACGTCGCCGCCATGGCGTTCCGTTATCGCCTGCGCGGCCCCGTGCAGGCGCAGGGCCCGTCGCGGGTAGCCGAGCCGGCCCCAGGCGCGGACCGCTTCACCGGGCGCGTCGGCGGCCAGGTCGGCGGGGCGCGGCCAGCGGGCCAGCCACTGTTCGTACACCGGGAGGACCCGGTTCACCGGAGTCTGCTGCAGCATGAACTCGCTCACCATCACACCCCAGGCGCCCGCTTCGGGGCGGCGCCAGGGCAGATCGCGGGCGTGCTGCTCGAACCACCCGATGACGGGGGTGTGGAGGGAGGCGGGGGACGTGTGTGTCGAAGTCGTGGCAGTCATCGCACCCACGATCCTGGCACGGAAGACCGGACATGGGGCACGGCCACGGGGGTGTCGGCCCGGCTGAGGGCTCAGAGAGTGATAACGCCACCCGTTCTGACCCTTCTGGTCCTTCCGGAGCCTTCGACGACGCCCCGGGAGGGAGACCTCGCACGGTGCAAAGCGGCCGGAAGCGGCCGGGAACGGCCCTTCCGTGATGATGATCCGGAAAACTTGCGGATCAGAGCGGCGGGTGGGGCCGGAGTCGGCCCGGATCTCTCGTAGAGTTTGCGCCGTGGGATCTATGCGCAATCCGGTCGGGCCGCTTCCCTCCAGCATCTACTGGCGTCGGAGGGCAGTTGCGGCGATGGTGATTGCGCTGCTCGCGGCGCTGGTCGCCTGGGCCGTCACCTCGGGTGGCGGCGGCGGGACGAAGGACGACCCGAAACCCGGGGACTCCGATCCCGCCCCGTCCATCACCCCCGGACCCTCGGGTTCCGGACCTGCCATCAGCCAACAGCCGGGCGGACGCGACGAGTCGGAGTCCGGCAGCAGCGGGGACGGTGCCGCGGACGCGGGTTCCGACGGAAGCAATGGGGATGGTGGGACGGGCGGCGACGCCGGGTCGGGCACGGGCGGATCGGGCACGGGTGGATCGGACGGCTCAGCGGCGGCCGGTACGGGACCGGGCGGCGGCGGGACCACGGGCGAGCAGGTACCGGCCGGCTCCGCACTCCCCAACTGTGCGCCCTCCGCACTGCAGTTGAGTCTCCGTACGGAGATCAGCTACGGACCGGACGACAAGCCGAAGTTCCGGCTGACCGCCAAGAACACCTCGGGCAGCGACTGCAAGGCCGACTTCGGCCCGAAGAGCGCGGTGCTCACCATCACCGAGGCCGGCGGCAACGACGAACAGGTGTGGTCCTCCAAGGACTGCCCGTCCGGCGGCGCGGTGTTCCTGAAGGTCCCGGCGGGGTCGACGGTGGTTCACGTCGTGGAATGGGACCGGAAGAAGAGCGTGCCCCAGTGCGCGACACCGCCCCCCGGCAAGGCGGCCCCCGGTACGTATCTGCTCGAGGCGAAGGCCCCGGGCGAGCCTCTGCAGCGCGCCTCGTTCGTCCTCGCGAAGGACTGACCGCCCCGCCGGGCCACCCGGTAGGGGTGGCCCGCTCCGTGGGTCTCGGGCCTGTCTAGACGTACCGCTCCAGGATCGAGGACTCCGCGAGCCGCGAGAGCCCCTCCCGGACGCTCCGTGCCCGCGCCTCGCCGACCCCGTCCACAGTCTGGAGGTCGTCGACGCTCGCGGCGAGCAGCTTCTGCAGACCACCGAAGTGCTCCACCAGTCGATCGATGATCGCCCCCGGCAGCCGCGGCACCTTCGCCAGCAGCCTGAAGCCCCGCGGCGAGACCGCGGAGTCCAGCGTCTCGGGCGAGCCGCTGTAGCCCAGCGCCCGTGCCACCACCGGAAGTTCGAGCAGCTCCGTATGCGTGAGCGCGTCCAGCTCGGTCAGCGCCTCCGCGACCGTACGGGACCTCTTCGCGGTCGGCTCGGGCACGTAGTCGCGCACGACCAGTTCCCGCTCCGGCTCCACGCCCGCGATCAACTCGTCCAGCTGGAGTGACAGAAGCCGGCCGTCGGTGCCCAGCTCCACCACGTACTCGGCGATCTCGGTGGCGATCCTGCGCACCATTTCCAGCCGCTGCGCGACCGCCGTCACGTCCCGGACGGTGACCAGGTCCTCGATCTCCAGCGCGGAGAGCGTCCCGGCGACCTCGTCCAGCCGGAGCTTGTACCGCTCCAGCGTGGCGAGTGCCTGATTGGCGCGGGACAGGATCGCGGAGGACTCCTCCAGGACCCTGCGCTCCCCGTCCACGTACAGCGCGATCAGATGCATCGACTGGGAGACCGAGACGACCGGGTACACGCAGGCTTTGGAGACCCGGTCCGCCGTGCGGTGGCGGGTGCCGGTCTCCTCGGTGGGGATGGATGCGTCCGGGACCAGCTGCACGCCGGCCCGGAGGATCTTGGTGATGTCCTTGTCGAGGATCAGCGCACCGTCGAGCTTGGCCAGCTCGCGCAGCCGCGTCGCGGTGAACTCCACGTCCAGCACAAAACCACCGGTACACATGGATTCGACGGTTTTGTCCATGCCGAGGACAATCAGTCCTCCGGTGTTGCCACGGAGAATGCGCTCCAGGCCGTCCCGGAGGGCCATACCGGGCGCCACTGCGCTCAACGAGGCGCGCATCAGCGCCTCGTTACCGGTGCCTTGGCCGGACTTTCCGGGCGATGTTGCCCGGTCGTTGGCTGCCACTGCACTCCTCCGGTCACAGGTTTGCGGTGCCCTTGCGTCCCTCATGCCGTTCGTACGGGCGGGTGAGACCAGGGCAAAGTCTACCGGCGTGCGCCGTCCTCCTGTGGTCCGTCCGGGCGAGACCTGCGCGGGAGGACTCTCAGAGCGTCGCCCATGTCGGCGACTTCCGTGACCTTCATACCGGATGGGACCTGCCCGGGGTCCCTCGGAACCAGGGCGTGCTTGAACCCGAGACGGTACGCCTCGGCGAGCCTGCGCTGGACACCCGTAACCCTTCTGACCTCCCCCGCGAGGCCCACTTCGCCGATCGCGACGAGGTTCTTGGGGAGGGGGGTGTCGCTCGCCGCGCTGGCCAGTGCCAGTGCGATCGCGAGGTCCGCGGCGGGCTCGGTGAGCTTCACGCCGCCCACGGTCGCGCTGTAGATGTCCCGCTTGCCGAGCGCGCTGATTCTGCCGCGCTGTTCGAGAACCGCCAGCATCATCGAGACACGGGAGGTTTCCAGACCGGAGGTCGTGCGCCGGGGCGAGGGGATCTGTGAATCGACCGTCAGCGCCTGGACCTCCGCGACGAGAGGGCGCTTGCCCTCCAGGGTGACGGTCAGGCAGGTGCCTGGCACCGGCTCGTCGCGCCGGGTGAGGAAGAGCCCGGAAGGATCCGCGAGTCCGGTGATGCCCTCGTCGTGCAGCTCGAAGCAGCCGACCTCGTCCGTGGCTCCGTACCTGTTCTTGACGCCCCGTACGAGACGGAGCCGCGCGTGCCGGTCGCCCTCGAAGGACAGCACGACATCGACGAGGTGCTCCAGGAGCCGCGGCCCCGCGATCGCGCCGTCCTTGGTGACATGGCCGACCAGGAGCGTCGACATGCCGCGCTCCTTCGAGGCCCTGATGAGGGCGCCCGCGACCTCGCGGACCTGCGCCATGCCGCCGGGGGCGCCGTCGATCTCCGGCGAGGCGACGGTCTGTACGGAGTCGAGGACGAGGAGGGACGGCTTGACCGCGTCCAGATGGCCGAGAACAGCCGACAGGTCGGTCTCCGCGGCCAGATACAGGTGGTCGTTGATCGCCTTGATCCGGTCGGCCCGCATCCGCACCTGGCTCGCGGACTCCTCCGCCGTGACGTACAGCGTGCGGTGGTCCTCGCTCGCCGCCTTCGCCGCCACGTCCAGCAGCAGCGTCGACTTCCCGACTCCCGGCTCGCCCGCGAGCAGCACGACGGCGCCCGGCACGAGCCCGCCTCCGAGCACCCGGTCCAGCTCACCCACCCCGGTCGAGCGTGCCGTGGCCTGGCGGCTGTCGACCTGCCCGATGGGCACGGCGGCGGTGGAGACGCGGCCCGCGGCCGTGGTGCGCACGGCAGGGGCGCCGCCGAACTCCTCGACCGTCCCCCAGGCCTGGCACTCGGGGCAGCGGCCGAGCCACTTGGCGGTCGTCCAGCCGCATTCGGTGCAGCGGTAGGACGGCCGGTCCTTCGCGGATTTCGTACGGGCAGCCATGGCGTCACCGTATAGGGGTGGTACGACAGTGCCGACCACGGGCGCGGGTGACGAACATGTGCGCGATGCGGCATTTCCGTCGGGATCCGGAATTCCTGTCCCCTTTCGAGGGATACGTTCACCCGTAAGGATTAAATGTGTGGAAGGGGTGCTAAGGGTGCACCTTCGTCTGCCTACGGTCGCCAGGTGACGAGCAGCAGGTTGGAGACACCCGTACACACGACCGGCGTACACCGGGCGCACCGCCGCGTGCCCCGCCCGTCGGCGCAGCGATCGTCCGCACGGTACGAGCCGTATCTCGACGGCCTGTTCACCTACTGCCTCTCCGTGTTGTGCGACCACGAGGCAGCCACGGAGGCGCTGGGCGCCGTGCTCGCGATCGCGGAACGGCAGGACGGTCGTTGCCCCGCGGCCGAGGAGGAACGTAAATCCTGGCTGTATGCCCTGGCCAGGTGGATGTGCCTGCGCACGCTCACCGAGCAGAAGCGGGTCCGCCAGGCCCACCGCCGGCCGGCCGGTCAGCCGCCCCCGGCCCCCGCACCCGCCGCGGGCGGCACCCCGGAGGAAGCGGTCACCCCGGGCCCCGCCGAGTCCCCCGTCGCCGAAGCGCGCCGGCGTGAACTCGCCCAGCTCGCCTGGCCGGAGGCCGCGGGCACCACCCCCGAGCAGCGTGAAGCGCTGGAGCTCGCCGTTCGTCACCGGCTCCCCCCGCGCGCCGTCGCCGCCGTCCTCGGCCTGGAGCCCGCCACCGCCCGGGAGCTCCTGGCCGCCGCCGTCTGTGAGGTGGAGCGCACCCGCGCCGCCCTCGCGGTCGTCGAGACGGGGAACTGCCCCACCGTCGCCCGGCTCACCGGCACCCACCGGGTCCTGCTCTCCGCGGTCCTGCGCCGCGAGCTCGTCCGCCACGTCGACGACTGCCCCCGCTGTCGCCGCGCCGCCGAACGGGCGGGTGCCACCGGACCGTGGCCCGGCGCGACCGTCACCCCGGCCACCGCGCTGACGGTCCTCGAGGCGCCACGCCCCTCGGTGCGCGTTGCCCTGGTCCACGCCCGGCGGTCCCGGGCGGGCACCCCTCGCTTCGGCCGGACGGGCTTCCCCCTGGATCCGAAGGACCATGCCGCGCGCCGGGACCGGCTGCGTGCGCGGGTCGTGACGACAGCGGTCGTGGCGACGGTCGTCGCCGCCCCTGTGATCGCCCTGTGGGCCGCCTACCGGGGTGCGCCGCTGACAGGCGAGGGCCGCGACGGTTCCTCGGTGACCGCGACGGAGGTGGACGAGGGAGCCGGGCTCGACGGCGACCCGTACGACCACTACGAGAACGCGGGCAACGCCCGTCCCGACGACCAGGGGCGCTTCACCGGCGCAGGCCGCAGGCCGGACGTCTCGGCCGAGGTGATCAGCGTCGGCGGCGGCCGGCACGGACCCGGAGCGCTCACGGTCGCGGCCCGCTCGTCCGGCGGCCGTACGACGATCACCCTGACCGCGACCGGCACCGAAGCCGTTGTCTGGTCGGCCCGGGCGGATGTGCCGTGGCTGTACCTCAGCCGCTCCTCCGGCAGGATCGCCCCGGGCCGGAGCGTCACCATCCACGCCCTCGTGAACCACGCGGCAGAACCCGCGGGACCGTGGAGCGCGCGCGTCGTGCTCGCCCCGTCGGGGGCCGTGGTCGCCATCGGCGGGTACGGCGCCACGGCGCCACGGCCGGCAAGCCCGGCCCCGGTCCCGTCCACGCCTTCCCCCGAGCCGTCGCCGTCCTCACCGTCGCCCGACCCGACCCCCGGCCCCACGGATCCCACGGATCCCACGCCCGGCCCGACGGATCCGACCCCGGACCCGCCGGGCTCCCCGGATCCGACGCCGCCCGCCACCGACCCGCCGTCCCCCTCACCCGCCCCGTCCGGGGCGACGACGGATCCGGGGGGCAGCCCCGAGCCGACGGACTGACGGACAGAGAACGGCCCGGTGCGTGGCGGAACGTTTGTCCACCGCACACCGGGCCGCGATCACCACACGGCGAAGCCGCGAAGCCGGACCACGCGCCCCCGGGGCCGGATCAGGCCGGATCGGCCGGATGCGGCGCCATCGGCAGCAGCGACGACAGCCGCTCCTCGCACAGCTCGACCAGCCGGTCGTACGCCTGCTCGCCCATCAGCTCGACGAGCTCCGGACGGTAGGACACATAGACCGGATCCCCGGCCCCGTGCGCCGAGGTCGCCGACGTGCACCACCAGTGCAGATCGTGACCGCCCGGACCCCAGCCCCGGCGGTCGTACTCCCCGATCGAGACCTGGAGCACGCGCGTGTCGTCGGGCCGGTCGATCCAGTCGTAGGTGCGCCGGACCGGCAGCTGCCAGCAGACGTCCGGCTTGGTCTCCAGCGGCTCCTTGCCCTCCCGCAACGCCAGGATGTGCAGCGAGCAGCCCGCGCCGCCCGCGAACCCGGGACGGTTCTGGAAGATGCAGGAGCCCTCCCAGCGTCGCGTCTGCCGTTCGCCGTCCTCGTCGACACCGACCCAGCCCGTCTCCGTGCCGACGTCGTGGAACTGCCACAGGTCCGGTGTGAGCCGGGCCACGTGTCCGGCCACCCGCTTCTCGTCGTCCTCGTCCGAGAAGTGCGCGCCCAGGGTGCAGCACCCGTCGTCCGCACGGCCCGCCTGGATGCCCTGGCAGCCGCTGCCGAAGATGCAGTTCCACCTGGACGTGAGCCAGGTCAGATCGCAGCGGAAGATCTGCTCGTCGTCGGCGGGGTCGGGGAATTCGACCCAGGCCCGCGCGAAGTCGAGCCCCTTCTCATCGGGCCCGCCGGGCCCCTTTGCTTCCGGCTGCTGCATCTCCTGCTTCATCTTCTGCTTCTTCGTGACTTTGTCCGGCTTCGCCTTTTTCGTCTTTGGCACGGGCCAAGAGTAAGACCGACAGGCGCAGTAGCGTTCCGGGTATGAGACTCGGAGTCCTCGACGTGGGGTCGAACACGGTTCATCTGCTGGTGGTCGACGCGCACCCAGGAGCCCGCCCGCTGCCCGCGCACTCGCACAAGGCGGAGCTGCGGCTGGCCGAACTCCTCGACATGGACGGCGCGATCGGCCCCGTGGGAGTAGACCGGCTCGTGTCGACGGTCACCGACGCGCTGCGGGCCGCCGAGGACAAGGGCTGCGAGGAGGTGCTGGCGTTCGCCACATCCGCCGTGCGCGAGGCGAGCAACGCGGACCAGGTGCTGGCCCGGGTGCGGGAGGAGACCGGCATCGCGCTCGCCGTGCTCAGCGGCGAGGAGGAGGCCCGGCTGACCTTCCTGGCCGCCCGCCGCTGGTTCGGCTGGTCGGCGGGGAAGCTGCTGGTCCTGGACATCGGTGGCGGTTCGCTGGAGGTCGGGTACGGAATGGACGAGGAGCCCGACGCCGCCGTCTCGCTGCCGCTCGGCGCCGGGCGCCTCACCGCGAGCTGGCTGCCCGGTGATCCGCCGGCCGCGACGGACGTACGGGCGCTGCGCCGCCATGTCCGGGCCGGCATCGCCCGCACGGTCGGCGAGTTCACCCGGCTGGGCCCGCCCGATCACGTCGTCGGAACCTCCAAGACCTTCAAGCAGCTCGCGAGGATCGCGGGCGCCGCACGCTCCGCCGAGGGGCTGTACGTCCAGCGCGTCCTCACCCGCAAGGCGCTGGAGGAGTGGGTGCCGAAGCTGGCGACGATGACCGTCGAGCGGCGGGGGAACCTGCCCGGGGTGGCCGAGGGGAGGGCCGCGCAGCTGCTGGCCGGGGCGCTGGTCGCCGAAGGGGCGATGGACCTGTTCGGGGTCGAGGAGCTGGAGATCTGCCCCTGGGCGCTGCGCGAGGGAGTCATTCTGCGCCGCCTGGACCACCTCCCGAGCGGCCAGGTGGCGCTCGCCTGAACTCCGGACCCGCCGGTCATGGCCCTTCTCACTTTCAGCCGGTGTCCCTCGGCGACGCGTGCCGCTGCCCGTACCCTGTCTCCGTGGCAGAACCAGTGGTGCGCATCCCGGATGCGAAGGTCGCCCTGTCGACGGCTTCCGTCTATCCGGAGTCGACGGCGACGGCCTTCGAGATCGCTGCGCGCCTGGGCTACGACGGCGTCGAGGTCATGGTCTGGACCGACCCCGTCAGCCAGGACATCGAGGCGCTGAAACGGCTTTCGGACTACCACCAGGTGCCGATCCTCGCCGTGCACGCACCCTGTCTGCTGATCACCCAGCGGGTCTGGTCCACCGACCCGTGGGTCAAGCTCCAGCGGGCCAGAGCGGCGGCGGAGAAGCTGGGGGCGTCGACGGTGGTGGTCCACCCGCCGTTCCGTTGGCAGCGCAACTACGCACGCGACTTCGTCACCGGAATCTGGCGCATGGCGGACGAGACCGATGTGCGGTTCGCGGTGGAGAACATGTACCCGTGGCGCTACCGGGACCGCGAGATGCTCGCGTACGCCCCCGACTGGGACGTCACCCAGGACGACTACCGGCACTTCACCGTGGACCTCTCGCACACCGCGACCGCACGGACCGACAGCCTGGCGATGGTGGACCGGATGGGCGACCGCCTCGCCCACGTCCACCTCGCCGACGGCAAGGGTTCCAACAAGGACGAGCACCTGGTGCCCGGCCGGGGCGACCAGCCCTGCGCGGAGCTGCTGGAGCGCCTCGCCCGTACCGCTTTCGACGGTCATGTGGTCATCGAGGTCAACACGCGCCGCGCCATGTCATCGGCCGAACGCGAGGCCGATCTCGCGGAGGCGCTCGCCTTCACCCGGCTCCACCTGGCGTCCTCCGCGCAGGCACCCCGCTCATGACTCCGGGCACGGACGGTCCGGCTCCCCGCCGCCGGGGCCGGCCCTCCCGTACGGCGAAGACCGCGGGACCCGACGCCAGGACGCGAATCCTCGAGGCGGCCCGTACCGAATTCGCCGAGCGCGGCTACGACAAGACGTCGATGCGCGGCATCGCCAAGGCGGCGGGCGTCGACGCGGCCCTGGTCCACCACTACTTCGGTACGAAGGACGAGGTCTTCGCGGCGGCCGTCGAGGTCTCCTTCGAGCCCGCGCTCGTCATCCCCGAGCTCCTCGGCGGTCCCATGGACAGCCTCGGTGAGCGGCTGGCCCGGTACTTCATCGGCGTCTGGGAGAACCCGGTGTCCCGGGCGCCGTTGCTGGCGATCCTCCGCTCCGCGCTCACGCACGAGGCGGCTGCGAAGGTGCTGCGCGGCTTCGTGCTGCGACGGCTGCTGGAACGGATCGCGGCGGACCTGGACGTACCCGACCCGACCTTCCGCGCCGAACTGGCCGCCTCGCACATGATCGGGATCGCGATCCTGCGCTATGTGATCCAGGCGGAACCGCTGGCGTCGGCGGACCCGGAGAAGATCATCGCCATGGTGGCCCCGACGCTCCAGCGCTACCTGTCGGGGCAGGACGCCCCGTAGGCGGGCGCCCTCCGACGGGCGGCCGGGCCCTGCCCGGACACTGGGCACCGCGTCCCGAAATCCGGACACGCTGTCCAGATCCTGGAGCGGGGCGTACGCTCGGAGAGAGTCTTTTCTGTCGAAGGAGCGAGCGACGATGCCCCAGCTGAGGTCCCGCACTGTCACCCACGGCCGCAACATGGCGGGCGCCCGCGCCCTGATGCGGGCGTCCGGCGTAGCCAGCGAGGACATCGGCAAGCCGATCATCGCGGTGGCCAACTCCTTCACGGAGTTCGTCCCCGGCCACACCCACCTCGCCCCTGTCGGCCGGATCGTCTCCGAGGCGATCAAGGCCGCGGGCGCGGTGCCCCGTGAGTTCAACACCATCGCGGTGGACGACGGCATCGCGATGGGGCACGCCGGGATGCTCTACAGCCTGCCCTCCCGCGACCTCATCGCGGACAGTGTCGAGTACATGGTCGAGGCCCACTGCGCCGACGCGCTGATCTGCATCTCCAACTGCGACAAGATCACCCCCGGCATGCTGATGGCCGCGATGCGCCTCAACATCCCGACGGTCTTCGTCTCCGGCGGCCCGATGGAGGCCGGCAAGGCCACCCTCGTCGACGGCACGGTCCGCAAGCTCGACCTGATCAACGCCATCAGCGACGCGGTCGACGAGAGCATCTCCGACGAGGACATCCTCCGCATCGAGGAGAACGCCTGCCCGACCTGCGGCAGCTGTTCCGGCATGTTCACCGCCAACTCGATGAACTGCCTGACCGAGGTCCTCGGCCTCTCCCTCCCCGGTAACGGCTCCGTCCTCGCCACGCACACCGCCCGCAAGGCGCTGTACGAGAACGCGGGCCGCACGGTCGTCGACATCACCAAGCGGTACTACGAGCAGGACGACGAGACCGTCCTGCCGCGCTCCATCGGCACCCGCGCAGCGTTCGACAACGCCATGGCGCTCGACATCGCCATGGGCGGCTCGACCAACACGATCCTGCACCTGCTCGCCGCGGCGCAGGAGGCCGAGCTCGACTACGACCTCGACGACATCAACGAGGTCTCGCGCCGCGTGCCCTGTCTGTCGAAGGTCGCCCCCAACGTGGCCCCCGGCGGGACGTACTACATGGAGGACGTCCACCGGGCGGGCGGCATCCCCGCCCTCCTCGGTGAGCTGCACCGCGGCGGTCTGCTCAACGAGGACGTGCACTCGGTCCACTCCGACACCCTCGCCGAGTGGCTGAAGAACTGGGACGTCCGCGGCGGCTCCCCGTCGCCCGAGTCCGTCGAGCTCTGGCACGCGGCCCCCGGCTGCGTCCGCTCCGCGACCGCCTTCTCGCAGTCCGAGCGCTGGGACACCCTCGACCTGGACGCGGCGGGCGGCTGCATCCGCGACCTGGAGCACGCCTACTCCAAGGACGGCGGCCTCGCGGTCCTCAAGGGGAACCTCGCCGAGGACGGCTGTGTCGTGAAGACGGCGGGCGTCGACGAGTCGATCTGGACCTTCGAGGGCCCGGCCGTCGTCTGCGAGTCGCAGGACGACGCCGTCGACAAGATCCTCCGCAAGGAGATCAAGGAGGGCGACGTCGTCGTCATCCGCTACGAGGGCCCGCGCGGCGGCCCCGGCATGCAGGAGATGCTCTACCCGACGTCGTTCCTGAAGGGCCGCGGTCTCGGCAAGAGCTGTGCGCTCGTCACCGACGGCCGCTTCTCCGGCGGTACGTCGGGCCTGTCGATCGGCCACGCGTCGCCGGAAGCGGCGTCCGGCGGCACGATCGCGCTGGTCGAGGACGGCGACCGGATCAGGATCGACATCCCGAACCGTTCGATCGAGCTCCTCGTGTCCGACGCCGATCTCGCCACCCGCCGCGAGGCACTGAACGGCGTGTACGCGCCGAAGAACCGCGACCGCAAGGTCTCGGCGGCACTGCGGGCCTACGCGGCCATGGCGACGAGCGCGGACCGCGGCGCCGTCCGCGACGTCTCCAGGCTCGGCTGACACAACCGCACGGCCGACCCCGTCCCTGGTGTCACCAGTGGGCGGGGTCGTTCGCGTCCACGGCAAAAACGGAACAGTCCGGGGAGGTTCCGTACACGGCCGCGCCGAGGACGACGGGAGCGGGCAACGACGAGGCGAGAGAGAGCCTTCCCGCCATCAGCCGCGGGCGGGTCTGCCCGAGCAGGGTTCCGTGTTCCGCGTCGACGGCGAGCAGCCGCCCGTCGGCCGCCGAGAAGTACAGCCGGTTGCCCTCTCCCAGGACGGGCGCGGACGTCAGTCCGACGGCCGTCTCCAGACGCCACCGTTCCGCTTTCCCGCCCTCCGGACGGACCTCGACGGCCAGCAGCGTCCCGCCGCGTTCCAGCAGATAGGCGGTGCCGTCGCCGAGCACGACCTCCGGTTCGTTCATACGGAAGGGCAGCGTCGTCCGCGTGGCGCTCCGCAGCACCGGGTCGTAGCGCACCAGCCCGGTGGTCTGGGCGTTCTTGTTCATGGACGTGAGGACGAGTGCCCCCTCGGATGTCCCGGCCGGGGTGAGTGTCCCGTCCAGCCGGCGCTGCCAGGCGGTGCGTCCGGTCCTCGCCTCGACCGCTGTGACGAGCGTGGTGGTCCCGTGCGCCGAGTTCTCGAAGGCGTACGCGAGCCCCGTCCCGCTGTCGTACAGCGCATAGCCCGGCCGCTGGTGGCCGGGGACGGTGCGCCGCCAACGGGACGCGCCGGTCGCGGCGTCGAGTCCCTGCGCGGTGCCGTCCCGCGCGACCATCAGCAGCGTGTCGCCGGCCGGGAGGGGGACGTCGAGGTACCCGGAGAGGTCCGACTTCCAGAGCTGCGTGCCCCGGCCGGGGTCGTAGGCCCGGAGGTCTCCGCCCGGCGCGGCGGTGTGCACCGGGCCGCCGGCCACCGTTCCCAGTTCGGGGGCCTGCGGCGAGGCGTCGCGGTGCGACCAGATCACCCGGCCGTCCGACGGGTCCAGCCGCGCCGTGCCGAAGCCCGCGGCCACGCAGTACAACGCGGAGTCCGCACCCGTCCCGGCGGGGGAGCACGAGGGCGTCGAGCCTTCCGAGGACCGCAGCGGTGTCTGCCACGGTACGAAGGCTGCCGCACGCTCCTTCTTCCCCTCGGTCTCCTTCGGGCCCAGGTTCCCGGAACCGTTCCATGCGCCGGCCGCCCACACACAGCCGGCCACCAGAGCGAGCACTCCTGCGGCGACCACGAGCCGCCGCCCCGTCCGCCGTGCGGGCCTCGCCCCGGCCGGGGCGTCCGCGGCCCGCACGTGGGTCGCCGTCTCCTGCGCTGTCTCCCGCGCGCCGGACACGGCCCCGGACTCGACGGCGGCCGGACGCCGCTGTGCCGGAACGAACGCCGTGGCCTCGTAGGACGGGGGATGCAGCGCCGCCATGATCTCGTCCGGAGTGGGACGCTCCGCGGGATCCTTCGCCAGGCACCGCCCGACCAGCGGAGCCAGATCGGCGGGTACCCCGGCCAGATCGGCCTCGTTGTGCACCACCTGATAGGCCACGAGGTACGGGCTGTCCGAGTCGAAGGGCCCCCGGCCGGTCGCCGCGTGGACCAGCACCGCTCCCAGCGCGAACACATCCGCGGCGGGGCCGACCTCACGTGGCCGCTGGAACTGCTCGGGCGCCATGTAAGGGGGCGAGCCGATCAGCTTTCCCGTCTCGGTGCGCAGATCACTGTCGTAAGGCCGGGAAATCCCGAAGTCGATGACCTTGGGGCCGGAGTCGGGGAGCATGACGTTGCTCGGCTTGAGATCGCGGTGAATCACCCCGGCGCGGTGGATGTCACGCAACGCCTCGGCCAGCCCGGCCGTGAGCCTGCGCAGCTCGGCCGGGCTCATCGGCCCGTTCCGCTTCACCTGCGCGGAGAGCGTCGGGCCGGGCACGTAGAGAGTGGCCATCCAGGGCAGTGCAGCCGTCGGATCGGCATCGACGACCGGCGCGGTGAACGCACCGCTGACCCGCCGGGCCGCCGCGACCTCCTGCCGGAACCGTGCCCGGAACTCGGGGTCCGCCGCATGCTGGCGGTGCACCACCTTGACCGCGAGCTGCAGTCCGGAGGCGGAGCGCGCCAGGTGCACCACACCCATGCCGCCCGCTCCGAGACATGCCTCGAGTCTGTACTGCCCGGCGTACTCAGGTTGTTCCGCTTCCGGATGCGATCCGGTACCTCGCAGCGGCGGCACCGCCCACCCCCGTGTGTTCGTCCGCAAGCGCGACGCACGGAGCCTAGTCGATGGTGCGTACGAGGAGTGTGGGGCTTGTTAGCCTGCACGTCACACGCATCGTTTCTCAACGGGGGAGGCCCTCATGGGCGTTGGAGAGAACACCGGCACGACCGACAGTGCGGCAGCGGGAGACCAGGGGGTGACGACGCTCGCCGCGAGCGTCGTCAGGTACCCCATCGCCCCCGGCTACCGCGTCAACGTCCGCAAGGGTCCCGGCACGCAGTACGGCATCGTCAGGACGATGCCGTACGGGATGAGCGTCCCGGTCTACTGCCAGAAGCCGGGGGAGTGGGTCACCGGCCCGTACGGCACGACGAACCTCTGGGACAACATCGCCAGCGGCGAGTTCGTGTCCGACGCCTATGTACATACGGGCAGTGACGGGTACATCGCCCAGCGCTGCGACTGAGAGGCTGACACGTACGGCGCCCGCCCGGGGATAATCGATTCCGTGAGCGAGAACAGCGAAGCATCCGGCACGCCCTCCGGCACCACGACGTCCGCCGGCGGCAGCACGCCAGGACCGCAGCCCGAGCCCCTCCGTTTCTTCGGTACGACCTGGGTCGACCACGACGGTGGCTACGGGCTGCGGCGCGCCGGGGCCGCCGTCGGCTCGCTCGTGGCAGCCGTCGCCTCGTGCTACGTCCTCCGCTTCGCGTACCAGGGCCTGGAGATCGCCGAGGTCGGCAGCCTCGTCGGCATGCTCGTCGTGCTGATGTTCGCGGTGTGCAGTGCCATCGCCTTCCGCAGGACCTGGGACGGGTTCAGCCGTCGTCCCGCCGACCCGTCCCGCGAGGACAGCCTGCGCGGCCTCAAGTCCATCGGTTTCATCGGCTCGCTCCTCGCGTACTTCTTCCGCTCGCTCCTGGAGGCGCCGGGCGAGAAGCTCCGGCGCACGGAGTACGAGACGGCGCTCGCCCAGTACGTGAAGCGCCGCTCGACCCGCACGGGCAACCCGGCGGCCCGCAGGAGCGCCAGGGGCAAGCGCACCGGGCGGAAGTAACGCCTGCGGAAACCGCTCCCGCCCGCACCGGGGCAGAGGCACGATGAACTCATGTCCTCGGCTCGCGCCCTCTCGTTCGACCGGGCCGCCGCGCAGTACGCCGCGGCCCCGCCCCGGCTACCCACCTGCCCTCCTCGACACCGTCGAGGAGCTGGCGGGCCGTCCCCTGCAGGGCGTCCGCGCCGTCGACATCGGCGCCGGAACGGGTATCGCCACCCGGCTGCTCCATGCCCGGGGCGCCAGGGTCACGGCCGTCGAGCCGGGCCCCGGTATGGCGGCCGTACTGCACCGGACGCTGCCGTCCGTACCGATCGTGCGGGGTGACGGCAACCGGCTGCCGCTGGCCACCGCATCGGCCGACCTGATCACCTACGCACAGTCGTGGCACTGGACGGACCCGCAACGCTCCCTGCCCGAGGCACTTCGCGTCCTGCGTCCCGGAGGTGCCCTGGCGCTCTGGTGGTACGTCTGCGACCATTCCGTGCCCTGGATCGCCGACCAGGACACCCGCCTGCGCCGTCACCTCGGCGCCGGCATCGGTGCACACGGCTGATCGGCGTCCCCGGTCTCCGGCAGCCGGTCCCGGGAGCTGCCGCAGCCGGCAGGCAGCAGCTTCGTGCAGCGCCTGCTCCCCTGGTCACGGGTGGTGCCGGTCGAGACCCACCTCGCCAACCTCGCCAGCCATTCCGCCTTCCTCGTGCTCGGCGCCGCCGGCGAGGAGTCCACCCGCCGTTTCCTCGCCGCGGAGCGCGGTCACCTCGCGGGACTCTTCCCGGACGGCACGGTCGAGGAACGCTATGTGGCCGACCTCAGCGTGGCGATCCGCTGACCGCGTCGGTCTCCTGCTCCCGCCGTGCCTCGTGGGCCTCGGCCCATCCCTCCAGAGCGGCCGCGCACGCGTGGTCGGTGTGCCGCAGTCCGGCCAGATCCAGCTCCACCAGCCGGTCGCGCGGCAGGGCGTCCAGGGCGTCCAGCAGCTTCGGCAGGCGCAGGAACGTGGCATTGCCCGTCACCCGGACCCGCAGCACACCACCGACGCCCTCCTCCACCTCCACATGGACGTGGCTGATGTCCCAGGCGGTCTTGGTGACGGCGAGCACCAGTCCGACCACCACGCCCTCGAAGAGGCTCGTCGCCACGATGGTCCCTGCCGTCACCCCCAGCACCACCGCCTCACCGCGGTGCTCACGCCACAGCAGCATCAGCGTCCGTACGGGAATGAGCTTGTAGCCGGCGTGTACGAGTACGCCCGCCAGGGCCGCGACCGGAATGATCCCGAGCGCGATCGGCAGGGCCGCGGCGAAGAGCAGCAGCCACACACCGTGCAGGATGCGGGATGCTTTGGTCCGCGCGCCGGCCTGCACGTTGGCGGCGCTGCGCACGATCACGGCGGTCATCGGCAGAGCGCCCAGCGCCCCGCACACCGCGTTGCCCGCGCCCTGCGCGATCAGTTCCTTGTCGTAGTCCGTCCGCTTCCCGTTGTGCAGCCGGTCCACCGCCGCCGCGCTGAACAGCGACTCCGCCGAGGCGATCAGCGCGAACGCGAGGACGGTGCCGAGGACGCCGGCCTCAAGAAGCCGCGCCCAGTCCGCGGTCCCGGGCGGCTGCACGGCATCGAGCAGGCCGCTCACCTCCAGCCGGCGCACCGGCAGGCCGAGGACCGCGGCGGCGCCGGCCGCGAGCCCCACCGCCACCAGCGGCGCAGGCACCACACACGCGGCCCGCCGCCACCTCGGCCAGAGCGTCAGTACGACGACGGTCCCCACTCCCAGCGCGACAGCCGGACCGGACACCCCCTTGCCGAGCAGGAGGCCGGGCAGCCCGGCGATCTTCTGCCCCATGGAGCCGGGAGCCGTCGCATCGGCGAGTACGTACAACTGGCCGGAGATCAGCACCAGTCCGATCCCGGCGAGCATCCCCTGCACCACCGCGACGGACACGGCACGGAACCACCGCCCGAGCCGCATGACCCCCAGAGCCACCTGCAGCGCACCGGCGGTCAGTACCAGCACCCCGAGGGCGCCGATCCCGTAGAGCGCGACCGCCTCGTACACGAGCACGGTCAGCCCGGCCGCAGGCCCACTGACCTGCAGGCTGCTGCCCGGGAGCACCCCCGCGACGATTCCTCCGACGATCCCGGTGATCAGTCCGAGCTCGGCCGGCACGCCCGAGGCGACGGCCACGCCCACGCAGAGGGGCAGGGCAACGAGAAAGACGACGAGTGAAGCGGTGAAGTCGGCGCGAGAGACCGGATTGCCACGCAAGAGAAGGTGCCTCCGTCGGCAGTGGGCGGTGAAAAGCATTGTCTTTTGCGGGGGTTGATCGCGGCGGCAGGAATCGCTGCCCGATCGAGGGGTACCGAGGCGCATCGGAGCAGAACGGGGCGCATCGAGGCAGAACGGGGTGGAACGAGATGGAGCAACTCATTCCGATCACGCCGCGGACCGTCTGCGCCCGACGCCACGCCGATCCCTTGACGCGGGACCTCCGGCGGCATGAAAATTCATCGCATGATGAATTCCCAGTACGCTGCGGGAGCCGGGCGCGCCCCCACGGCCGCACCCGCCGTCGAAGCCCGCGCCCTCACCGTCGTACGAGGCGACCGCACCGTCCTTCGCAGCCTCGACTTCACCGTCGAACCGGGCAGGATCACCGGACTCCTCGGCCCCTCGGGCTGCGGCAAATCCACCCTCATGCGCTCCGTCGTCGGCACCCAGGCCAAGGTCACCGGCGCCCTCGACGTCCTCGGCCGTCCCGCGGGGCACCCCGCGCTGCGCCCCCGCATCGGCTACGTCACCCAGGCCCCGTCCGTCTACACCGACCTCACCGTCCGGCAGAACCTGGACTACTTCGCGGCCGTCCTCCAGCCGGGCCGCAGCCACCGCGAGGCCCGCCGGGAAGCCGTCACCCGCGCCATCCAGGACGTCGACCTCACCACCCACGCCGACGCCCTGGCCGGAAACCTCTCCGGCGGCCAGCTCAGCCGCGTCTCCCTCGCGGTCGCCCTGCTCGGCACGCCCGAACTCCTGGTCCTCGACGAGCCGACCGTCGGTCTCGACCCCGTACTGCGGCGAGACCTCTGGAACCTCTTCCACACCCTCGCCGCCGACCGGGGCACCACGATCCTCGTCTCCTCGCACGTCATGGACGAGGCCGAGCGCTGCCATCGGCTGCTGCTCATGCGCTCGGGCGAGATCCTCGCCGCCGACACCCCCGAAGCCCTGCGCGCCCGCACCGGCTCCGCCACCGTCGAGGAGGCCTTCCTCCACCTCGTGGACGAAGCCGCAACTGCCACCCGCCAGGAGACGACCCGATGAGCACCACAGCCCCCGCGCCCGCCCCGCAGCCCCTGAGCCCCGCCCGCACCCTGGCCACCGCCGCACGCGTCCTGAGCCAGCTCCGGCACGACCCCCGCACCATCGCGCTGCTGCTGATCGTCCCGGTACTGATGATCACGCTGCTGCGCTACGTCTTCGACGGCAGTCCGCAGACCTTCGACTCCATCGGCGCCTCGCTGCTCGGCATCTTCCCGCTCATCACGATGTTCCTGGTGACCTCGATCGCCACCCTGCGCGAACGCACATCGGGCACCCTCGAACGTCTCCTCGCGATGCCCCTGGGCAAGGGCGACCTGATCGCCGGCTACGCGCTCGCCTTCGGCGCCGTCGCCGTCGTCCAGTCCCTGCTGGCCACCGCCCTCTCCGTGTGGGTGCTCGGCCTGGACGTCATCGGATCGCCCTGGCTGCTGCTCCTGGTCGCTCTGCTCGACGCCCTGCTCGGCACCGCACTCGGCCTGTTCGTCTCGGCCTTCGCCGCCTCCGAGTTCCAGGCGGTCCAGTTCATGCCGGCCGTGATCTTCCCCCAGCTGCTCCTGTGCGGACTGTTCACCCCGCGTGACCAGATGCACCCCGTCCTCGAAGCCATCTCGAACGTCATGCCGATGTCGTACGCCGTCGACGGGATGAATCAGGTCCTCACCCACACGGACGTCACCGCGGACTTCCTCCGCGACATCGTGATCGTCGCGGGCTGTGCGCTGCTCGTCCTGTGCCTGGGCGCGGCCACCCTCCGCCGCCGCACCACCTGAGCGCCCGGTGCGAGGATGGCGGCAACGACGAGAACCGCCACCCGGAGGGTGAACCGCATGACCCAGACAGTCGCAGTCCTCGGTACAGGAAAGATCGGCGAGGCCTTGCTCAGCGGCATGATCAGGGCCGGCTGGCGCGCCCCCGACCTGCTGGTGACGACCCGCCGCTCCGAGCGCGCCGAGGAGCTCCGCACCCGCTACGGCGTCGAGTCCGTCACCAACGCCGAGGCGGCCAAGAGCGCGGACACCCTCATCCTGGCGGTCAAGCCCCAGGACATGGGCAAGCTCCTCGACGAACTCGCCCCGCACGTCACCGCCGACCGGCTCGTCATCAGCGCCGCCGCCGGCATCCCGACCGCGTTCATCGAGGAGCGCCTCGCCGAGGGCACCCCGGTCGTACGCGTCATGCCGAACACCCCCGTCGTCGTGGACGAGGGCATGTCCGTCATCTCCGCGGGCAGCCACGCCACCCCCGAACACCTCGGCCACGCCGAGGCGATCTTCGGCGGCGTGGGCAAGACCCTCCGCGTCCCGGAGTCCCAGCAGGACGCGGCCACCGCGCTCTCCGGCTCGGGACCCGCGTACTTCTACTTCCTCGTCGAGGCCATGACGGACGCCGGCATCCTGCTCGGCCTGCCGCGCGCCCAGGCCCACGACCTGATCGTCCAGGCCGCCATCGGCGCCGCGATCATGCTCCGGGACAGCGGCGAACACCCGGTCAAGCTCCGCGAGGCCGTCACCAGCCCGGCCGGCACCACCATCAGCGCCATCCGCGAGCTGGAGAACCACGGCGTACGCGCCGCGCTCATCGCCGCCCTCGAAGCAGCCCGCGACCGCAGCCGAGAGCTGGCCTCCGGCAACGGCTGACCCCCTACTTCACCGCAGCGACCAGCTCCGCACTCCGCACCACGCTCGCGAACCCACCGCCGTGCAACGTCACGGCGGTGGCCCGCGCCAGCTCGTCCGCACTCAGCTGCCAGTCCCACGGGCCCTCCTGGTCGAAGGTGTACGTCGCGTCGAACGCGAAGAACACCTCGTACCCGAGATTCCCGCCCATGCGCGCTGTCGTCTCCGCGCACATATTGGTCTGGATCCCGGCCACCACGATCTGCCGCACCCCGGCCTCCCGCAGCCAGGCATCCAGATCGGGCGTCCCGTAGAAGGCGGAGTTCACCGACTTCGTCAGGAACAACTCCGTCCCGTTCCCCTTTCCGCGACGCTCCTCCACGTACTCCTTGAACGCATTGCCCGAATACCCCACCCGCAGGGGCGAGTCCGGCTTGGCCGAGTCATGCCGCACGAACACGACGGGCCGGCCACTCGCCTGCCAGGCATCGATCAGCTCCGCGATGTTCCTGTCGGCATCCGGATTGTTCCGCGGCCCCCAGTACTCCTCCTCCTCGAAGCCCTGCTGCACGTCCACCACGACCAGCGCTGCATTCCCTGTGATCTCCATGCCCCCACTCTGCGCCCACGGCCGCCCGTCTCCCAGACCCCAAAAAGCCATCGATCGATGCTTTACTGCCAAGGTGACCGCGCTGCCGAACCGCCCCGCCCGCATCGCTCTGGTCTCGTTCCCGGGAGTCCGGGCTTTCGACGTCTCCGTCATCACGGAGGTCTGGGGCGTGGACCGCACCGATCGCGGTGTGCCCGCCTTCGACCTGCGCCGCACCGCTGCCGACCCGGCACCCATTCCGCTCCGCGGAGGTCTGTCCCTCACACCGGACCGAACACTGACCTGGCTGTCCCGCTCCGACCTGATCGTGGTCCCCGGTCTCGACGACCACCTGGCACCCGCCCCGGCCGCGGTGCTCGAAGCCCTGCGCCGCGCCCACACACGTGGCATCCCCATCGCCGCGCTCTGCGGCGGCGCATTCACGCTGGCGCAGGCGGGGCTGCTCGACGGCCGCCAAGCCGTCACCCACTGGAACCTCACCGACCTCCTTCACACCCATCACCCCCAGGTCACCGTGGTGCCGGACGCGCTCTTCCTCCATGACGGGAACATCTGGACATCGGCAGGCACGGCAGCCGGCATCGACCTCTGCCTTCACCTGGTCCGCATCACCCACGGCGCCGAAGCGGCGGCGACGATCGCCCGATCGATGGTCACGGCCCCGTTCCGGACCGGAACCCAGGCCCAGTTCATCGAGCACCCCACCCCGCAGTCCGGGCGGGACGCCGACACTCTCGCCTCGGTCCGGGCCCATGCGCTGGCCCAATTGGCGGAACCGCACACCGTGGCCACTCTTGCTGCCCGCGCAGGCATGTCCGCGCGCACCTTCGCCCGTCATTTCCAGGCCACCACAGGGACCACCCCGCTGCGCTGGCTGATCACGCAACGCATCGCCGCAGCCCAGAAGCTCCTCGAACGCACGGACCTTCCCCTCCCGGAAGTCGCCCGCCGCACGGGATTCGGCAGCGAGATCACCATGCGCCAGCACTTCGCGGCACACCTCTCCACCAGCCCGCGCGGCTACCGGACGGCCTTCCGCGACGGAGGGGCCAGGCCGGAGGTTGACACCACCCGAACGGATCCGTAGTGTGCTCCGAGTTGTCCGACGTGAGAGCCGACCCCGGTCGGTCCCCGGACAGCGATTCCGTAGTGACCACAAGAAACTGGCGACATGAGTCGCACGTTTTCTGTGTGCATGTTCGGAATGAGGAATCCACGTTCGAAGGAACGATGACCCGATTAGCGTCGGGGCCCCGGATTCCGCTAAAGTCTCACTCGTCGGAACGGCCCTACGGCCGGGATGACAAGCCCCACTGACTGGGAATCAGGCCCGAAAGGATCTGATAGAGTCGGACTCGCCGGAAAGGGAAACGCGAAAGCGAAGAACTGAAAGGCGAAACCCGCTTCGACCGGGAATCGGACACGAAAGAGTCTGATAGAGTCGGAAACGCAAGAACGAAGGGAAGCGCCCGGAGGGCCCCGGTGAAA
>NZ_JBHWVO010000048.1:0-20761 GCF_042736635.1 Streptomyces sp. NPDC060035
CCAACCGCATGGCCCTTTCGATCGCCACCCAGCACATCAGCCGCGAGTAGCAGAAGTTCTTGCGCCCGCCACGCGTCTCCCAGATTCCCTCGTCGAGCTGGTCCCAGTTCTCGCAAACCCAGTCGACCAAACCGCAGACCGTGTCCCAGTGCGCGCTGGATTGCCGACGCGCACAGGGGCGGAGCCCTGGTGGCCCTCGAGATGGGGTAGCTCGCGCTCGGGCAGGTCGCGGCGGCCGTCGATGCCGTACATGACCCTTCCGCCACGGCAGGGCGGGCCCGGCGCGCCTGCTCGATGTCGATGCTGACGCTGTTCGCGCCCGTGCAGGCGGGTGCCGAACAGCACCCCGGGGCCCGGTCCGACCTGGCCGACCTGGCCGACCTGGCCGACCTGGCCGACCTGGCCGACCGCATGGTCCAGGCAGGCCGCACCGGTGACGGAACAGGCTCCGTGGAGGCCGGTATGGCGCGCCGCCCGCTACGTACGGGTGACCCTCGACAGCGCCCTCCCGCGCCGGGATCGAGGGGCTCCTGGACGGCCGCTCGGGGAGCGGCGACCCGGCCGGGTGCGCTGGGCTGGTCGCTCGGCGACGGGGGACGCAGCTCCGTTGTGGAGTCGGCCGTCCGCGACGAAGCGACCGTGCTGGTCACCGCCCTCGACGAGCGGCTGTGACCAGCACTTTCGCAACACGCCTTACGAGGACTGCATCTCGTAGGCGCCGGACAGCGCCTCGACCTGAGACCAGACACGGGCGCAGCGCTCGGGGTCGGCCACCGGACGGCGCATGGCGGCCAGGGCCCAGGCGGCCTGCGCGTCGGTGGTGGCGGCCTTGCCGTACAGCTCGGTGGCGTAGGCGGAGAAGTCGCGGATCAGCACGTCGAAGATCTCGTCCAGCACGTCGGTGTCCAGGCCGGTCAGCTCAGCCTGCTCCAGCACCAGTTGGCCGTAGACCACCAGGGCGAAGAGGTGGCCGATGACGAGCGAGAAATCGAGGTCCTGCTGTTGGGCCCGGTCGGGAGCGTGCTGGGACAGCAGCTCGCACAGAGCATCTGCCTGCTCCCGGAAGCGGGCCACGTTGGGCCGGTCGGCGTGCGCGTCATAGGCGGTGCGCCAGTCGTGGAAGCAGATGGCGCCCAGACCGCGCGCCGGGCCCTGCTGGAACAGGAAGGTGTCGTCCGCCGCGTCGAGACGGGTGGGCACGGGCGCGTACTCGGCGGGATCGAACAGGTAGTTGGGCATGAACTTCTGGATCAGGGCGAGGTTGACGTGGACCGTGCCCTCCAGTTTGGGCAGGCCACGGATGTCCCGGGCCGCCTTGTCGAAGTAGGTGTCCTTCTCGAACCCCTTGGCGGCGATGACGTCCCACATCAGGTCGATGACCTTCTCGCCCTCGGTGGTGACCTTCATCTTGGTCATCGGGTTGAAGAGAAGGTAGCGGCGGTCGTCGGGGCCGGCGGAGCGGAAGTAGTCGACAGCCCGGTCGCTGAAGAGCTTCATGGCGACCAGCCGGATGTACGCGTCCGTGAATTCCCGGCGCACGTGCGGGAAGGCCGTGACCGGCTTGCCGTACAGGATGCGGTTGTGGGCGTGGGTGACCGCCTCGTACATGGCGTGTTCGCAGATGCCGATGGAGGCGGCGCACAGGTTGAACTTGCCGATGTTGACGGTGTTGAGGGCGGCGTCGAAGGCGGCCTTGCCGGTGTGCATCACGTCCTCGGCGCCCACCGGGTATTCCTCCAGGCGGAACTCGCTGACGAACATCTGCGAGTTCACCACGTTCTTTACCAGGTGGTAATCGGGGTGGCGACTGTCCGCGGCGAAGAAGACGTAGCCGTCGGGGCCCTCGATGTCGGAGCGGCGGCCGAAGACGGAGACGAGACCGGCAACGTTGCCGTTGCCGATGTAGTACTTGGAGCCGTTGGCGAGGAAGCCGCCCTTGCCGTCCGGGGTGAGGACCAGGTCCGTCTGGTAAATGTCGGCGCCGTGGCCCTTCTCGGACAGGCCGAAGGCCATCACATGCCCTTCGGAGAGCAGCTGCGCCGCGCGGGCGTGCGCCTGGGGGTTCGCGCTCTGCCACACCGGGCCGAGGCCGAGGATGGTGACCTGCCAGGTGTACCAGTAGTTCAGGCCGTAGAAGCCGAGAATCTCGTTGAGGGCGGCGTTGCGGGCGGTGTCCCAGCGCTTGTTCCCGTCGTCGGCCGCGCTGGCGGACGGGGTGAGGAAAGCGGCGAAAAGACCCTCCTTGGCGGCGAACTCCAGGAAGTCCGCGTACCAGGTGCGGTCGATGTAGTCGCTGAGGAGCGCCTTCTTGCCACGCGTCTCGAACCAGTCGATCGTGGCCCTCAACAGGCGGCGGGTCTCCGGGTCGAAATGCGCAGGATCGTACGTGCGCGGGTTGAGGAGCAGTTCGCTGGGCATGGGAGGGTCCTTTCTGGGGCCTACAGGTTGCAGGGTCAGCCGATGATCCGGCGAAGGGTCGCGAGGACGTCGTCGAGCCAGGCGAGGTACATGCGCTCGTACTCGATACCGCCGCGCAGCACGACGTGCTGCAGGGACTGGCCCGTGTCCAGCGTCTCGGGGTCGGGGAAGTCACGGCGCTCCCCGGCCAGGTAGCGCTCCAGCATGGCGGCGTGGATCTCCCGGTGCCGCTCCACCTCGGCGAGCAGTCCGGCCCTGCCCTGCGGATCGTCGAAGGCGGCACCCCGGATCTTCACGGCCAGCTCCTGCCGAACCGACTCGGACTCGACAGGCGTCCTCAGCCAGTCGGTGAGCACGGCCCGTCCAGGGCCGGCCACCGAGTACACCTTCTTGTCCGGTCGGCCGTGCTGAGCCACCGCCTCGACGGCGACCCAGCCGTCGGACTCCATGCGCTTGAGCACACGGTAGATCTGCTGGTGACTGGCGCTCCAGAATCGGCCGATGGTTCGGTCGAAGCGGTTCGCCAGCTCGTAGCCGGAACCGGGCTGCTCCAGCAGGGACACCAGGATCGCGTGTTCAAGGGCCATACGGTGAGTCTGCTACGCAACTAGTTGCATAACAACGGGTCGCGGCCACGTGCGACACACCTCACTCCGGGACGACGGCGACCCGCCGTGACCGGTCGACCCGCCCGGCTGCTGCCCGTTCCACACGCACTGTCGGACGGCCCGGCCCGACTGCGCGACCTCGTTGCCGGTGGCGCAGGCCGGCGAGCAGGCCGGTGTGGCCGACAGGTTCGCGGCTCTTGCCGCAACGGCCGCTCAGCCGGACCGTTGCAGCTCGATTGCCATGGTCCGGCAGCTGCGAACGAAGTCTTCGGCAGCAGCAACGGTCACTTCCTCTCCGTCATGGACCGCCCGATTCCGCAACTGACGTAGTCGCGCGTAGACGTCCATGGCGTCATCGGACAGCCCCAGAGCTTGGATGGCCATGAGCCTGCGTCTGGTTGGCCCGACGAAGGGCGCGTCTTGCCCCTCAGTCTCGATTCCGCGGGCCCACATGACTTCCTGGAAGCACATTTCGAGTGCCCCCCATGCATCGATCACCGCCGCCCTGGGAGTAGCGGATGCAGTATGCATCGCCTTCCTGAATCGCTTCCCTGGCACACTCGACTCGAAGCCCGGCGCATCCAGGCGGTAGGGCATACTCTCCAGCCCCTCCAATACCGTCTGCCTCAGCCGCCGGTCTTCCGATGCCTGATCATCGGTCCTTGGTTCTTGGTCAGGCCCTGAATCAGCTTCAGGCTCGACACCGCTGCCCGCCGCATCAGAGGAGGGGGCTGGCCTCGGTACCACAGACAATGCGTTCGGACCGCTGGCCGTAGACAGAGCAAGCTCTTCCGCGTCATCGAGTACGTCGGCTGCCGCGGCAGCGAACTCGGCGCTCCCTGCCGGAGTTTCCACACGCGTCAATCGGCCGATGGCGTGTCTGAGTTGAGCCCTCATGACCCAGAGCAAAACAGCCGCGAACACCGGCCACGCCAGGGCTTTGACGTACTCCAGAACGAGCTTTGCGATCTCCACGGCAGCATCTTGCCGCTCGCCCTTACAGACGCAGGGCAGGCGCCCAGCGTTGTGACGAACGCGGGACATGCCGCCACCTGCGGTTTGCTCGGCAGCGACGGAGCGGCGGAAGAGCACCGCCGGATGCAGGGTCCCCTCGTGGTTCCGGCCGTCTCCCCTACCGAGCGGCGTGATGCCGGGTTCGGAACTGGTCACGGGCTGAGCCAGTGTCCGGAGCCAGATATGCCGACAGCCCGGATGACCGTGCATGCGGACGTGACGGTTTCCAGAGGGGCCGCACCCATCAACGCCGGTCCGACCGGCCCCAGGGCAACCGGATACAGTGCGCGGGACGGCAGCCTGGCTTGTGAGGGGAAGCGTGACCGACTCCAGCGACACCCGACCTACCGACGCTGAAGCGCAGGCGCCGCGGCAGAGCCGACTGCACCGCCTGATGCGCTACATCCCCCTGATCGCCCCCGTCCTGCTGTGGGCCGTGCCCTGCTGGGTGCTCCTTCACAGCGGCCAGCACTGGCCGCTGCCCGTCACGCTCGCCGGCACCGCCCTGTTCGCCCTCGGCCTCGTCGGCATGCCGCTCGCGATGGTGCGCGGCCACGGCCGCCGCCAGCAGGACCGGGCGGCGATCGTCGGTGACACCCTGCTGGGCACCAGTTGGGTTCTGTTCGCCTGGTCCATTCTGCTAGGCGTCCCTTTGCGGCTCGTCCCGACCGTGGCCGGCGTCGGCGAGAGTCAGGACCGGGCTCGAATGGTCACTTGGGTCGTCCTCGGCATAACCGCCGTACTACTCACCTGGGGGTACGCAGAAGCCCGCCGCGTGCCGCGCGCGTGCGCCGACTCGACGTGCAACTCCCACGGCTGGGTGCCGGGTTGGACGGCTTCCGCGTCGTCCTCATCACCGACACCCACTACGGTCCCCTCGATCGCACTCGCTGGTCTGCACAGGTATGCGAGAAGGTGAACACCCTGGAAGCCGACCTGGTCTGCCACGCGGGTGACATCGCGGACGGCACGGCCGAACGCCGCCGCGCGCAGGCCGCCCCACTCGGAACCGTGCGGGCCACCCGGGCCCGTGTATACGTCACCGGCAACCACGAGTACTACAGCGAGGCCCAGGGCTGGGTCGACCTGATGGACGAGCTGGGCTGGGAGCCGCTGCGTAACCGCCATCTGCTGCTCGAACGCGGAGGCGACACTCTCGTGGTCGCCGGCGTGGATGACGTCACCGCCGAGTCCTCCGGCCTGGCAGGCCACGGCGCCCACCTCGCCGGAGCCCTGAACGGCGCCGACCCCGACCTGCCCGTCCTGCTCCTGGCCCACCAGCCCAAGTTCGTCGACCGGGCGGCAGCCGACGGCGTCGACCTCCAGCTCTCCGGCCACACCCACGGCGGCCAGATCTGGCCCTTCCACCACCTCGTCCGCATCGACCAGCCCGCCCTCGCCGGCCTCAGCCGCCACGGCCCCCGCACCCTCCTCTACACCAGCCGCGGCACCGGCTTCTGGGGCCCGCCGTTCCGCGTCTTCGCCCCCAGCGAGATCACCCTGCTCGTACTCCGCTCCCCGCACACGCCCACCTCGATGTAGCACTCGACGGGCCGACGCATCCGCTTGGAGCAGAGCACGCGCCGAGGGATGGGCGCGGTGCTCGGCGTGGCGACGCTGTACCGGGCTGCGTCGACAGATGACCAGGCTCGTCCCGCTGAGGACAGGATCCGGACCATGCCCGGGCCGACGGCTCCAACGAGCCATACGTGGCCATGTTTTACGCAGGCCAGCGACGCGGTGATGCCTGCACTACCAGCAGGCGAAGAACGTTTCTTTGCTCCGAAGCCGGAACTCGCGGGTTGGGCGGCATTCCCCATGGGGGGCGAGGACAGGTCACTTTTCTGGGGTTCCTCATGGACCGGATCCAGGCACTGTCCAAAAAGGCGGTCCCGGCTGTTCGCTCCCTGCGTGCCGTACGCGACGAGATCTAGCGGAGCACCAGCAGGTGATCAGCGGCTGCGCCTCATGCTCCCGACCGTGAGGCGCGGCCATCAACTACGCCGTACGAGAGGGCTCCCCACCAGGCGCCGCACCAGAGCGGGGCTACGGACCGTGTGAGCAGCTTTCGGCCATCTGCGCCGTCGGCGTCTGCTCCTGGTCTGGCGGGTCCAGGCCGAGCCGTGGTCGAGGCCCATGCAATGCGGCGACGGTCAGTACCACCAGCCGGCCGGGGCCGACTGCGGGAAGGGAGACGCAGGGGCGCCGGGCGGCGTTGATGGCCGTGCAGAGTTGCGTGCCCATCTCGATCACCTGCCCCAGCTCACCCCAACTCCCCGGAAACCACTGGAATATCGCGTTTCCGCCTCATTCACCGGCTGGCACCGCCACGTCACCCTCGTCACCGCCGCCCACCTCTTCCTGCCCGAACAGGCGGGAGGACCGACTGGATGCTCCGGGAGTACGGCACCAGGGACGTTGATCACCCCATCAGTCGACGATTGGGCGCGGAGGCCGGTTTCGTCGCATTCCCCCATGGCGTCTACCGGGATGATGCGTCCGAAGACACGGGATTGCGACCGCCTACCGGATCATCGGTGAGCACTACGGGCTGCCTCTGCCCCGAGCTTCTGTGACCGGAGGGCGTTTGCCGCACGTGTTCACCGAGCCCAGGGTGCTTCACACGGAGAGCAGAGGGCAAAGAATCAGGCCAGTCCGTTCCAGCCCCACCGGGGCGTGGGGCCGGGGTCACCGACGTTGGTGCCGACCGGATCAGCTGACACTTCGCGGGCGATCTTGGTGCCCCAGTCGAAGTATTCAATGACACGGCACCGCAGCAGTTCGTCGTCTGGGAGTTCCTTCTCGACAGCACCTGTCATCAGCTCCATCCAGCGCAGGCGCTGCTCCTCGGTGATCGACAGGCCGAGGTGGGCGCGCAGCAAAGCCTGGTGGCCACCCAGTTCGTCAGTGAACCGGGTCGGGCCGCCGAAGACCTCGGCGAGCCACACGGCGACGTGCTCGCTATGGGTGCGGCCGAAGTTGGCAAAGACATGCGCGAGCAAAGGATCCGCCAGGACATCGTCATAGAAGGTGTTGCTCAGGCGGCGGAGCGCATCAAGACCGCCGATGGCCTCGACCAGAGGTTTCGTGCTGTCGGTCATTCCGCCTCTTCTGGGGTGGATGTCACGGTGGACTACTCGCGGTGCTTCATTTCCACGACTATCTTCGCATTCAACCCGCCGAGCGACTCGATTGCGAGCATTAACCCGGCGAACCTTACGATCAGAGCACCAGGCACTGCTTCTCGCATCTCCCGACCTGAGCGTGGTGTTAGGACCAGGCTGGCCTCATGAGCCTTGGGATCTGACTGATGCGGAGTGTCGGTTCAGCGACCCGACAAGGACGCCAAACTCGACCGCATCGAGCACGTGACCAGCCGTTTTCCGAACCGGTGTTTCGCCTTCGACCAGTTCGGACCGCTGTCGATCCGGCCCTGCCACGGCTCCAGCTGGGCCCAGGAGAGGAAACCGGATCGGCTGCCGGCCACGTATCACCGCACCCACGGCATCCGGTACTTCCACGGCTGCTATTGCCTCGGCGATGACCAGCTGTGGGGCGTGACCCGCCGCCGCAAAGGCGGCGACCACAGCCTCGCCGCACTGAAGTCGATCCGGTCCGCCCGCCCCGACGGCGCCCCCATCTAGGTGATCACGGACAACCTGTCGGCGAACAAGACCCCGCCGATCCGGATCTGGGCGAAAAAGAACAAGGTCGAGCTGTGCCTGACGCCGACAAGCGCGTCGTGGGCCAACCCAATCGAGAGGCCCAGTTCGGACCCCTGCGCAACTTCGTCATGAGCAGCTCCGACCACCCGAACCACACCGTGCTCTCCCGCAAGCTCCAGGACTACCTGCGGTGGCGCAACGCCAATGCCCGCCACCCCGACGTCCTGGCCGCACAACGTCGCGAACGCGCCAAGGCCCGCAGCGAACGCCGACAACGCTGGGGACACCCACGGGCCAAAGCCGCCTGTTCAAACCCGGCGAACGTCCGTGGTCAACGCACTAGCTGCTTGAGGGCCGCGCCTACTTTCGCACGCGGAACCGGAGCATCGTGACGGCGCCCGACTGGGTGTTGCTGAAAGGTTCCAGGTCGATCCTGTCGAGGCTTGAGGGCGAGAAGCGGACGCCGTCGCCGAGCAGCACCGGTAGGACATACACCAGGATCTCGTCGACGAGCCCGCGCTGCAGGCACTGGGCGGCCACGTCGGCACCGAGGATCTCCAGGTTCTTGCCGCCCGCGGCGCTGCGTGCCGTGGCAACGGCTTCCTCAAGCCCACAGGTGAGGAACGTGACGGTAGGGTCCGGTTCGTCGGGAGGCTCGTGGGTGAGGACGAACTGTGCTCCCCCGTCGTAGGTGGTGTCCTGGTCGGCCATACGCTTGGCGACCTCGTACGTGCCCCGGCCGACGAGCATGGCGCCTGTGGCAGCCATGACCTCCGGGAACACGTCCGCAGTCAGGTACTCGGCGATCCAGTCCATCGCGTGGCCAGGACCGGCGATGAAGCCGTCCAGCGACATCGCCCTGTTCACGACCACCTTGCCGGTGCCGGTGCTCACATCGCTCATGCGTACTCTCCAAGAATTTTGGAAGCCCGAGGCCGAATCATAGTTCGGCCGGCGGGGAGGGCGAGGGCGGTAGTTGCACGCGTATCTCCGGTGGCACAACGCGAACAACCGGCACCCGGATGTGCTGGCCGCGCAGCGTCGGGAACGTGCCCGGGTACGGCGTGAACGACACCGCCGGCGGGGTCGCTCTCAGTCCCGGGCCGCGTGACCAACCCGCTGATCGTTTGTGGTCCCCGCACCTGACCGGACCGTCACCAGCCTTGGCCCGGGACTGGACACGACCACTGAGCACAGCTCGTGCCGCCTCCTGCGCGTCCACCGGGTCCGACTTACCACGCCGTCGACGAACTGAGCGATCAGGCCGGCCCACCTCGAACACCTCAACCCGGCGAGCAAGCAGATAGCGCGATAGAGCTGCCCCACAGCTGCCGGACCCCGCCACCCCAGCCCTGCGCACCGTGCCCAGCTGGCCTGCCCACTCCCAGAGCTCGCCACAGCCCAACGCCGTCGAAGGAAACGACCGGGTGTCCATGACCACCCCCAATCTGGAGAGCACGGCCGCCACATGGACGTCCCTGTGCGTGTCCGCACCAAGGATGACCTCGCCATCCGCAGACGGAGGCTCTCCGGGACTCGGGCTACTCGCCACGCGGCCCCCTCTTCCCCTACGGGCCCCTGGGCCCTCTCCACCGGACCGTTAAGGCGGTCAGCGGTGAGACAGTGCCCAGTCCACGGCATGATTACCTGTGGGACACACCTCAACAGCCCGGTGGTGCTAAGTCCCGCACTGGTGATCGACGAAGGCGGAAAGGACGCACGCGTCCGATCTCTCACAAGTCAGAGCCCAGTGCAGGGCCACAACCCAAGTACCCAGGACCTTGCCCAAGCACGTTGCGGCACGGCAAGCCCCGCATTCTCGATGCCCTGGGCTGCCGCGAATCCCCCGTTCCGGAGCCGGGGTACTGACAGACTCGTCGTCTCAGAAGGGAGGCCCATGGGCTTCGGATTTCGCGTCGGCGTGCCTGGAATGAGCGTGCGTGTCCCGACCCGAGGGGTACGAACATCCGTCGGGCCGAGGATGGCCAGGGTGAATGTGGGCGGCGGGCGGACCACACTCTCGTCCGGGATGGGGCCCCTCTACGCCTCCAGCCCACTGGGTAGCGGGCGCCGCCGGACCAGTACGAGTCGCACCACACGCTCCGGTTCACGTCCACGGGCTGCCGCGCCTTCGGGCGCGCAGCTGGAACGGGCTCGCCGGCAAGCCGAGCGGGCTCAGCAGGAGGTGGAACGCGACTCGGCCATCGCGCAGTTGCGGGAGTTGCGTCAGCAGATGACGAGCGTGCATCTGCAGTCCTTCTCCCCCGCGCACCCGCCGGTCGTGCCTGGGCCGCCACAGCTCGGGCTGTCCTGGGCGCTGGCCGAGGCGAAGACGTTCCACCTGGCAGGTCGTGCGATCGTCGACTCCGGTACGGGCGCCCTCGCGGAGCCCCCGGACTTCGTCCACGACGACACCACGCGCCGGTCATCCCCGTGATCGAGAAGGCCCTGGCCAGGGCCGCCTCGGAGGGCGTCGGAGACGCGCACCAGCTGGAACAGGTCATCGCCCGCGCCGTCGCATCCTGGGCGTTCCGGACCCACCGCCGCAAGCCCCTGATCATCCCCGTCGTCATCGACGCGTGACACGGCGTCGCCGACTGGAGGAGACCCACACATGACCACCCGCTTCGAGGAACTCGACTGGAAGCCCACACCGATCGGCGACATCAGCCTGCGGCGCCGGCGCGAACCGTTGTCAGGAGACGACGTGTACGAGGTGAAGCTCGGGGACGAGTTCCTGATGTCCAGCCTCTTCACCGAGGGCGAGATCGCCCTCGCCAGACTGGGCCTCGCCCCGCTCGCGCACCACCCCGACCTCGATGTCGCCGTGGGCGGCCTCGGCCTCGGGTACACGGCGCGCGCCGCGCTGGAGGAGCCCCACGTCCGCTCCCTGGTCGTCGTCGACACCCTGGGCGAGGTCATCGACTGGCACCGGCGCGGCCTGGTGCCGCTCGGCACGGCGCTCGGCAAGGACGACCGCTGTCGGCTGGTGCAGGGCGACTTCTTCGCCATGGTGCGCGAGGGCCGCGGGCTGGACCCGCAAGCCGAGGGCCGCCTCTTCCACGCCATTCTGCTGGACGTCGACCACTCCCCCCGCCATGTGCTGCACCCGAGCCATGCCGCTCTCTACCAGTCGGCGGGCCTGAGCGCCCTCACTCGCTTCCTCCACCCCGGAGGCGTGTTCGCACTGTGGTCCAACGACCCGCCGGACGACGACTTCGTCTCCCTCCTCGCCAACGGCTTCCAGAACGCCGCCGCCCACGTGGTGGAGTTCCCCAATCCGCTGCGAGGCGGCACCTCGACCAACACCATCTATGTGGCCATCAAGGGCAGCGCCCCGGAACCAAAAGCCTGACCGCCCTGCATGGATACGCCGGTCGGCGCACACCGCGCCGCACCGGACTGTCCCCATGCACAGCTCTGCCCCGGCCTTTCGGCACGACCGGCACTATGCCTGGCATCCCGCACCGGTCACGTCCGGCGCCTGCACGGTCGCCCCCTGCCTCGGCGGCCGATCGGATCTTCAGGGGCGATGCCTCTGGACCGCCTTCAGCAGCCGGTCCAGCTCGTTGCCGGCCTCGTCGTACCCAGCGTCGGAGATCCGCTGCAGCTCGCGCGGGTCACCAGCCGAGACCGCACGTCGAGTGAGCAGGAATCCGGCGCGCATGGAACCCTCGTCCAGCGGCTCGCTCAGCCCATCGAGGTCGCCGACTGCATCCGCAGCATGCGGGCAACGCGGGGGGCGTCTGCGGCAGCTCGCCGCCGGGCATCTGTCCCCGCTGCCCACCGAGGTCGGCGCCCATCTGGAGCGCCTGGCCCGCTGGGGATTCACGCCTCGATGGGTGGACCTGCAACGCGACCTGTGGATCCTCGTGTTCGCCACCCACCCGGACAGGGCGACCGGTGTGTTCCACGACCAGGCCGAGAGCCTGGCCGACCCGGCGCTTCGGCAGCTCTTCCTCGACTACGACCACGCACACAACCTCGACCCCGGCGACCCCCGCGTCTGCGACCTCGCCCAGCGGATCACTGCGGCAACCATGGAACGCTACGCAGCCGCCGAACTGCCCCAGCTGGATACAGGGTCCCAAATCCCCTCTCTCATCCAGGGCACGGTCAACGCCTCATCCCCGGCATGGCAGCGACTCGACACGCTCACGGCTGATGATGCGGGGCATCCGCCGGCAGTACGACAGGACTGCCGCCGAACTCGCCGTGACCGACCCGCGGCAGGACAGCATCCCGCCCACCCGGGTCCTGGCCATCGTGCTCGTCTCCACCCTCCACAAGCCGACCCTGCGAGCCCTCGCCTACGCCAGAGCCTTCCGGCCCGACCACCTCGAAGCACTCACCGTCGCGGTCGACCAGGAGTCCGTGTCCACCCTGCGCAGGCAGTGGAACGAGTTCGATATCCAGGTCCCGCTCACAGTGCTCCGGTCCCCCTACCGCGAGATCACGAGACCAGCGGTGGAATACGTACGCGCCATCCGCCGCGACGGACCGCTCGACGTCGTCGCCGTCTTCATCCCCGAGTACGTCGTCGGCCACTGGTGGGAGAACTTCCTCCACAACCAGACCGCCCTCTGGCTCAAGAGCCGCCTGCTCTTCACCCCCGGGGTGACCGTGACCAGCGTCCCCTGGCAACTGTCCTCCGCCACCGGCCCCCGCCGTCCCATCGCCCGCGCCCCCGGCTCGGTCCGCCGCGGAGAACCCCCCGACACCGTCGGATACACCACGGCACACACTTCGCCACACCGACCCGACACGAAGTAACCAGTCCGTCCTCCATTCGATTCGAGGCGAGCAGTTGTGCACCCGAGTTGGCGAACGGTGCAAACTCGGGTGCACAGTCACACTGGCCCGGACCCATCGGGCATGGCTCACCGCCTACCGCAAACTCGACGCTCCCCCGTCCCGCTGCGCTCCGCCGCCAGCTGCGGGTCTGGTCCCTCCGGTTCCAGGGGGCGCTGCCTCAGTTCACCTGGGCGCTGTCGCCGTCGCCGGTCGCGTCACCACCTGTGTCGTTGCCGCCGACCTCATCGCCGCCGTCAGCACCTGCGTCGACGCCGCCGTTGTCGTCCGCGCCGCCGTTCGCACCCGCGTCCTCACCGTCTTCGGCGCCGCCGTCAGCACCGGCGTCGCCGCCGTTATCGTCCGCGTCGCCGCCACCGTTATCGTCCGCGCCACCGTCGGCACCCGCGTCCGCGCCACCGTCGGCACCCGCGCCGCCGTCCTCCGCTCCGCCCGCGCCGTTGTCGTCACCGGCGCCGCCGTTTTCCGCACCGTCGCCGGCGCCGTTGCCGTCGCCGATCTGGGCACCGACGGCTTCGAGAGCGGTGGTGACCGGCTGGAAGAACGTCTCGCCGCCCGCAGTGCAGTCACCGCTTCCGCCCGATGTGAGGCCGACCGCAGTGCCGTCCGCAGTGAAGAGTGCTCCACCGCTGTCGCCCGGTTCGGCACACACGTTGGTCTGGATCAGACCGGACACCGTGCCTTCGGGGTAATTCACCGTGGCGTCGAGGCCGGTGACCTGGCCGTCGTTCAGTCCGGTCGTGCTGCCCATCCGGATGACGTCCTGGCCCACCGCCGCGTCGGCCGCCTGGGTGATCGCGACCGTCTGTCCGTCGCCGGTGTCCACCTCGCTCGGGGCTTCGGTCGCGGGGTCGTCGTACGTCACGAGTGCGAAGTCGCCCTCGCCGGGGAACACCGCTTCCTGGACCGTGCCGATCGGCTGGCCGTCGGCCTCCTCCGACCACTGCTCGGCCGCGACGCCGCAGTGGCCCGCGGTCAGGAAGCCCGGACTGCCGTCCTGGGTGGTCACGTTGAAGCCGAGTGAGCAGCGTGCGCCACCGCCGAAGATGGCGTCGCCGCCTTCGGCGAAGGTCTTGAACTCGCCTGCGGACCTCTTGATCCGGGCCACGCCGGGCCCGAGATCCGCCACCGCCGATTCGAGCTTGTCCCAGCGCTCACCGGCCACTGTGCGGTCGGCCGTGACGAGGACCTGGTTGGTCCTCGGGTCCAGTGCCCAGGAGGTACCCGGGACGGTGGCCTTCCGGGACAGCGTGTTCTTGGCCGCGGTCAGCTTCACGGCGCTGTTCTGGACGCTTCTCGGCACCGCGCCGGCCTTCTTGACCTGCACGTTGATGTCGTTGTCGTTGCCCACGACGTTCACGACGAGCTGCTGCTTGCCGGCGTCGTAGTACGCGCCGCCGTAGGAGTCGCCGAGCTGCTTTACGAGCTGCTGGAGGAGCTCCGAGGCGGAAGCCGCGCTCATGGTCCGGGGCGCCGTCGCGCCGGACTGGGCGCCGTCCTGCCCGGCGTACGCCTGGGGGAGCAGGATGGCGGCCGCGGCAATGCCGACCGCTGCGGCTCCCGCCATAACGGCCTTCCGCTTGGTTATTCGCCTGTGACTCAACTCGTCGCCTCCTGTAGGGGGTACGGAGCCGGTTGCTGGTGTTGCACCCGGGGGGACGCGTCCGCCCTTGGATACGCACGAGGCGCGTGTTGTTCTCATCGCGAGTGCGAAATTCTTTTGCTGACAGCGCTCCTGACAGCACGTCAAAGAGGTTACGGGCGGCCGCCGGTGGAGTGCGCAGCTAAGGCCCGGCGAGGTCACAGGGGATCAGAGGCGTACTCTGCCGCTGTGAATGGTTCACGTCTGCGGTTCGACGGCTGGATCGCCGGCACCTCGTCGGGCACACGAGTGGTGCTGGGGCACTGGACGCGGTCGCCTTTCGGGGCTTTAAGCGACGTGATGGTCGAACGCGCGGACACTTCTGGAATGGGAGGGGACGGGCGTCAACCGTCCGGTTCGCCGGTTTCATGAATGGCGTGGCGCCATGTCCGTTGCGTGGCAGGGGAGCCCGGAGAGCAGAGCAGGCACAGTGCTGGTGATTCACGTGGTTGTCGAGACCCATGGCACCGAGCGAGACTGCGTCTTCCCGAACATCATCGCCCATCCCTTCCACGCCGTTCACCCCCACCCCGGAAGGGGAGCCTCATGCGAGTCCGACGCCGTCTTCCCAGTACGTACGCCAGTAGTGCACTGGCAGGCGGTGCAAGTGCGTGGCGGTGCCCGTGGGGAGATGGCCCGACGTGAGCGGCCCTGCCGCGAAGCGCCCCTGCGCATGTAGCAAGATGAGCGAGCCCCGCCGGTCAACGACTCGTCGTTACGGCGGGCCCCGCACATCCCGGACTCGAGCAGCAGGTGACAGCAAGGTGACGACACATCAGATATTGGGCGTACGCCCCCTTCCCGGCACGACGGCAGGCAGCCGGTGAACCGGGACCTCACGCTTCACGACTGGATCGTCGCGGGCGTCTGGATGGCCGTCGGGCTCGCGGCGGGCGTCCTGTTGCGCATCCTCCTGCGCTGGCTGAGCAAGCACGCGACCCGTACCCGGTGGAGCGGGGACGACGTCCTCGTCGACGCGCTGCGCGCGCTGGTGCCGATCGCGGCGCTCGCGGGCGGAGTCGCGGCCGCCGCGGCGGCGCTGCCGCTGACCGGCCGGGTCAACAACGCCGTCAACGAGATCCTGACGGTCATGCTCATCCTCGCCGCGACCATCACCGCGGCACGCGTGATCACCGGCCTGGTGCGGGCGCTCACGCAGTCCCGTTCTGGTGTCGCCGGATCGGCCACGATCTTCGTCAACATCACCCGCGTCGTCGTCCTGGCCATAGGCTGCCTGGTCGTTCTGCAGACCCTGGGCATCTCCATAGCTCCGCTGCTCACCGCCCTCGGTGTCGGCGGTCTCGCGGTCGCCCTGGCTCTCCAGGACACGCTCGCCAATCTCTTCGCGGGCATCCACATCCTCGCCTCGAAGACGATCCAGCCCGGCGACTACATCCGTCTCACCAGCGGGGAGGAGGGTTACGTCGTCGACATCAACTGGCGCAACACCGTCGTACGCAACCTCTCCAACAACCTCGTCATCATCCCGAACGACCAGCTCTCCAGCACCAACATGACCAACTTCAGCCGCCCGGAACAGGAGATGACCCTCACCGTGCAGGTCGGCGTGGCCTATGACAGCGACCTGGAGCACGTGGAGCGCGTCACCGCCGAGATCGTGACCGAGGTCATGACGGAGGTCGAAGGCGCGGTGCCCAAGCATGAACCCGCCGTCCGCTTCCACACGTTCGGGGACTCACGGATCAGCTTCACCGTAATCCTGGGCGTGGGTGAGTTCAGCGACCAATACCGGATCAAGCACGAGTTCATCAAGCGGCTGCACAAGCGCTACCACGTGGAGGGCATCCGCATTCCCTCCCCGGCGCGTACCGTCGCCCTCCAGCAGAACGGCGTGGCGATTCCCCCGCAACGCGACGGATCCCTTTCGAACCTGTAGAACATCGTGGCGGGGCGGTCCTACCAAGGCCGCCCTCTGCCCAGGGTCATTACGTGATCGGGATCTGTCCGGGTTCATCACGTGAAGCCGAGGGTTCGTAGTGGCCGGAGGTAGTCGCGGCCGGTGTGGCGGAGGGCGGCGGCGATGTTGGTCTGGCCGTCCTGGCGGAAGACGCTGATGGCTAAGCTTGACGTTTATCCAGTCGTGCTGATTATGACGACAGTGGCTGGGTCTGGTCTGCCCTGTTTCCCGACGGGGTGCACACGTGCAGGGTGCCTGTTCTTCGTGCCGGTTGGTCGGCCGAGGCCTGCAATGGTGGATTTCGGTGCGTCGGCCAGCTGAGGGGTCTTCCTGTGGAGGCGGCGAAATCCTCGAGGGATGCGTGCGGGTGTGAGGCGCCCTTGGCGCGCGGGCCGTTCCCAAGGATTGCGGAGATCTTCTGCGAGGGGCCGGGCAAGGCGGAGCTGGGCGTGGGCAGCTATGACGAGCCAGGTCCAGCGGTCGGCGGCGGCCGGCTCGCGGAGTTTGGGAGTGGTCCACCCCATTGTCTGCTTGAGTACCTGAAGGTGTGCTCAAGATCGAATCTGCGCAGAAACGCCTGCCAGAGCCGGCCCACGTCACCGGCAGTAGCAGCGGTGCCCGACCACCACAGCCAGACCGGCCTGGGACTGCGGTCCCCACGAAGGTGGTCGACCTGAAGGCGGATGACGGTGCCTTCAATGAGCCGGTAGCTCTCCTTTGGGGTAGTCGGCCCAAGCCGAGCGCCGGACCAGTAGCGGGTGCAGCCGGTCCCAGGCTGTGGCGACGGTCTTCCCGTAGTGAGTGGTGTCGGTCGCCGCCTCGCGGTCGGTGCGACGCTCACCATCGGCTCGCAGACCACGGTTTCTCTGGTCGTCCCCGCCGCCACGGGAGCTGGCGCGGTGGCCTCGCTCGCCATGATGCGCACACTCCAGCTCCGCGCCTTCAGGGCGATCCAGCTTGCGCACGTACTCGCGAGCACAGCGGCCCAAGGGCAAGCTGTCCTCGAAGCCTTCTACCCGCGCGCCGAATCCGACGCCCCAACCGCTGCCGGTACGACGCCTTACTCTCTGCCGCCCGTGCGCTCCACCGTGGTCTGGCCCGGCCCCACGAGCTTGGTCGAGCAGCTGGACCTACGTCGTCTGGTCGCGGCGGCGACGCGTGCCGACGCCGTAGTGGTGCTGCGAATCCCGGTCGGCACCACCGTCCACACCGGCGAACCCGTCGCAGATGTCCGTGGCGGCAACCTGACGGCCCAGCAGGTGACGCGTGCCCTGATCGACGGATTGTCTCGCCCAAGGTCTCCTCACACTGCCTCAGCAACTTGCGAGAAAGGGTGATCGCCTCCTCACGACGGCCGGAGTCCAGATACACGCCGGAGTGGTTGCTACGGGACGCCAGCACGTCTGGGTGGTGCGAACCTAGTACGCGAGTCCGCCGAGCCCGGGTGTCCTCGTACAGCGCGATTGCCACTTCCAAACGCCACGCCCGGTGATAGGCACCAGCGAGATTGTTGATCGATGTCTCCCCTTTCCCAGTAAGCGGCGGCCAGAAAGGCGGCCAGGTTACTGCGGGCGGCGAGGGTGTCCGGGTGGTCGGGGCCGAGCAGTCGCTCGTTCTCGTGGGAGAGCAACTCGAACAAGGCGAGCGCGTCCTCATAGCGGCCGGTTGCCCTGTAGATGCCCGCCAGGTTCTGCCGGGCAGCCAGGGCTTCGGGGTGGTCGGGGCCGAGCAACTGCTCGCAATCCTGAAGCGTTCGCTCGAACAGCGCCAGGGCGCGGGAAGGCACGCCAGCCTCCTGGTACGCGGTGGCGAGGTTGCTGCGCGTGATGGCGTCCTGCGCGTCGGGGCCGAGGACCCGCTTCCTGTCGCCGGGTGTCGCCTCCAGCATAGGTAGGGCCTCGCTAATGCGGCCCGAGCTGAACAAGGCGTAGGCAAGACTGTCGCGCGAGGTGAGCGTCTCAGGGGGGTCGCCACCAAGGACGCGCATGCGCACGCGCGGGTTTTACTCGAACGGCGGTACGGCCCGGCTCAGTTCGCCGACCGCTTGGCAATTTGCAGCCACCGGGCGCCAAGGCAACGACCGCAGTACCGTGCCAGTGATCAAGACAGCATCGGTCCCGCGCTCGTCGGTCCTTCGGAGATGTTCGCCCAACAGAGGACGTGATCACACTGATCGCGTTTGGGGATGCGGTCTGAACGATCCGCGCCGGCTCACACACGCCATGCGGGCCCGCTCCAGCAGTGTTGTTGCACTCACAGCTATCGATCGTCAGGATGCACGGGACGTACAGCGAACCATCCCGCCGTAGGCGACCAGCCACCATCCAGCCTTCACCATTCAGTGACGACCCGTCAGTAAAGTCAGCATTGAGTCAGCATCAGCCCCGCCAGAACACGCCCTTGAGGGTCACAGACCGCCGAGACCAACAACCCGCGCCGTGGCATCTGACCTGCAAAAACCCTGGCCAGAGCCCCCTCTGATAGCCTTGCTGGGAGATACCGTTGAGAATGCTCATCAACGTGCCGGAGACCGTCGTCGCCGACGCCCTTCGCGGCATCGCCGCCGCCCACCCCGAGCTCACCGTGGATGTCGAGAACCGCCTGGTCGTACGGCGCGACGCGCCGGTGGCCGGACAGGTGGGGATCGTCTCCGGCGGCGGGTCCGGGCATGAACCGCTGCATGCGGGGTTCGTCGGGCCGGGAATGCTGTCCGCCGCGTGCCCCGGTGAGGTCTTCACCTCCCCTGTGCCCGACCAGATGGTACGGGCCGCTGCCGCGGTCGACAGTGGCGCGGGGGTGCTGTTCGTCGTCAAGAACTACACAGGTGACGTCCTGAACTTCGACATGGCGGCCGAGCTCGCCGAGGAGGAGGGCATTCAGGTCGCCCGGGTCCTGGTCGATGACGACGTGGCGGTGACCGACAGCACGTTCACGGCGGGCCGCCGGGGCACGGGTGCGACGCTTTTCGTCGAGAAGATCGCCGGTGCACTCGCCGACGAGGGTGCGCCGCTGGCACGGGTGGAGGCGGTGGCACGGCAGGTGAACGAGTCCTCGCGGAGTTTCGGGGTGGCGCTCAGCGCGGTGACCACACCGGCGAAGGGCAGCCCGACCTTCGATCTCCCCGGTGGCGAGCTCGAGTTGGGCATCGGAATCCACGGCGAGCCGGGACGGGAGCGGCGTCCGATGATGACGTCGGGAGAGATCGCCGACTTCGCGGTCCATGCGGTGCTGGAGGATCTGCGGCCGAACGGTCCGGTGCTGGCCCTGGTGAACGGGATGGGTGCGACACCACTGCTGGAGCTGTACGGGTTCAATGCCGAGGTGCACCGGGTGCTGTCCGAGCGGGGCGTGGCCGTGGCTCGTACGCTGGTGGGGAACTACGTGACGTCGCTCGACATGGCGGGCTGCTCGGTGACGCTCTGTCAGGTGGACGAGGAGATGCTACGGCTCTGGGACGCGCCGGTGCAGACATCTGCGCTCCGCTGGGGCCGGTGAACTGCCGCCCGACGTGCGTGAGGGAACAGGAGATCAAGTGCTCGACACCGACTTCTTCCGTCGTTGGATGGCCGCCACCGCGTCGGCCATCCAGCGTGAGGCGAGCCGACTGACCGATCTCGACGCCGCGATCGGGGATGCCGATCACGGAAGCAACATGCAGCGCGGTTTCACCGCGGTGACCGCGGCGCTGCAGAAGGAACCGCCCGCAACGCCCGGGGCCGTGCTGACGCTCTCGGGCCGGCAGTTGATCTCGACGGTGGGCGGGGCGTCCGGGCCGTTGTACGGGACGCTGCTGCGGCGTACCGGAAAGGCGCTGGGCGAGGCGGCCGAGGTGACACGCGGTCAACTGGTCGAAGCACTCGGTGCGGGCGTCGCTGCTGTCGCTCAGCTGGGCGGTGCGCAGGCCGGGGACAAGACGATGCTCGATGCGCTGCTGCCGGCTGTCGAAGCGCTGGAGATGTCGTTCGGGGCGGCCCGGGACGCGGCACAGGCAGGCGCGCTGGCCACCGTGCCGTTGCAGGCACGCAAGGGCAGGGCCAGCTATCTGGGCGAGCGCAGCATCGGACATCAGGATCCGGGCGCAACATCGGCCGCACTACTGGTCGCGGCGCTCGCCGAGGCCGCGGACACGAGCGGCGGAGGAGACGCGTGAGCGAGGAGAAACAGGTCGGGATCGTGCTGGTCTCGCACAGCGGCCCGGTGGCCGAAGCCGTCGTCGAGCTGGCCAAGGAGCTGGCGGCCGGTGGGGCGACCGCCCCCGTCGCAGCGGCCGGGGGCACCTCTGCCGGAGGACTCGGGACCAGCGCCGAGCTGATCGCCGAGGCGGCCAGGTCGGTCGACAGGGGCGCGGGGGTCGCACTGCTCGTCGATCTCGGGAGCGCGGTGCTGACGGTGAAGGCCATGCTGGCCGCGGGTGACGAACTTCCCGGCGGTGCCCGACTGGTGGACGCTCCGTTCGTCGAGGGTGCGGTCGCCGCACTGGTGACCGCATCGGCGGGGGGCGATCTGGCCTCGGTGGAGGCGGCCGCCGCGGACGCGTACGGCTACCGGAAGGTGTGAGCCAGCCGGCCGCCCCCCCCCCCGCGGGGGGGGCGCCCCCAAAAAAAAACCCCCCCGTCAGGGCACAGTCTTGGGGGGAGTATTAAAAACAGACGCAGGCGCCGACCCAAGGGGGGTTTTTAAAGGT